>JBBQZF010000203.1:0-5144 GCA_038208015.1 Gemmatimonadales bacterium
AACTCCTGCAGCACTCCCCGTCATCGTGACGAGGGCCAAAGGGTGAGCCGGCCCGCCCGGGCCGGCTGCTTGTCGTATTGTAACTCTTGAATTGTAAACGACTTGAGGGCCGGACGCAACGTCATTGCCCGGCAGGGACTGGCTTGAACCTGTATCCCTTGCCGTCATGCTCGACGTTGCCCCACGGAACTGTCGCGTCGTGCTCGAAGACGAGCAGCCAGCCCTCCGCTTCTGCCTGATGGAAGATGCGGCGCTTCGTCTCGAGCGTCACCAGGGGCTCGACGTCGTAGCCCATTATCCACGGCAGCGGCACGTGCGCGCTCGTCGGGCACATGTCGGCCAGGAAAAACGCGCGCTCGCCGCCTGAATCGATCATCACGCTCTGGTGAAACGGCGTGTGGCCGGGGGTCGGCACGACGCGGATCCCCTTCACTATCTCCTTCTCCCGCACCACGAACTCGAACTTGTGGGCCCTGACGATTGGCGCGTAGTTCCGCTCGAAGTAGCTCGCCGCGGTTCGCTCGTTGGGATGGGTCGCGTAATCGTACTCACCCCGTTTGACGATGTAGCGCGCCTTTGGAAAGGAGATCTGAACCTCGCCGCGCTCGTCGTGATAGGTGTTGCCGCCGGCGTGATCGAAATGAAGGTGAGTGTTGATGACTATCGAGACGTCATCCGGTGTCGCTCCCACCTGGCGCAGAGCGTCCTCTAGCGATGTGCGACCCTCGGCACCTTCATTCTCGATGCCGTAGATGTCCTTGAACTTCTGTTCTTCCTTGTTGCCCGCGCCGGTGTCAATGAGAACGAGACCCGATGGATGCTCGACAAGGAGGCAGCGCATGCCGAGCTGGATGCGGTTGCGCTCGTCAGCGGGAATCCGTTTTTCCCACAGCGGCTTCGGGACGACACCGAACATCGCGCCTCCATCGAGCTTCTGCCCGCCGGCCTGGAGCGCATGGATGGTGAGGTTTCCAAGGCGTCGCGTCTGAACAAGCGGAGTCGGGTTCACGCGGTCGTGTCCTTCGTTACGGGAGACGGGAGCGCGCTCCGGCGCTTCTTCCTCTTCTTCGGCTTCCGCTTGCGCATGAGGTTGTCGAGATCCTCCCACGTGCTGCAACCGCGCTGCGCAGCATCGTCGAGCAGCCTGATGAGACAGTGCGCCGTGGCGAGCGCATCTCCTCCAGCGCGATGCCGCTGCGGGATCTCCACTCCGTAATGACTCGCCACATAGTCGAGCGACCTTCGCGGAAGATGAGGAAGGAGCTGGCGCGCGAGCCGGACCGTGCACACCTGGCGCCCGACCAGCTCAGCTCCGGTAGCACGGCGCACTTCATCCGCGACAAAGCTCCAGTCGAACGCCGCATTGTGCGCCGCGAACACATTTCCCTCGAGAAGATCGAGAACACGGGGAGCGATTCCCCTGAAGTTCGGCTTGTGCTTCACCATGTCCCAGGTGATTCGCGTCAACCGCGAAACGAACGGAGGAATCGGCCGCTCTGGATTCACGAGCGTCTCGAACACCTCTGATATCTCGCCGTTTTTTACGATTACCGCTGCGAACTCGGTGACCCGGTGCAGGGGAAACCTTCCTCCGGTTGTCTCGACATCGACGACAACGTAGGAGAGCGCCCCGATGTGAGAAGGCCCGGGAATCGCGGCCACAACAGGCATCGGGGCTCGGGGCGCAAGCGACCATCTTCCGCCTCCGTCGATCTCGAATTCCGGCCGACCAGAAAAGATCACCTGCGCCATGTGCTCGGCGACTATCCTTGGCGCGCCTGGAAGATTGCAGACGTGGCCGATCAGGTCGACCACATCGGCCGGGCCGGTAGCGAGATACTTCGCCGCCTTCTCGCTCAGGAGAGTCGTCTGCTCCCTCCGGCTTATTCCGCCGTACGTCACGTCCAGGGGTCGTCCCTCGAAATCGGGCAGGTCATGCAGCGCGGACCACCACCGCCGCGAACCAGCTCCGCCCCTTCAAAAGTGATTACCGCCCGATCGCTCTCGCCGATAAGAGATTCGTCCTCGAGGAAATCAGAAGCCGTCACGACCTTGAAGCCGGTTTTCTCCATTTCGGCAAGTGTCGCCTCGTTGCGCGCATAGGAGAGGACGAGCCCCGGACGCAGCGCGACGAAATTGCACCCTGACGACCACTGTTCCCTTTCCTGCACGATCCGCCGCTCGCCGCCGCAGAGAACCGGCTCCATCGGCGTGCCGCACGCCTCGAGCGCATGAAAGATTCCCGGCATCTCCTTCATCGAGCTCGTGCTCTTCTTCCAGTGAAGGATCGGCAGCCGCTCGGGCCCCATGAAGTGCGGCGGGTGAACGACGCAAAGCTCGCGGTCGATCTGGGTGAAGATCATGTCGAGGTGGATCGCGCTTTCCTCACCGGGCATTATCACGATGATCAGGTCGGTGACGGGAGTCTTGTCGAACAGCACACTCGCGAGGTTGTCGATCGCGGCAGGACTCGAGCGCTCGCTGAAGCCGATCATCAGGACGTCATTCCTGATCGGATGCACGTCGCCGCCCTCGAGCGTGTAATTCATCCGGTGCTCGCGGGACCCGTCGTACAGAATCCCCTTGTTTGCGACCCGGGGATTGTACCTGAAGATCGCCTTCATTATCAGCTCTTCGGTCCATCGCACGCCGTAGCGCATCGCGCCGATCATCACGTGGTCGTTTATCGCCATCGCGACGTCGCGGGTGAAGAACAGGTTGGGAAGCGGCGGCAGCGTGTAGCCGCATTCATTTAGCGTTCTCGTGAGCTGGCCCGGGGTTTCCTCCTTTCCCTCGATGAGCGTGCGGACGAGATCGAACGGGTTCATCTCGTTCAGCTCCCGCGAGAGGGGCTCTGACGGGATGATGTCAAGCGTCTCCTTGATGAAGCTCTTTCTCGTTTCGTCATCGGCGAGGACCTCGGCCAGGAGGTCGCGCACGTGGTGCACGCGAGCAAACCGCTCGAGGACGGCCACGAAGCGCCGGTGCTCCCGCTGGGCGCGAGTGACCTCCATTATGTCGTCGTAGAGGTAGTCAGCCCGAGTGGAAGGAGTTACGGCGAGGAGCTCAGCCCCAGGGGGATGAATGAGGACTTCGTGAAGCCTGCCGATCTCAGATGTGACCTGGACTGCCATTGTACCCAACCTAAGCGGTAGAACAGAAACCGAACAGCGAATATTTGTTGCCCGTCAAGGCCTGCGCGACTAGCTTGTGAAGAAATTCACAAGCTCCCGATACAGACGTGAAAAGGATAGCTGAATCAACGGTCAGGCGACTTTCCATATACCTCGGATTTCTCGAGAAGGCAGAGCAGCGCGGTGTCCTCACGACCTCGAGCGACGACCTCGCAAAACTCGGCGGCACCACCTCGGCGCAGGTGCGCAAGGACCTTTCGTTCTTCGGGTCCTTCGGCAAGCGGGGCCTGGGATATTCGGTGCCGGAGCTCTCCTCCCATATTCGCGAGATTCTGGGTCTGGGCCGAAGCTGGAACGTCTGCATCGTCGGCGCCGGGAAGATCGGCTCGGCGTTGGCCCAGTATGCCGGCTTCGCTGACCGCGGCTTTATTGTCACCGGCGTCTACGACAGCGATCGGGCCAGGGTCGGCTCACGCCTTGCCGGCCTCACCGTCAGGGATACCACGAGCCTCGAGGCAGATGTTGCGGCCGGGGAATACGAGATAGTCGTCCTCACGGTCCCGCCGGGAAATGCCCAGGATGTCGTCGACTTGGTGGTGGGTGCCGGCGCGAAGGCGATACTCAGCTTTGCGCCGACTCAGCTCACGGTGCCGGCCGACGTCGAGCTTCGCACTGTCAACATGGCGATGGAGCTCGAAGCGCTGACCTTCGCCCTCACCAATCGCGACCGCTAACCGGAGCGGCGGCTCGCCCGCATCAGCGTCGCGAGCTCGCCGGGGGAGAGTGATTCCGCTCTCGCAGTAGGATCCATTCCGAGTCCCGATAAAACGGCTGCCGCGGCGTCTGCCGTGAGCTGCGACGCAGATCGCAGCGAATTCCCGATCTGCTTTCGCCGCATTCCGAAGAGTGCCTGCACGAATCCTCTGTAGGAGGCTACTTCCTCCGTGGAGATAATGGGGTCCGCGCGTGGCACGACCCTCACTACCGCCGAATCGACCTTTGGTGGAGGACGGAAGGCTCCGGGCGGCACGAGCCTGATGATTTCGGCCGACGCGACAGCCTGCACGTTTGCGCTCAGTGCCCCGTAGGTTTTTGAACCCGGGCCGGCAACGATTCTTTCCGCCACTTCGCGCTGCACGAGAAACACAGCGTGCCGCGGATACGGCGGTTGCAGGACATGGAAGAGAATCGGCGTCGTTATGTAGTAAGGGACGTTGCCGGCGACGACGAACGGCCCCCCTGCGAGGGCGGCGATGTCCACCTGAAGCACATCCTGCTCGACTATCGTCACGTTCGGGTTGCCTGCGTACCTCTCCCGCAGCGACCCGGACAACGCGCGGTCTATCTCGACTGCGATCAGGCGATTTGGGCGAACGGCGAGCAGGTCGGTGAGTGCTCCCCTTCCCGGGCCGATCTCGACGATCACCTCGTCGGCAGTGGGCGATGCTGCGTCGGCGATCGCAGCAAGGACTGCCTGGTCGTGGAGGAAGTGCTGCCCGAAGCGCTTGAGGACAGGCGGCCTTCCGCGCGATCCGCGCAAGCTCAGGTTCTGAGGATGAGGAGCGTGAGGTCGTCGGGGCTGGGCGTGTCTCCGCTGTGCGCGCGAAGCAGGTTGAACACCGACTCGACGATCTTTGCGGGTGCCTTCGCCCGGTTCTTCGCAATGTGCTGGAGCACCACGTTCTCACCGATCCGCGCTCCCTCCGCGTTTCGGGCATCGACGATGCCGTCGGTAAAAAGGACGAGCAGGTGAGTCCCCTTCTGCCAGGCCATCGACCCTGCGACCGGGAGGGTATCGGAGAGTCCGAGCGGAGGCGAGTTCGCATGAAGCCGTTCCGGTTTTCCGCTCTCACCGATCACGAATGCGTGAGGATGTCCCATATTCGCGAATCGAAGCTTGCCTGCGCCACCGACCTCGATCACATCGAGCGCCGAGACCAGGAAACGCAGCGACGCGACCTGCTCGGCCAGATCCTGCGGGAAGCCCAGCTCCAGCCAGCGCGCGCGGTC
>JBBQZF010000204.1:0-5126 GCA_038208015.1 Gemmatimonadales bacterium
AAGTCGGCTCCGGAGCGCCTGCCGGCGCGGTGTCGTAAAGGTTGACTTCACCGTTCCCGGGCGCGCCGGAACTGGCGCGCTTTGCCGTCGACGAGCAGTTCATGCGGAACGCGATAGCGATCGCGCATGATGCGACTCGCCCGAACGAGGTGCCGAGAGGTGCCCTGATAGTTCAGGGCACGACGATTATTTCGGCGGCTAACAACCGGACGGTGAGGGATCAGGATGCGACAGCGCATGCCGAGGTCCTGGCGATCCGCGAGGCATGCTCGATTTTGGACAGGTGGCGACTTGACGACTGCACTTTGTACGTGACGCTCGAGCCCTGCGCGATGTGCGCCGGGGCGATCGTGCTGGCGCGGCTCAGGCGGGTCGTTTTCGGGGCATGGGATGAAAAGGCGGGCATGGCGGGATCGATCGAAGATCTGCTGAGGCATCCCCGGCTGAACCACACTCCGGAAGTGCACGGCGGGTTGCTCGAGGATGACTGCGCGGTGATGCTGACGGAGTTCTTCGAAGCGAAACGCTGAAACGCCGCGGAGAGTATTTCCGCCGTAGCGTGACAGGGCGTTGATTCGGCTTCTCCTGTTTGGTTAACTTTCAAAGCTGTTGGACAGGTGGCCGAGTGGTTGAAGGCACCGGTCTCGAAAACCGGCATACCTGCAAGGGTATCGAGAGTTCGAATCTCTCCCTGTCCGTAAGAAAGAGGCGCAGAGGGTGCTCCGCGCCACGCAGAGCTGCAGAAAGGGCGGCGCAGAGTCAGCCGTCAGCAGGGACAGGTGGCCGAGTGGTTTAAGGCGCACGCCTGGAAAGTGTGTGTACGTTCATAGCGTACCGTGGGTTCGAATCCCACCCTGTCCGTGGAAGCCGAAGGTGAAAATAGATCTCATTCTCGTCGAATACGACTCCGGACATCATCTTCAGCGGATGGGTGCCGGCCCTCAGCGTCTCCTCGACTGGGGACTGGCCGAGCGACTCGAGTCGAACGGGCATACCGTACGTATCACGAGAATCGAGCCTCAGGGCACAGATACCTCTGAGGCCGGAATCAGCTTCGATCTTCAGCGAGGCGTTGCCAGTGCCGTCAAGGCGGCATGCTCGGAATGGAGTTTTCCCCTCGTGCTGTCGGGCAACTGCTTCAGCGCCCTCGGCGTAACCGCGGGCCTTCGATCTGCCGGAAGGCCCTCGGCAGTCTGCTGGCTTGATGCACATGCCGACTTCAACACCCCGGACACGACTGAGAGCGGGTTCCTTGATGGAATGGCCATCGCGACCCTCACGGGGCATTCATGGAAATCACTCGCCGCTTCAATCCCGGGATTTGCACCGACTCCTGAATGGCAGGTAGTCCTCATTGGCGCGCGGGATCTCGATACGGCTGAGGCCGCCGCGCTTGATGAATCGGGCTTGAGGCGAACAACGTGGAAGGAAACCGGCGCTCTCTTCGACGCGATGTCGTCAGATACGAGGTCGCTCTACCTCCACATCGACCTCGATGTCCTCGACCCCTCCGTGGGCAATGCGAACATTTTCGCGACCCCAGGAGGCATGACCGTAGAGGACGTGCTCAGCGTTCTCGAGTCTGCGCGGCGCAGGTTCGACGTCGTCGCTGCGTCGATGACGGCTTACGATCCCCTCGTCGATCCGGGAGGCCGGATCGCCCGGGCGGCGATAGACATAGCGCAGGGACTGCTCCACTAGTTGCCTGTTTCAGTCGCGCTGCGTTTCGCGCTCCCGTGCTTTCTCGCGAGGAAGGGTAAGGTGAAACACTGACCCGTCGCCGACCTTGCTCTCGACAGTCAGCTCTCCGCCCATTCCCCTCGCAAGGTCGCGGCTTATCGCCAGCCCGAGGCCGGTGCCCTCGTGGTTGCTGCTGGTGAGCTTTCTCTCGAGCTGCACGAACGGCTCGAAGATCGTCGAGAGCTTGTCTTCGGGGATTCCGAGTCCGGTGTCGCGGACTGTCACTCGTACCATCGGACCGTCAGCGGCGCAGTCCATTGTTATCGTGCCGGCGGCGTCGGTGAATTTTATCGCGTTCGACAGCAGGTTGAGCAGTACCTGCCTCACCTTTTCGGTGTCTGCCCACGCTGAGAGAGAGTCATCACATCCCCCGTACTCATACGAGAGCTTCCTCGCACGAAGCTGAGGGGTGATGAGCGGCTCAAGCTCGAGGAGCACCGGATCGAGCGGCACCACGGCCATCGAGAACTCCACGCGTCCCGCGTCGAGTTTCGCATAGTTGAGGATATCACTGATCAGCGACAGGAGATTCCGCTGGCTCCGCTGAACTCGCTCGAGATCGCCGCGCTGGTCAGGCGTCAGCGGGCCGCGCAGCCCCATCAGCAGAAGCTCGGCATATCCGCCTATTGCGTTAAGCGGTGTCCTCAGCTCGTGACTCATCACTGCAAGGAACTGGGTCTTCGCCGCGTTTGCACCTTCTGCGACTTGTCTTGCGTCGAGCTCGGCCTTGTGATGCATCGCATTGTCGACTGCAAATGCAGCGCGTCGCGCCAGCTCCATCGCGAAGTCGAGATCCTGCTCCGTGAACCGGCGTCCCGATTCAGCCGAGACTATGGTTATCGCGCCGAGAGTCCGGTCGAGAGTCGAGAGGGGCACGATCATCGCCGACTTGAAACCGATCTCGCGGATCATTCTGAGATGCTCCTCATCCCTGGCGCTGGCCACGAGAAGCTCGTCGGGAATGTCGGGAAAAAGCTCCGGTTTTCCAGTACGGATGACCTGGCCGACGCCCGTCTTCTCAGAATAGTCGGGAGGATACCTGCGATTGAGCTCACTCGCCCATTTGACCATTGCGGGATCGACGTGAGCCACAGCAAGCTGGCGCGGCTCGCCTGATTCGTCGACGATGCTCACCGCGCACCAGTCGGCAAAATCCGGAACTATCAGCGCGGCGACATCCGAGAGCGTCTGCTCGTAGTCGAGAGACGATGCGAGCACTTCGCTCGCCTTCGTAAGGTAGTGCGCTGCCTCCTCGGCCTGCTTCCGCCTGGTGATGTCCTTCCACTGCGTGCCGAGGCCGCCGTCCGGAAGTGGATAGCAGAACATTTCGGACCAGGTCCCGCTCGTCGCCTCGAATGCCTCGAAGGAAACAGGATGTCGCTGTTCAGCGGCGCGCATCATCCCCGCCTGCAATGGCGTTCCCTCGAGTTCGGGCCAGACCTCCCAGACGTTCCTGCCGATGAGGTCATCGCCCGCTCGGCTGGCGACTTCGAACAGGCTGCGGGCCGCCTGGTTTATATACCTGAATTGCCAATCGGAGTCATGAACCACGAAAGGGTCGGAGATGCTGTCGAGAACACTCCTGGTGAAATGCTCGGCAGCTTCTGCTTCGTGTGTGCGCTCAGCCAGCTCCTCGGTCGAGGCCTCCAGCTCTTCCTGCATCGACTGGGCTTCCTCGAGCTGCTGGGCGAGCTCGGAACCTTGATCGTCGAGCCGCTCGGCCAGACTCGCGTTCTCCTGGGCAGCAACTGCCGCATTGGTCCGGGCATCCCTGACTCTCGAAAATGCCCAGCTCGACAGACCCGCCACCGTAAGGAAGCCGACGAGGCTCATGAGCTCCTCAGGGCTGTCAACCTTCAGCTGGCCGGCAGGCGGTATCAGGAAAACATCGACTGCAATGGCCCCAAGCAATGCGGTCAGCAATGCCGGTCGAAGGCCGCCGAACCAGGCGCTTGCGAACACTGCGGGCCAGAACATCATGAAAATGGTACGGTCCAACCACGGCTGGAACAAAAGGGTGATAGCTACAGCGACAATCGCAAGGACAACAGCGATGGAGAAGCGCGCAGCCGGCCCGCGCTTGCGGGGAGTGGCGGCGCTTCGAATAAGGCCACGAGCCAGCGGAGTCCGCCGAACAGCTGCCGGACGTGTCGGCTGCTTCGTTTCCAGGTCTAGCGGCAAATGAGAATCCTCCGCGGGCGCGGGATAACGGGAAAGGTCAATTTACCCGGCACCACGGCATGCGCAAACAGCTGTTGCGACGCGGGGGGAGCAGGACGAATAGCTTATGTATGCAGCCGTAACACCACAATCAAGCTTAACCCGGTGCGCGTCAGGTGACTCGATCCTCGCGGGGAATCCGCTCCGCACAGCTCGGAATGCTCGTCAATGCCGCCCTCGCGATCGTGAAGCTCGTGGCCGGGCTTGTCGGCAACACGTACGCGCTGGTGGCAGATGCGGTCGAGTCGACTGCCGACATCTTTGCATCTCTGGTAGTCTGGGGTGGCCTGCGTGTCGCGAGCAGGGACCCCGATGCGGACTATCCATTCGGGTACGGCAAGGCGGAGTCCGTCGCGGCAGCGGTGGTGTCGATGATGCTGATGGCTGCAGCGGTGGGAATCGGCATCGAGGCTGTGAGAGAGATCCGGACTCCGCACAACACGCCAGCTCCGTGGACGCTGCTTGTTCTGGTCGGCGTGCTTGTGGTGAAATACGGAATGTTCAGGCGGGTGCGGTCGATCGGCGAGGAGTCCCGCAGCCCAGCAGTGCGCGCCGATGCATGGCACCATGCGAGCGATGCAATAACCTCCGCGGCAGCGTTCATCGGAATCTCCATCGCACTATGGGGTGGCCCGGGCTGGGAGGACGCTGACGACTGGGCCGCGCTGTTCGCGTCAACTGTGATTCTCTACAATGCGGTTCTTCTCGTAAGGCCGGCGATTCACGACCTGATGGACAAGACGCCGGAAGGTGACATTACCGGGACAGTCAGGAGCGCTGCTTCCGAGGTCGCGTCGGTGAAGGCGGTCGAGAAGCTGAGCGCGCGGAAGGCGGGAATGTCCTACTACGTCGATATCCACGTGCAGGCCGATCCCGGCATGTCGCTCAGGGAAGCGCATGAGCTCGGTGGCGCAGTGAAGAGCGCCATCAGGGCACGAATTCCGGAAGTTGCCGGCGTGCTCGTGCACATGGAGCCGTACGAAGGCTGACGGCCCCGCCAGGTCAGGCCTGTTTCAGCGCTTCGGCAACCTGAGTGAGAGACTTCCGCGCGTCGCCGAACAGCATCCGCGTTTTCTCGTGATGAAAGAGCGCGTTCTCGATGCCGGCGAATCCATGACCCATGCTTCGCTTGAGCACGATGATGTTTCTCGCCCTGTCAACGTCGA
>JBBQZF010000205.1:0-5115 GCA_038208015.1 Gemmatimonadales bacterium
TCGCGCCTTGGCGTGATCGACGAGGATGTGGCGCATCGCCACGGCCGCCAGCGCCAGGAAGTGCGCGCGGTCTTTCCATCCGGCCCGCGATTGGTCGACGAGCTTGAGGTACGCTTCGTGGACCAGCGCGGTTGTCCCGAGCGTGGAGTCGCCATCCCAGCGTCGTCTCTGACGGTGCGCGAGCTTTCTCAGCTCCTCGTATACGATGGGGAACAGCGTCTCGATCGCGGACCTGTCACCGCCCGCGAGATCGGCCAGCAGCCGGGTAACGGTCCCCGGTTCGGGGGCGGTTCGATCATCCACGGCAAACTCCGGTGTCGCATAAGCGCTGACGTCCGGTATCATTTGTCGCCAGCCGCGGGGAGTTATATGAGCCGGTTACGACCATGTCCGTGTAACAGGAGGAGGCAAGATGCTTTGCAGGGGACACCACATGACAGTCTGGAGGGGAGGCAACCGGCTATGCAAACTGAGAAACGTCATTCGCATGGATGGTAACGTGAGGCGGCAAGGTTGAGCAACCAATTCCGCTGGTTCGCGCTTTTCGGCTGCCTGGCTTTTCCGTCGGGGATGCCCCTGGAGGCCCAGGAGTCATCGCTCCCCCAGCGCTACGATAAGGGAATGCTGGCAATCGGCAATGCCGGGATTGGGGCGCTGGCGAGCGTTGTCGGCCAGGGCGTCCGCGGGAAGCGGGTAACACTGGGCAGGACTCTTCAGGGCGCCGCCGGCGGTGGCCTGGTCTACGCCGGAAAGGTGGTGGTCGCCCGCAACAGCGGCTTCACGAACCTTGTCGGGAGAGAGCTCGCGGCGGTTGGAAGCTCAGGCGTCAGAAATGCCTCGTCCGGGCGCGGCTTCTTCGATAACCTGTCCCTCCCCTGGGGTCCGGTCCGCGTTCACATCGACCGGAAGGCGGCGACGAAAGTAAACGTCAAGCTCGATCTGGCGGGCTCGGTTGCGACAATCGTTGCCCTGGCTGACTCCGATCTCGATTTCGAGCTCGGGAAGAGTTTTGCCTACGGGGTGGCGGTGTTCAGGGCAGACCGCGCTGAGAATCCAGATCTCGCCAATGGGTCGCACGCCGCCGGGGTCGTGAAGTACAGAACGGGGATACCACAGGGAACGGCGACTCCCGCGGAAATCCGTGGCACAATCGGGCACGAGCTGGTCCATGTCGTGCAGGCGGATTTTCTGTTCAACGCTTTGAGCGAGCCCCTCGAATCACATCTGATGGGCAGGCACGCAGTCGGAAGGTTCGTTAACCGCTACGTGGATATTGGCGGCAACGTTCCGCTCGCCTCGGGGCTGAATGTTGTCGTGCCGTACTCGCGGCGCCCGTGGGAGAGCGAGGCAGTATCGCTGGCAGGCAGACGGTAACCTGGAATTTCACCTCCGGCTGAAGTTCGCGCTGACGCCGCCGGCTATACGCCGGAATGCCGGAGCACTGCCACAAAGTGGCAGGCGCTCCCGCCAAGCACGAACAGGTGCCAGATGGCATGCCCGTACCGAAGCCGCTTGTCGTAGATGTAGAACACCACGCCGCCGGTGTAGATGAGTCCGCCGGCGACCATCCACGCGACGCCGGTCCGCCCGACGTTCTCGATCAGCGGCTTGATGCCGATGACTGCAATCCACCCCATCGCTATGTAAGGCCCGACCGAAAACAGCGGCCGGGTGAACCCCTTCATGAACTTCATCGCGATTCCCGCCGCGGCCATAGTCCACACCGCAACGAGGAGAGTGTAGCCGAAAGTCCCTCGTAGCGGGCCGAGTGCGAAAGGGGTGTAGCTGCCCGCGATGAGGATGTAGATCGCCGAATGATCTATAACGCGCAACACATGCCTCGCGCGTGAGGTGACGAACGAGTGGTAGGCGGTCGATGCAGCGAAAAGAATGACGAGTGAGGCACCGTATATCGCCGCACCGGCAACCTGCGCGGGATCACTTCTCGCGGCCGCCGCGATGGTCAGGACCGGAAGGGCGACAATGCTCCCCGCGAGCCCGAGCCCATGCGTCACGGCGTTTGCGATCGCTTCTGTAACGTGGCGGTCGGATTCGGTTGAAAGGCCGTTCATCCCCCAAATCTGGGGGAAAACTGCACGTATCGGGAGCTGCCGCAGGTCTGCACGATTATCATGGCGGATTGTGCGACACACGCTATCATTCCGAACAAACGCGCGCCCGGAGGAAATATGCGCACTCGGGTGTTCTTGTCTCTCCTCGCAGTCACGTTCGCTTCGTCAGCCTGCGCGGCAGGAAGTTTCAGGCAGGTATCGTTTGCCGGTGAAGCGTCCCCGGTCATCGACTCGGCGGGACGGACCGTTCATGTGGTGAAGAACACGGAGATGCAGGACACCGCCCTCGAATCGAGGATCCGGGTTCGGCTCGAAGAGTTCCTCCTTCAGCAGGGGTTCATACTCTCGTCTCCCGAGACCGCGGAACGGTACGTTCTCGCGACGTTCGGATCGGGCCTGCGGGTCGTGGGCTCCACAGCCCCCGTGTTCAGGCCGGCCGATGTAAGGGTGCAACGGTCACCGTCGGGGGAGGCAACCGGAAGGAGCGTGAGGCCCGACAGGCTGGAATACCTCCGAGTGCCGTCGCTCGAGAACAGCGTGTGGCTGATGGTCCTTTCGTCCGATGCGAAGCACTATCGTGAGACAGGCCAGATACGAAATCTCTGGCGCGGCGAAGCGGCAATGCAGGGAAAGCCCGAGTCGCTCCCCGTTGCCGCGGGTTACCTGATGGTTCCGGCGCTCAAGTACTTCGGCAGGGGCACTGGCCAGACAATCCTCCTCGACGTGCGGGAAAAAGATCCCGGCTTGAAGTAACAGGTGCCACTCGGCATGCACGACTGAGATATTGAAGAAGACAGCTCTCATAACTCCGTCAGTCGGTCGACCAGCACCAGATGAAATTTCTCAACTATGCTCTTGCCGGTGGGATCACCATTCTCGCCGGGGGTGACGCTTTCGCCCAGGCACCGCAACGCGTTGACCCCCTCACTCGAATCAACCGAATGGCGGTTGACAGCTCTCACCTCGAGCGGCTCGCCCACTCACTCGTTGACTCGATCGGCCCTCGGCTCTCCGGAACTCCCGGACTGGAACGCGGAAACGACTGGCTCGTGAAACAGTATCGGTCGTGGGGGATCGAAGCGCGAAACGAGCCAACCGGAACATGGAGAGGCTGGAGACGCGGGCATTCCCACA
Organism: Gemmatimonadales bacterium; assembly: GCA_038208015.1. GTDB lineage: Bacteria > Gemmatimonadota > Gemmatimonadetes > Gemmatimonadales > Gemmatimonadaceae > UBA4720. The sequence continues at coordinate 3,207 of JBBQZF010000205.1, forward strand.
TCGACCTGGTGAGCCCGCGGACGAGATCTCTCGAAGGAATGATGCTGGCGTACAGTCCAGGCACCGGGAGCCGCGACTTTGCGGCCTCCACCATGATTCTGCCGCGATTTTCCGACAGCACGGAGTTTGTGCGCTGGCTGCCGCAGGCGAAGGGGAAGTTCGTGCTCGTATCGGCTCCTATGCCGACTTGCCGTCCGACGCAGGACTACGTGCAGCACGCCACCGATGCTTCACGGCGGGCTCTCGCGCGCAGACTCGACTCGCTTAACAGGGAATGGACGACCCTGAACGTCCGTGGCACTGGCTACAGCCTGGCACTTGGCACTGGCAGTCTGGGAACACGCCTGGACAGGGCAGGTATAGCCGGAGTCATCACGTCACGCCCCACCGACGCAATGGGAACGGTCAGGGTCTTCGAGACCTACAACACGAGGGCGCCGGCGGTCTCCCTGAGCTGCGAGGATTACGGGCTCGTCTACCGCCTGACTGAATCAGGAGCCAGCCCCCGCATCCGCATGAACCTCGACGCCGAACTGCTCGGCGAGCGCCCGGTGTTCAATACTGTCGCAATGATCCGAGGTGTCGAAAAGCCTGATGAGTATGTGGTTCTCTCGTCGCACTTCGACACGTGGGACGGAGCTTCGGGCGCGACTGACAACGGCAGTGGCACACTGATGATGATGGAGGCGATGCGCATCCTGAAATCGGTTTATCCGAATCCGAGACGCACGATCATCTCCGGGCACTGGACGACTGAAGAGCAGGGCACTCACGGCTCCCGCGCATTTGCGGAAGACCATCCCGAGATTCTCAAGGGGATGCAGGTTCTCTTCAACCAGGACAACGGGACCGGGCGGATTACACGAATAAGCGGATCTGGCTTGCCTGACGCCGGCGCGCATCTCACCCGTTGGCTCTTGAATCTGCCGGAATACCTGAAGCGCCAGGTCTCATACGAAGGTCCCGGGCAATCGGCCGGAGGCGGGAGCGACGACGCATCGTTCTCGTGCCACGGAATGCCCGCCTTCAACCTTGGCGCGCTGAACTGGAGTTACGGCAATTACACCTGGCACACTAACAGGGATACCTACGACAAGCTCGTGTTCGAGGATCTCAAGTCGAATGCGGCACTCGCGGCAATGCTGGCATATCTTGCATCCGAGGAGCAGTCATTTGTCAGCCGCGAGAGGGTCGCTGATTCGGACGCGAGCGGGCGTGCTGGTGCCTGGCCGCAATGCGGTCCCGCGGGCCGAAAAACTGTGCCGCGTCTTTGAATGAGGGAATCAGGGCCACTATGAGCAGATCGCGAATCGGGTGCGTGCTGATCGTCGCAGTGATTGTTTCCGGATGCGCAAACCGTCCCGGCGGGGAAGCTTCAGGCGCTGTCCCCGATTCGGCTGCGCTTGCCTCGCAGATTGCGCGACTCGCCGAGTCGGGCGACTCGGTCGCCATCGCCCGGAAGCTGCACGACGCATGCGCGAACCAGGACACGCGCCAGCAGTGCCTCGAGGCCCAGCTCGTGCCGCTGGCCACACAAGGCAAGGTCAGGCTCGCGATGGGAGCACTCGGACAGGTTGCCGTTCTCGACCCCAACGTGCGCAGCGAAGGGCACATGTATGCTCACGCGATCGGGATCGCCGCCGGTAAATCGCTTAGCAATGTGGCCTCTGCATTCACGCAGTGCTCTGAATCGTTTCAGTCCGGATGTTATCACGGCGTCATTCAGGCATGGTTCGCCAAGCAGCCGGCAGTCGGCGAAGAGGAAGCGAATGAGTTGTGCGAGCCGTTCCGAGGCGACGAGAACCAGAGATGGATAAGGTTCCAGTGTGTCCATGGCATGGGACACGGCCTGACCATGCTCTACAAGCACGACCTTCGCGAAGGCCTCGAGGGCTGTGATCTTCTCTCC
>JBBQZF010000206.1:0-5109 GCA_038208015.1 Gemmatimonadales bacterium
GGCTCAGTCGTGGCTGCTGCACTAATCGGAGCCGGTGCGTTATGGACGGCGTTTCAGATGGTTCGCGACTGCAGTTTTGCTCACGGTGCTGTGCACCGGAGCGTCAAGACTCAGGCGGAGGCTCCCCGATCACAGGTTGAGTGATCCCTCACTCCTGCCGGGAGTCGTGTCGCGCAGGGTGACAGCGTATTACATGTACCCGTCGCGGCGGAGTGTCTCCAACCCGCCACCATCGTCCTTGTCCTGCGCCCTGCCCGCACGCTCCGCAATATGCGCGAAGCGCCCCGTTTTCAGCTCGACGATGATGTCGCTCACGTTGCGCGCGTCTGAAACAACGGGGTTCGTGCACGTTCCGCAGCCCAGGGATCGGTACCTGATTCCCTCCCCCTGGTCGTAATAAAGGGATACTGTGGGAATTTCCTCCCGTTGTATGTACTCCCATATATTCAGCTCCGTCCAGTCGAGCAGCGGATGAATGCGAACATGCGTGCCGGGAGCGAATTCCGTCTTGTACTGATTCCAGAACTCCGGCGGTTGATCCCCGACGTCCCATACGTTTGAACTAGTGCGCGGAGAGAAGTAGCGCTCCTTCGACCTGCTTCCCTCCTCATCCGCCCGTACACCGACGATAACGCCGGTGTACGCTTCACGATTCGAGTCGCGGACGTACGCACCCGCCGCATGATCGAACCGATAGCGCGGCCCCTCGCCACTCAGCGTACGCGCAAGCGCTTCTGTCTTCAACAGGCTGCAGCATGTGATGCGATCCACGGCGCCATCAGGAAACGTCCGCTTCTGCGCCAGCGCTTCCTCGTTCTGGCCGTACACGAGATTCAGCTTCCATTCTGCAACCAGCGTATCGCGATACCGGATCATCTCCGGAATCTTGAACGACGTGTCGATATGAATCAGCGGGAAGGGGACATGGCCGAAGAACGCCTTGCGGGCGAGCCACAGAAGAACGGTACTATCCTTCCCGATCGACCATAGCATTCCCAGCTGCTTGAAGTTCGCGTACGCCTCGCGAAGGATGTAAATGCTCCGCGCTTCGATCTGATCCAGATGCTCCATAAAGCTTCCTTTTTTTTCCGTGGAGTCGTTCCAGCACCATTGTGGTCGCCACCTCGATAGTCAGTTTGGATGTGTCAATGACAAGCTCCGGATTCACCGGCGCTTCGTACGGGTCGTCGATGCCGGTAAACCCGCTGATCTCTCCCCGCCTTGCTTTCGCGTAAAGACCTTTGACATCCCTCCGCTCACACTCCGCGAGCGGAGCAGCAACGTGAATCTCCACAAAGTTGACACACAGGCCGCGCACGAAACGGCGGGATTCCTCATAAGGAGAAATGAGTGACGCGACCACAGTGACCCCGTGTCGCTCCAGCCGGCTCGCCAGATAGCCTACGCGGCGGATGTGCGCATCGCGCTCCGGCCGGGTAAACCCGGTCTGAGGAAAAATGTCGCGGATCACATCCCCGTCCAGATGTTCCGCCTTGTAGCCACGCTTCTGCAACTCTTCGGTAACCCGGTCCGCGATCGTACTCTTCCCCGACCCGGAAAGTCCCGTGAACCACAATACCGCAGGACGCGCCGATCTCCGTCCAACCTGCAATCGGTCCCACATCCGCTCATGGAACCAGAAAAGAGCGATCTTCGACGAGAATTCCAGAGCCCCCACCGCCAGCGACAGCACCAGCTTGCGCGTGAAGATAAAAACCAATGCTGCGGTGGTAGCCGTACCGAGCACTCTCCATGACACTGCCTTCAGCACAGACCTGGCGTGAGACTCAGTGTACATCGGCGCGGTCCATTGGGTGTGTCACCGCCCCTCGTTCCGCATCAGCGGGCGCCGATACCATGAGCGCACTGGTCAAACCGAGCACGAATGGACCGTTGCGCAGATCGGGCTTGTTGTAGGTCAGCGGGGATGCATGCTGGCCGGATTTCGCGGAGTTCCTGTAAACGCAGTCCCCGGCGGCGACGTCCCATTCCATCGTCGGACCGAGGCGTGGATAAATGTCCGCGAGCCCCTCGGCGACCCAGCAGAACTTGAGGGAGCTCCCTACGCGCACGCGTTCAGACACTTCGATACTCGCAAGATATTCCTCCAGCTCGGCCGATCCATGCGACCGGCTCTCGACCACCCTCACCCCGCCAGCGCGCGCGACAAGCGGCCGCGTAATCGAAACCGGTGCCCCGCCTTTCTCAATCTTCCATGATCCAAGACCCTTCCCGGCCACGTACATGATATCGAGTGCAGGCGCATAAACGACTCCCATCACGGGTTCGGCATTTTCAATCAAGGCAATGTTCACCGTGAACTCACCGTTGCGCGAAATAAATTCCTTCGTTCCGTCCAGAGGATCCACCAGCCAGAAACGGCGCCACTGCTTCCGGTCTTTATAAGTCGGAATCTCCGCTTCCTCGGAAATGATGGGAACCTCCGCACTCCACCGCGCGATCTCCTCTGCAATCACTTGATGCGCGGCGTAATCGGCTTCGGTGACAGGGCTGCCGTCGTCCTTGCTCGTCGCAGTCGCGCCTGAGACGCCGCCCTCATAATGCTCGAGGATCGCGCCGCCGGCGGCGCGCGCCACCCGCTCGAGACGGACGAGTGAGGAGTGGGACACCTCCACGTCGCTCTTTTCCATCACCACGCCCGAAAGACGACCCCGCGGTCCCTCAACAGCGACTTGATTTGCTCGGCAGCTTCAGTTTTGGGAAGGCTTGCGCTCAGATGCAGATCACTCGACACCTCGGCCGCAGCTTCATTCCCAAGCCAGACTGTGACAACCCGGTCGGGATCGACGCCCGCCTTGATGATGTCGAGGTCATCAGCCGTCAACTCGACCGCGGTGACGATCAGTATCGCGCCCGAGTCGAGCATCAGATTGGCGATCTCCGCGAGCCGCCGCATGTGTTCCAGCCGGTCATCGTCATCACGGCCCAGATCGGCATCGACGCCGTAAATGACGTTACCAATACCGAGGAAGTACACGATGCGACCATCGGCGAACAGGCGCGCCTCGAGCTCGCGCGCGACTGCCTTGCGATCGGCATCACGTTCTCCGGTCACGAGCACCAGCCGCGGGAGCTGGCCAAAGCGCTCAGCGCGCTGTTCGCGCGAAATGTCGCCTGCTTCCCACATGTAATTCCGGAGAAGAACCCGTTCCCGCACCCACGACTCGCGGTCAGCCAGGGATTCGCGGATGATCCCGCCGCCGCGGATCTCGTAATCTTCCACCAGAACGAAGCGGCCTGTCTCGGGGATATCGGCGACGAGGTCAAATGCCATTGCGCGCCCCAGCTTCAGCACGCACTCGGCAACCGCATTTCGTCCGACCATTTCGGGCGAATCCACGCTTGCCAGAGTGGATGCGTCGAGCAGCCGCTGAATCGACTCAACTCTCACAGGCACACGCGCCGTACCCAGCTTGAGTGTGTACTCCGTGCCCTTTACGAGAGGCTGTTTGCCGAGCCAGAAGATCGAGACGCGGAGCCGCGTGCTCACGTGAGGCCTCGGCTCACTCGCGAGGGCGGCGATCTCTCCCCGGGGAACGTAAATCTGTTCCGTGAGCGTGAAACCGGCGGCGTTGCCAGCGCTCGTTGATTCCATGGGAAGCGTGCTGAAGCTCTCGAGACTTTCTACATGACTCCGCTTTCCCGACGGGAAGAACACGATCTCGTCTCCCGTTGCAACCCTGCCGGTGACAACGCTCCCCGCGACAATTCTGCGGTCGTCACCATCCTCGGTGAACTTGTAGACACCCTGCACGGGCATGCGAAATGGTCTCTCCACCGCGCTTCGATCGGTGGTGAACGCGTCCAGTGCGTCGATTACACTATGCCCCGTGTACCAGGGCATTTTCGTGCCGCGACTTGCAACGTTCTCGCCGTCTCGTCCCGATACCGGAATGAACGTGGAAGGCTCGAGATCGAGCTGCTTCAGGAACTCGCGGAACTCCGTGACAATCGCGGAGAAGACCGCCTGGTCATATCCCACCAGGTCCATCTTGTTGACCAGCACCGCCACCTGCCGCACGCCAAGGAGCGACAGCATGTACCCGTGCCGGCGTGAGTTTTCCTGAATTCCTTCGGCAGCGTCGATTACGAGTAGCGCGGCTTCGGCGTGAGCCGCACCAGTGATCATGTTCTTGAGGAACTCGATGTGGCCCGGCGCGTCGAGAATGACGTACTGGCGAGCCGACGAGTTGAAGAAGATTCTCGCCGCATCGATTGTTATTCCCTGCGCCTGCTCGTCCTTGAGCGCGTCCAGGAGAAACGCGTACTCGAATGGCCGGGCCGTGCTTGCGCACAGGGCCCGCACCTGGTCGAGTTTTCCGTCTGGCAATGAGCCTGTATCCGCCAGAAGGCGGCCGATGATCGTGCTTTTACCATGGTCCACGTGACCCGTTATCACGATGCCCATACGGCCGCCCTCGGGAGGGGCGGCGGTGGGGCCGACGCGTGCAGCGTCGTGTTCCAATACCTGAAGAATCCTGTCCTTGCCTCTGCAATGGTAAGTGCGCGGCGGAACCAACGGCTGTTGCCGCCAAAATTGGCTTCCCGGTCCCGGAACGGCAACGCCCTGGATTAGCGACATCAAAGGCTACACCAGCAGGGCCCCTGCCCGCTACTGCCCGCTCCGGCCGGTGTCAAGCACCAATAGAAATGTCCCCTTTCTTACACCATTAGAAATGTCCCCTTTGGTTGTGGTTGAAGAGAGATCGTAAACGTCACGTCTCACGGGTTTACATCAGCCGCGGGCCCGGCGCAGCCGTGCGAGCTCAATCCAGTCCTGGTGTTGACGGCGCCACGGGTGATCGGGTGCTGGCTTCGCTCGCGCTCCCGCCGACCTCCGCCCTCACCCGTAACGTGAATCACTCTCAGCCGGCCGTCCTCAGTTTTGCGCACCAGTACCCCAGGCGCCTTGTGAACGGCGGCTGACAATGTCAATGGTCCATCGGCCATGCGCGGCAGCGGCGCAGCGCAGGGTGCGAGGGGGGGCCGGGTCGCGCAGCAGGTCGATGAGGGCTTGGGGCAGCAGCGCCGCGGGTTTGATTCACAAGGCAATGGAGGAGGCGGCGCAGGATCATTGATTTCGACCGG
>JBBQZF010000207.1:0-5046 GCA_038208015.1 Gemmatimonadales bacterium
GAGCGCCCGCGTTTTCAGAAAGTCATCCAGCGACGGATGAGTTCCACACGAAAAGGCCGCTCGATCATGCTTTCTCTCGAGCGGCTCAAATCGTCGTTGCGCCGGTGGCGTGCTAACCATGTGGTGCCTGCGTCAGGGTCCAGCCGGTTCGAGGGCAAATTCTTCACGATATGCACGTGCAGCCGCCAACAGCGACTTGTTGATATGCGCGGGGTCGAGCAGTGCCTGCACGAAGGTGCGTTGATCGCGTTGCGATAGCTTGATTGACTCGCTTTCCCTTTCTCGGCGTTCGATCTCATTCAGGGCCGCCGACATCAGAAATGCTGATGCGGATTCCCTGTACTTCTTCGCCGCCAGGACGACTTTCCTCTTGTCCCTCGGGGCAACGCGCATTTCGATACGTTCGCTGGCCGCTTCTTCTCGGCGACGTCTCGCTTTCGGTCTTTTGGCCTTCGTTGTCGTTGCGCTCATGGTTTGTCTCTCGTTATATTCTTTTGATTGTACGTACATTCACCGTACAACGCAAGGGGCGGTTCGATTCAACCCCTTCGAGCCAGGCACGCGCCCCGCCGAGCGAGCCGACAGAACCACGACAAACCGAGGAACATCTTAGCATAAACGCAATTGAGGCCCCAAAGGGCTATGTGACATAAGCCTTGGAGCCTCAATAACTTACACCAGTCGGGGCGACTGGATTTGAACCAGCGACCTCCTGCTCCCGAAGCAGGCGCGCTACCGGGCTACGCTACGCCCCGAATTGAACCAAAGGCGAGCCCATGCCCGCGCTCGCCCTATCCATTGAAGATAACCAGCTAGCGCCGCCGCACCAACACCCGCGCCGCCAGCGGCTCCACGGTCACAGTGAACGGAGAATCGCCAATCAGCTCCCCGTCCGCCTGACCCAGCCTCGGCGGATCCGTCTCGATCACGAACCTCGCTCCGGCAGCGTAATAAATGCAGGGATCGGGCGTGAAGCGCCTGAACGTCATCTTAAATAGTATGCGTGCCGCATCGATCACATTCCCCGGCGAATAAACGCAGGCATTCAACAGACCGTCATCCCGCTGGATGCCGTCGCCGAAAACAAGCAACTCGTTCATCACCGCCCCGAAATTCGCAATCAGGACGGCGGATGCACGCATCTCCTTCACTTCGCCATCGACCGTCAGCCGCACAGTGAACTTCTCGAGCCTTACGAAAGCCTTCAACGCAGCCACCACGTATGCGAAGAATCCGAACCGGCGCTTGAACGCCGCCGGCGCCCCGGCGATCGTCGATGCATCGAGTCCTACTCCCATCCCGATCATGAACCGGTGGCCAGTGCTGAGAATGCCGAGGTCCATGCGCGCCTCCTCACCCGCTAGCAGCACCTCCACCGCCCGGGTGATACGCACCGGGGTGCCAAGCGTCCGGGCAACGACGTTCGCCGTACCACCAGGAAGGATTCCGACAGGCGGCCCTGAATGCGAGAGCGCCCCGATTATCTCGATCGCGGTGCCGTCACCGCCGAGACTGAATACCGCGTCGTACCCGGGGCCATGCTGCGCGGCAAGCCGCCCGCCATGTCCGGGCGACTCGGTCAACATTACAGTCGCCTCCACACCCGCCTTTTCGAACGCGCGCGCAGCCTTCCTGCAGAGTCGTTTCCCGCGCCGCGACGCCGGATTGACAATCAGCAGGATTCTGCGGAATCTGATCGGCACCTCACTTATCCCAGTCATCACGCGACGACGCTACCGGCCCGGAAGCCGAGTCGCAAGACACCGGAACCCTGCCCCCATGACAGATCCTGACCGCCAGGCCCCCGCCGCCGATGATGCAGACCGGTACCAGACCCTCGAGCAACTCGAGGACTGGATCGAAACGCCGATGCAGATATTGGGCTTCGTCTGGCTGGCGCTTCTCGTGCTTGAGCTGACGCAGGGCCTTTCCCCCGCGCTGACGATCATCAGCGGCGTCATCTGGATAGTATTCATAGCGGACTTCATTCTCCGGTTGACCCTCGCTCCGCAAAAGATGCCGTACCTCAAGCGAAACTGGCTGGTCGCAATTTCGCTCTTTGTTCCGGCATTCAGGATCTTCCGCATCACCCGCGCGTTCCGGGCCGTTCGCATTGCCCGGGTGGCGAGGAGCGCGCGGCTCGTGAGCATCGTGAGCTCAGTCAATCGCGGGATGCGTGCCCTCCGCGACACTCTGGGACGCCGGGGCTTCGGATATGTCGTCGCGCTCACGGTGGTAGTGATACTCGTAGGAGCGGCGGGCATGCAGGCCTTCGAGCGGGAGCTGCCCGGAGGGAGGGGCCTCGACAACTACGCGACATCGCTATGGTGGACGGCGATGATAATAACGACCCTCGGCTCGGACTACTGGCCGCTCACCCCCGAGGGACGCGTCCTGTGTCTCCTTCTCGCGATTTACTCGTTTGCTGTCTGGGGATACATAACCGCCTCACTGGCCACCTTCTTCATCGACCGCGACGCCGCCGACAACAGAGCCTCGATCGCGGGAGAGAGCTCAATCGAGATGCTCCGGTCCGATATAGCCATGCTCCGCGCCGAGGTACAGGCACTCCGGAAGGGCTGATTCCGGGCGCATCCCTGCCGCGACAGCCAAAATGATTCTTGCAATGGCCGCGACCGAATGCGGGGTTTTCTCTGAGCCCTCTAGTTATGTCCTCTACGTACTCTTGTTCGGCGGAGGGGCCTGTTCGACTCCGGGCGTCGGCGCGTCGGGTTCGCCGGGGTTGATCGGGTTCCGCGGCATTGCCCGCGAGGAAGCGGACCCGCCGGGCACCTGGAAATTCTCACGGTTGTGATCGTGCTCACGGATGTCTCGGTCCAGCCGGTTCTTCTCGCTGTTGCGATCGGCCTCGTCGTGCTGCACACGCCCCTCGAACAACCTGTGCTTGCCTGTCTCGTCGTGGTTCCGGTCTGACTTCGGTGCAGGTGGCGGCTGGCCTGACTCGAGCTGCTCGAGAATGCGAGCCCTTGTCTTTGGACCGTGCATGCCCTCAGCGTGTCGCTGCGCGCCCTTCTGTTTGCTCTTCCCGGCGCTCTTTCCTTTCGGCCCCTCAAATGGTGCAGGATCCTCTCGTTTTCTTGCCATTATTTCTCCGGTAGGCGGGGATGGGATTCGCGATCTTCGGTAGTATCGTCGCGGCTGTCGGCTTCGCGCGCGTCATTTGCCAGCCTTTGACGTTCCGTGTTGTCACCTTCCATCTGCTTGCCACCCATTTTCAAGTCCTGGACTGAGGTAACCCTCACGGGGTGCACAGAGCGTACCGCAGCCCCGCGAGCGCGGCATGAGAACCGCAACCTCGGAGCGGGGTATGGAAATCGTCCGCTCGATTCCTCATTTTGATTGAAACATGAAACTGGCTCCGCTCATGCTGGCCCTCGTGCTGCTCGCACCGGCCTCCGTTAACGCGTCTGGTGCAGCGCCAACCGGCCTCTATACGGGCACGCTCCTCAACCGGTATCCGCTGCCCCGGATAGAGCGCGTTCCGTCGCAGGACGGATGGGAGCACTGGTTCAAGCTTCAGACCGCAGCGATCACCCTCCGCCCGGACGGACGCTTCATCGCCTCGTTCAAGTACTACCGGCAGCATGTCAAGCCGAAGGCGCCAGTGCGGCCCGGCCCGCTTCTGAACGAGACCTACAAGGGGAAGTTTTCGGTCAAGGACACCGAAATCACTTTCATCCCCGACCCGAACAAGAAATCGCGCAAACCGCCGCCGATCGTCGGCACCATCGGCGGCGACCGGATGCAGATCCCTTATATAGTCGCCGAGGGTCAGTCGAAGCATCCGCTTCGGCTCGACATGAAGAAGACCGGCAACTGGTAGCGACGTGATAAAACGGCTGGTTGTTGCGTCGTGCTCACTTGTCCTCGCCGCCTGCGCTGTCGCTCCGCCTCCGTCGCCGAGCGCCCCTACGCTGAGATTTCTCCTCATCAACGATGTGTATTTCGGCGATACTCTTCGTGACGGCACCGGCGGTCTCGCCCGCATAGCTTCGCTTCGCGACTCGCTCGCCCGCACCGGACCGGTGACGCTCGTGCTTGCAGGAGACTTTCTGTCGCCAAGTCTCCTTACAAAATGGTATCGGGGCGAGCAGATGCGGCAGCAGCTCAATGCCGTAAAGCTCGATCTCGCCACTTTCGGCAACCATGAGTTCGAGATTGACCGCGACACACTCATCTCGCGGATCGCGAACTCGACGTTCAGGTGGACGTCGGCGAACTGCATGCTGCGACCTTCGGGTGCTTCGTTCCCCGGCGTCTCGCGGTGGGACACCTCGACGATAAGCGGCGTAAAGGTTGGCGTTTTCGGCGTCACGCTTGCCGGCGATTACAGGAGTTACGTGCGCTGCTCGAATCCCGACAGTGCTGCTTCTGCCTCGATCGCCGCGCTTAAGGCCGCCGGAGCCGAGATCATCTATGGCCTCACCCACCAGACTCTCGAAGCCGACAGCGCGCTGCTCGCAAGGGAGCCGGACCTCGACTTCATCCTTGGCGGGCATGAGCACGAGAATCACCGGATCCTCGTTGGCCGCAGGCGACTCCTCAAGGCAGACGCGAACTCGAGGTCCGCACAGCTTCTCACTCTTACGCGCGGCCAGAGCGGCTGGGTGCAGGGCGATCAGCTGATAATCATCGACAGGCGCATTCCGTTCGCGCCGAACGCGCAGGCTGTGGTGCGAGCGTGGACCGACAGCGTTGCGAAGCGGCTCGGCCCCGAGCGGGTGATAGCGACGACGTCGTTCGACCTCGACGCCCGTGACGCAGTAAATCGGGCGCGTGAATCGCCGCTCGGCGACGTAGTGACGGATGCTGTCAGGCTGGGAACCGGCGCCGATGTCGCGATAATGAACTCGGGAACCATGCGGCTCGACGATGTGATTCCGGCCGGTCCGATCACGAACTACCAGATACAGTCGATTTTTATTTTACCAGACCAGTCGAGGATTTTGACGTTTACGATAACCGGCGCCCGGCTCAGGGAGATTATCGAGCATGGGGGTGCCGCCGGCGCGGGTGGGTAGGGGG
>JBBQZF010000208.1:0-5021 GCA_038208015.1 Gemmatimonadales bacterium
TGTGTATACGGACCTTGTCGATTTCGTTCTTGCACCGTTCGCGCGGGACGAGCGTGATGACATCGTCGCGCTCATACCTCGCATCGAGCGCGCAGTCGACACGTGGCTGCGTGACGGTGTCGAGCGAGCAATGAATTCCCATAACCGCGAAGGGAACGCCGCGGAGAGTGAATAGAAAATGCTGAAGCTGGGTATTGTCGGATTGCCGAACGTCGGCAAGTCGACGTTGTTCAACGCGCTGACCGCTGCGAAGGCGGAGGCGGCGAATTATCCGTTCTGCACAGTCGAGCCGAATGTCGGGATGGTCGAGGTGCCCGACTCGCGACTCGAGAAGCTGGCGGAGATAGTGCAACCGAAGCGAACGGTTCCCGCGGTCGTGCAGTTCGTCGACATCGCTGGTCTCGTCAAGGGCGCTGCCGAGGGCGAAGGGCTGGGCAACAAGTTTCTCGCCAACATCCGCGAGACTGACGCGATAGTTCACGTCGTGCGCTGTTTCGAAGACGACGATGTCACGCACGTGATGGGTTCGGTTGATCCCGCGCGCGATCGCGAGGTGATCGAGTTCGAGCTCGCGCTCTCCGATCTTGCTGCAATCGAGAAACGTCTTGAGAAGACGCGCCGGTCGGCAAAAACCGGAGACAAGGAAGCGCTCGCCGAACTCCCTGCCCTGGAGCGCGCCTACGAGTTCCTCAAGGATGGTCGCGGCCTCTGGGAGGCGAAGCTGACGCGCGCGGAGGCTGAAGCTCTGTCACCGCTTTCGCTGCTCACGTCGAAGCCTGTACTCTACGCGGCGAACGTCAGCGACTCCGAGCTGCACGGCGACGAGGGACCGCACCTGCGCGCGTTGCGCGAGGCAGTTCGCGCCAGCGGGGAACATGCGGAGATAGTTCCCTTCTCCGCCAAGATCGAAGCTGAGCTGGCCGAGCTTCCGCCGGAGGACCGGCGGGACTTCCTGTCGTCACTGGGTCTCGAGTCAGCCGGTCTCGACCGGCTGATCCATGCCGGCTACCACCTGCTCGGCCTGCAGACCTATTTCACGGCCGGCGAGCAGGAGGTTCGGGCGTGGACGATTCACCGTGGAGATACCGCGCCAAAGGCTGCGGCGGTGATTCATACCGACTTCGAGAAAGGGTTCATTCGTGCAGAAACTGCGGGCTACGACGATTTCGTTGCAAACGGCGGATGGAAGGGCGCGAAGGAGAAAGGCGCCGTCCGATCAGAAGGCAAGGACTACATCGTGTCGGACGGCGACGTGCTCCTGTTCAGGTTTAACGTGTAGTGGACTTTTTTCGCTACCTGATCTCGAACGTCAAGGTCGCCCACTTCGATTCATAGTCGATCTTTTCTTCGCCCTGAAAGGGCGTCATCGAGATGAACTTGACGTAGTACTGGCCTGAATTGGTCAGCGGAATGCGCGCTACACCGGCTGAATCCGTGCGGACGGTCCGCACCTGGAATCGGGTCTCGTTGCGGAATCTTCCACCCGCCACGACTAATTGGTTAGGCACAGCCCTGCCATCGACCATGGCGCGAACGCGCAGCGTCGAACGTGCGCGAAGCGTGTACGGATTGTCGAGCGGAACGAGCTCCGCCGGATAACCGAGCACGGCGCCGAAATCTCCCGTCCGCTCCGATCCGACCTGGACGATCGCCTTTACATGCTTGGCGTATCGCTCGACCACCGCCTTCCCCAGCTCGCCTTTGCGGCGCCGCTCGGCGAGCACATCGGGGACTCCGTCAGTCGCGAGATACTTGTTGAAATCGTCCGCGCCGAGTTCGATCTCGCGAGGCAGGAGTGAGGCACCGACGACATATGTGCCTGCCGCACCGGTTCTCAGTGCGAAAATGCTCGTGTCTCCCGACTGCGACCAGAGTGTCGTATCGGCTTGACTCCGGCCCGACGGTGACAAAACGGAGAGGTCGCGCAGGCGATCCCGCGTCACCGAATTCTCGCTAGAGCTGAACGTTCCGTTCAGGACCCGGATGCGAACACTTGCATTCACCGGCACGTGGAAGTTGTCCATGCGGAGAAAAAGGTCGTGCGCGTGCAGAGCTGTGGCAGCGACGAGTGTCAGAACTACCGGGGTGATCAACCGCCACTTCATGCAAGTATCTCCTTTTTACGAGTGGTCCTGCCCTACCTCAATTGCCCGCGGATCTCGCCGGCAGGATTGGCTGTCGTGTGAACGTTGACGTATGTGTTGCCGGTGAGGATCAGGGCCTTCAGCGATTGCACGGTTACGCCACCAGGAAGATTCCCATCCTCGAGCCTTCCGCTGGCAAAAGATCCATTCACCGACCCCGTCGCGCTACCCGGCACGAACAACGTCGCCCGGATCGGCCCGGCCACTCCGGTCGCACCCTCGTGGATGTGGGCCATGGTGATGCCCGTGATGTTCTGTGCGCTCAGCTGGAACTCGATGTACGACGGATAAAGAATAACCTGGGCGAGCCCGGTTGCCGAGGTCGGCCCGGGCGCGGGAACCTCCTCAGCCCGCGTGAGGGCGACGGTAAAGGTGCGCTCAGCCGTCAAACCGCCGGTCGAGCTTCCTGAACACCCGATGACTGCCGCGAATACTCCGAAACCGATCATGTGCCTGAACGACATGCTGCTCTCCTGGTGCTGGCGTGACCTGCCCGTGAAACCTACCGGGCCCGTGAAGCATCTCATAGCGGCAAATCCGTTGCCCGCGGCTCCCGGTCCGGGTATCTTTCGGGTCCACAAAACGGCCGCATCGCGGCCTTCACACCTTCCCCCCACTCCGGCAACCAGCGGGGGGCGGAAACAGGACCACAAGGAGGATTGCCTACCGATGTCTCGGAATTACGAGGCGGTGTACATCTTCGACTCAACTCTCGAAGACGCCGCGATCAACGAAAAGCTGACCCGCTTCCATGGCATGCTCAGCGCCAGCGAGGAGCCCGAAGTCAGCCACTGGGGACGGCGGCAGCTCGCCTACTCGATCGGCACGAGGGAGAACGGATACTACGCCGTCTCCCGGTTCGCCGCAGATCCGACAGTCCTTCCCGAGTACGAGCGCGCGCTCAAGCTCGACGACGGTGTCATCCGCTACCTCATCACTCTGCACGAGCACGAAGTCGGCGCGCCGGCGATGAGTGAGGAAGAGCTCGCTGCACAGGCAGCGCGGCGAGACGATGACGACGACGATGAGGATTAGACGATGAGACGACCACAGAAGAGCTGCCCGTTCTGCGAGGGACGCGTGCGCTGGGTAGACTACAAGGATGATCGGACGCTCGGGCGCTTCATTACGGATCAGGGAAAAATTCTTCCGAGCCGTCTGAGCGGGACCTGCGCCCGGCACCAGCGTCAGTTGTCGACCGCCATCAAGCGCGCGCGCTACCTGGCGATCATTCCCTACCTGAAGGGCCACACGGTCTAACATGACGGAACCCGCCGCACCGGCTCCGGTCCGGGGATCGTGGCGGCGGCTCGCGATCGGGCTGAGCGCGTTCGCGCTCGCCCCGTTCGTGCCCGCTATGCGCGCCATCCTGCCCATCGAGCAGACACTTCTGCTCCTCGCGGCAGTGGTGGCCGCTTGCGCGCTGGTGGCATGGAACAACGGCGGGCGGCTTTCGCTGGCGCTGGTGTGGGTGGGGATCGCGGCGCTGCTGCTGTCGTCGCCTGTAGGCCCGCCCGACAGTCCATACAACTGGATGGCGCGGGGATGGACACTGCTCGTCGCGGCGAGTTTCGGCATAGTGGGGATTGTGATGACCGCGGAGAATTTCTTTCCGCGCGCCCTTGCAGCCCTGGCTGTCGCGACCTCGCTGGCGTTTTCGCTGATTCTCGTTTCACCAGGTGGCCCGGCGCGCGTGAGCAGCGCGATGTCCAGCGAGTTCAACCGGAGAAACGACCAGTCGATCGCGTCGCTCCGGCAGGTTAGCGAGCAGCCGGGATGGAAGGGAATGGTCGAGAGATCGCCTTCGCTTCAGCGACTGACGGATGAGAGCGAGATTCAGCTTGCGTCGATCCCGAAATGGTCGACGATACTGATGCCGGCGCTGCTCGCGCTCGAGTCGCTGGCGGCGCTTGCTCTCGGATGGGCCTTGTTCCACCGCATGAGCAGTGTCCCTCTGGGACAGCCGCTCGGAAAGCTCCGCGACTTTCGCTTCAACGACCACCTGGTCTGGGGAGTCGCGGTCGGAGCATCCGTCTTTCTTCTCCAGGCATTCGCCGAGGGAAAGAATGCGGGGCTCAACCTGCTTGTGTTTTTCGGATTTCTTTACGTGATGCGCGGTTTCGGGATTCTTACATGGTTGTCGAAGACGCGCGCACTGACGTTCATGCTGGTGGCGCTGGCGGTGTTCGCCTGGCCGCTGGTCACCGCGCTCGCATTCGGGCTCGGCCTGGGAGATACGTGGCTCGACCTTCGCGCTCGCGCGGCGGCCCGGCCCCTCGGATGAAATAGATTTTACCGCGTCCGCCGGGACGGCGCCGCGATCACATTCAACTGGAACAGCAAGATGGAAGTCATACTTCGGCAGGCAGTGGAGAAGCTCGGGCACCCCGGCGACGTGGTGAAGGTCTCGCCCGGCTACGCGCGGAATTTCCTTCTGCCGCGGGGCTACGCGTACGAGGCGACTCCGGGCAACAAGAAGCGCATCGAGCAGGAGCGCCAGCGGCTGGAGGCAGCCGAGGAAGCGCGTCGCGGCTCGGCCCAGGAGTACGCCGCAAAACTCGAGCAGGTGTCTCTCACGTTCTCGGCCCGGGTTGGCGAGGAGGGCAAGCTGTTCGGCTCGGTAACTTCGGGCGACATCGTTCAGCAGCTCGCCGAGCAGGGTTACCAGGTCGAGAAGCGGCAGATCGATCTGAAGGAGCCGATCAAGGCGCTGGGAGTCTATCGTGTGCCGATCAGGCTCCACGCGGACGTCCACCCGGAGATAAAGGTCTGGGTCATCAAGCAGTAGACTTTTACTGACTGCGGACTGCGGACGTATTGCGGACGTATTGCGGACGTATTGCGGACGTATTGCGGACGTATTGCGGACGTATTGCG
>JBBQZF010000209.1:0-4986 GCA_038208015.1 Gemmatimonadales bacterium
AGACCGTTGCCGACCCGAGCGATTCCACAATAGCCACCACGCTCGACGTGCATCTCACCGAACTCGGAGATGCCGCTGACGTTCCTGAAGTGAGCCACCAGCGCGATACGGCGCGGCCAGCCCGCGGGTCGTATGAGACCAAGCCGGCGGCCAACGACCGACCTCAGACCGTCAGCACCGATCACCAGTGGTGCGGTGAGCTCGCGCCGTCCATTCGCGCCCGATGTCGCAACTCCGATTACGCGTCCGGTCTGATCGCGAAGCAGGTCGACGACTCTCACTCCCTCTTCCACCCGCGCACCTGCATCACGCGCGCGGTCGAGCAGGATCGAGTCGAGGATTGTCCGGCGAATCGCCAGCCCCCGGTCACGGTATCCGCGAAACCCATGCGTCGCTGCGAATTCCCCGTGAATCGTCGCGCCGTTGGGGGCATGAACCCGCATGCCTGCAAGCTGGTCAGCACCGGACGCCTCGACTGACTCGAGCGCTCCCATGTCCTCGAGAATTCGGGATGCCTGAGGACTCAGGTACTCCGAGCAGGTCTTGTCGCGCGGAAAGTGTGCCCGGTCGAGAACAAGCACATCGACATCGTTGCGAGCGAGGAAATGGGCTGTAGAAGAGCCAGACGGGCCGCCGCCGACAACGATCACCTGGGCGTCAGACATTGGTGGCCGCTTGTCTCCGGCTGCTCGCGCGGGTGATCCTCTGGAAGACACCCATGTATTGCCAGTGCGGACGGGGAAGTCGAAGCAATGAAGCTGTCCGCGTCAGCCACGGCAGCACGACAGATCTCGAGTCGGCCGAAAACATGAACCGCGGATGGTCAGCCGCGAATCGGCGCAGTCTGGACACTGCATAATCGAATGTTATCCCGGGGCTGAAATAGAATGTCGGGTTCAGAAGTGAGGCCTCGTCGCTGACAACACCTTCGCTGATCGCAATCCGGTGAAGCGTGGTGCCCGGATAGATGCGAAGTCCTACGGTCACGTAAACCGCGTCGCCCCGCTTCAACCGCCACGCCGCGAAAGCGAGGGTTGCATCGAGAGTCTCCGGCGTCTCGCCCGGTCCCCCGACAAGGAAAATCCAAAGGGTCTTGAACCCCGCTTTCTCCACGCGCTCGGCGACCTGCCTCACCTTGGCGGCGTCGAACCCCTTTTCCATTCGCGCGAGAACCGGGTCGCTCGCGCTCTCCGCTGTGATCCCAAGGGTTCGAAACCCGGCCCGACGCATTACTTCGAGCAGCTCCGTCGATGCAGCAGCCGGCGTAAAATTCGTCGTGTCCAGACGAATGGTGAGGTTCCGCCGAATGATCGCTTCACAAACTTCGACCGCATGCCCCGGCGGTGAATTGAATGTCGAGTCGACGAAGTCGAAGTGCCGGACTCCGGCCATGTTGTGAAGCTCTTTTATTTCGTCGGCGACAAGGCCCGGATCGCGCAACCTGTAGCCCCACCCTTCCACATTTCTGTAAGTACAGTAGACACACTTGTAGACACAGCCTCGTTTGGTCTGAATCGGAATCGTAGCGCCATGCCGCTCGTATCGGCTGAGGTCGACCCATCGATGGAGTGCAGGCGAGGGAAGGGAATCGAGATCCGCGTCTTCGCCCGGCGGCGAAAAGTGCACGATACCGTCAACCGATCTCACGAGTCCGGCGATGGACTCCGGCGCGATGCCGCGAGCCAGCGCGTCGACGAGTGCAACGGTAGCGCGCTCGCCATCGCCGGCGACAGCGTAGTCCACTCCAAGCTCGCGGAATAATGCCTCTGGTGCCACACCGAACGCGGCCCCACCAGCAATCACTCTGGCATCGGGTGCGGCAAACCTCAGCGATTCGAGAATTACCTTTGCGCCGGGCGTGTAGTGGCGCAACGCAATAGCATCGCTGTTATCGATGTTGCGGACAG
The DNA here is from genome assembly GCA_038208015.1 of Gemmatimonadales bacterium. Taxonomy (GTDB): domain Bacteria; phylum Gemmatimonadota; class Gemmatimonadetes; order Gemmatimonadales; family Gemmatimonadaceae; genus UBA4720. The sequence continues at coordinate 1,908 of JBBQZF010000209.1, forward strand.
ACACCCCGATAATGTCCGGCCTCATCTCTCTCGCTGCGCGTGATGCCGCGAGAGCGGCATCGCGTACGAAGCAGAGATCGAGGAACTTCACTTCGTGTCCGGCAGCGCTGAGCGCGGATGCCACGCAGGCAAGGCCGTTAGGTATCACCGGGTAAGGCTGGCGCTCCTGGTTCGTGCTCACGAGGAGCACGCGCGCCTTCGATGGGCTCACGGGAGCCAGAGGAATCCCACGATTGCTCCCCCCACCGAGCTCATTGCGTTCACCATGTCGTTGTCGAGCCAGGAAAAACCTCCGTTCGCTGTAGTCTCGGCGCCGCAACCATGAACGCGTCGCTCCGTTCCTGTACCGCATTGCGCGCACCACCGGCGCGACTGAGCTCCCGCTCCAAGGAGGGAATCAAGAAGGGCGCCCGCAAAACCTCCAGTGATTGCAGCAAGTGCGGCGCTTTCAGGAAACCCGGCGAGTCTCGCAATCGCGGCGATCCAGGCGGCGCCGAGAAGGGCGGCCGCGGTGCCATGCAGTGATATTCCCCCGGAGGTCCCCGTCGGCACGGTTTTCCAGGTGAGGATATGGCGGGGTTGCCTCGCCAGAAGCGTTCCGATCTCGGTAGCCCATGTGTCGGCTGTCGATGCTGCGAGTGCACCAATTGCGGGGAGTATCCAATCGGGCGATGGAAACGCAATGCTTGCCATGGCGAATGCCGCAAAGACCCCGCCGTTGGCAAGAACCTGGGAAGCGTCGCGTTCGCCACCCTTTTCAGCAGTGCCCGAAGTGTTGGCGAGCTTGCGGGCCTCGCCAATACGTGACAGAAGCGAACTCGAAAGAAAAAACGCTACGAGCAGAACGCCCCAGCTCCACCCGGCAGCTACACATATTGTGCCGAGCATGACAGCGGCTGCAGCTCCGCTGAATGAAAGAGTTCGCACGCTGCGCGCAACGATTACAATCGCCGTTGCGATCGCGGCTCCGGCAATTACCCGGATCACGAGGTCCAAAAAGATGCAACCCGATTGTTCAACTATGGGCCGATTGCAATATGTTTCTTCCCTCGCTGCCGGCTGCCGCCGGTGATTTCGCTTCCACCCGGCATATGGCTTCGACTGTCAACGCACGAATACCCCTGAGTCTTCTGGAAGCGATCCGCCAGATCGACACACCGGCGGATCCAACTGAAACGGAATATGTGACTGAGCTCCGCAACAAGCGACTCGGTCTCAGCGACACCGTTTATACTCAGATTCGCCGCTACAGCGAAGCGATGAAACGCGGGCAGCGAATACCGTTCGCCGAAGCGGAAGGCCTTGGAACGCTTATCGGGAGAAGGCCCGACGCGGCAGAGCTTTTCCAGAACGCCGGCCAGTTACTCGCTCATGCGGTCTACGTGTCCATCTCGCCGACAACGCGCGGCACTATACGGCTGTTGCCCGGATTCATCAGCCGGCCAATGGCACTCAAGCAGATAAAGCTCGCCTCGGAACGATTCTTCGAGGGGACGCTCGAGCGGACCGGTTCGTTTCTCTCACTCAAAGTCGTCGATTCCGTGACAGTGAACGGCTCACCCCGCTCCGCCGGCTGCGCATTCTATGAAACCGCCTTTCGACAGCTTCTGAAGATGTTGATCGAAGCTGGTGAGCAGGTCGATCACGTTCATTGCGCTCAGCGCGGAGAGGGTGTCTGCGAGTGGCGAGCCGAATGGCGGAGCACGAATCATTGAGGACCATTAAATGCTGACGCAGGCCACACTTGCCTCTTACCAGCAAGCGATTGCAGATGCCGGCCTCGATGGCTGGCTCATCTTCGACTTCCATGGGCTGAATCCTGTCGCGGTCGGGCTCCTTGGCCTCTCGGGGATGGGGAGCCGGCGGATATTCGTGCTTGTGCCGCGGACCGGCGCACCAACAGCGATCACGCACGCAATCGAGCAGGGGCCATGGCAGGGTTGGCCATCACAATGGGAAAAGACGGTATATAGCGGATGGCGCCAGCTCGAGTCACAGCTTGCAACTCTGGTGAACGGCAAAAACGTGGCGATGGAATATTCACCGGGGGATGCCGTTCCTTATCTCGACAGGGTTCCCGCTGGAGTGCTGGAGATGGTGAGGAATGCCGGTGCGAGTGTAGTGTCGAGTGCCGATCTCGTCAGCAGGTTTTACGCTGTGTGGACGCCGGAAAATCTCGCGTCCCACAAGCGCGCGGCTGAAATCATCAGCCGGATTGCACATGAAGCGATGGGCCGCGCCGGATCTGCCGCACGCTCAGGAACTCCCATCACGGAACATGCGCTCCAGCAGTGGATCCTTGGCCAGTTCGCCGATGAAGGGCTGAATACCGATCACGGACCTATTGTCGCAATCGGTCCGCATGCCGCGAATCCACACTACGAACCGCCGGTCGATGGAAGCGCGACGATCGAGTCGGGCGCAATCCTGCTCATCGATCTGTGGGCGCGCGAAGACGGAGGCCTGTACGCGGACCAGACGTGGATGGGCAGCCTCGGCGAACCCTCGGAACGGGATCTGGCGGTCTGGGAAGCTGTGAGGGACGCCCGCGAGGCAGCGGTTTCGCTCCTTCGTGAAAGAATCCCGGCACGTTCCGATGTCAGCGGCGGCGAAGTCGATGATGCAGCTCGAGCGGTGATAACATCGCGCGGGTATGGCGAGCGATTCATCCACCGCACGGGTCATTCAATAGATGCTCGCGATCTCCACGGCTCAGGTCCTCACCTCGACAATCTCGAGACACGCGAAGAGCGGTTTCTGATTCAGGGAGTGGGATTTTCGATCGAGCCGGGAATTTATCTGACAGGCGATGTAGGAATGCGAAGCGAAGTAAACGGCTACATCGGCGATGGAGAGGTGATCATCACGCCGTCGGAGACTCAGCGCGACCTGATCATCGTTTGAAGTTCGGCGGGAGTGTGGCGGGGTCCGCACCTTCCGGCCCCGCCAGGGCGAAGAGGGATATTCCGCGACGCTTCGCAGCCGTTATCATCGACTGTACCGTTCGCGCGTCAGGTATCCATACGGTCCAGCCATCGCGGCCGCGTGCAGTGAGGAACTGACTCGTGGGATCGCGCGT
>JBBQZF010000210.1:0-4941 GCA_038208015.1 Gemmatimonadales bacterium
TGCGCAAGGCACGCAGAGAGGCGCAGACGCTGCGCGAGGAGTTCGGGCTCACGGGTGAGATGGTCGGGTCGAGCGCCGCGATCGAGCGCGTGCGAGAGCTCATCGCCCGGATAGCGCCGAGCGACGCGCGCGTGCTCGTCATGGGCGAGTCGGGAACCGGAAAGGAGCTCGTCGCGAGCGCGATACATGATGCGAGCACGCGGCGCGACCGGCCATTCGTCAGGGTCAACTGCGCAGCGATCCCCCGCGACCTCGTTGAGAGCGAGATGTTCGGCCACGAGCGCGGCGCGTTTACCGGGGCGACGCAGGCCCGCGTCGGCCGCTTCGAGCTCGCGCACCTCGGCACTCTTTTTCTCGACGAGATCGGCGACCTCAGCCTCGATGCGCAGGCGAAACTGCTGCGCGCAATCGAGGCGAAGGAGATTCACCGCGTCGGAGGGAACCGGAGCATCAGGGTCGATGTGCGTATAATCGCGGCAACGAATCACGACCTTGCCCGCGCGGTGCGGGATGGAAGTTTTCGCGAGGACCTTTTTTTCCGTCTCAACGTGATCCCGGTGGCGCTACCCCCGCTTCGCGAGCGTGACGGGGACGTCTCCGAGCTGGTGCGGCACTTCTCGCTGCTTCACTTCAGGAAGACCGGCCAGATCCCGCCGACGTGGACGCGGGGAGCGATCGAGGTAGTGGAGAAACATCACTGGCCGGGCAACGTGCGCGAGCTCGCCAACATCGTGGAAAGGATCGCGATAATGCGGCCCGGGATCGACATCACCTCGTCGGACATTCGATCAATCCTTTATCCTGACGAGAGCAGGTGGCTCCCGACGGAACCTCCGGATGACCGGCCTGCTCCCGCAGGAGGGCTTGGCGAACTGCTCGATGACTATGAGCGGCGCACGATCCGCCGGGCATTGTCCGACGCCGCGGGGAATATCGCCGAGGCAGCAAGACGGCTCCAGACGGACCGGCCGAATCTCTACCGGCGGATGAAGCGCCTCGGGCTCGACGGGGTAAAAGAGGCGGATCGCACAAACCGGACGAACACATAAATGAGAATCTTTCGGCTCCTCGCTCCGCTGCTCGCCATCATCGCGCACTCCGTCGCGGCCGTCGCCCAGTCGGCCCCGCAGGACACCACGATCGACCTCGGCATCATGCTCGGCCAGGACGACAGCGGCGGATTGTCGATCAGCTCGGGCAAGACTTACAACAGGGTCGAGGGACTGCCGATTCTGTTTGGTCCCACGTACCGGGGAGACGCAGGCAACGGGCGCCTCTCGATCTCGGCACTTGGGATCATTCGGTCGTCCGACGACTTCAGTTGGGACTCCGGGAACCTCGGCCACCGGCTCAGTGCAGATCTGCGTTTTGGCCGACTGCAGGGCTTCGCCGTCGGGGCAGAGTCGTTCGATGTCGTATCGAAGATAGAATCCTGGCAGCTCGACGAGCCTGACGGCGGTCTCGCGGCGTTTTTCCTCAAGCGGGACTACTTCGACTTCTTCGGCCGCCATGGCGCTCGCGCCCACGTCTCGGCTTTCCGCGGAAACACGACAGTGACGCTGGGGTTGAGCGACGTGCGATGGAGCTCTCGCAGCGAGAGGAAAGTGTACACGCTGTTTCGCGGAAGCGAATCGTGGCGGGAGAATCCATCGATCAACGATGGAAGGGCTCACGTTGTCGACCTCTCCCTGCGCGTCGACACGCGGAACAGCGTGGTCGACCCCTCGGATGGATGGTTTCTCACGGCTCAATACGAGCACGGCGCCGGCGATTTCGAGACGACCGGTACGTCGATTGTGCCATCCCTCCCCGATGGGCGGGCGAGACTTGCTTACGGCCGGTCTTTTGTGGACCTCCGCAGATACAACCGCATCTCGCAGCGGCGAAGGCTTCATGCACGGCTGGTGCTCGGCGGGTGGCTTCACGGGGACGACCTGCCATATCAGCGGAGATTCTCAGTCGGCGGGATTGGCACGCTTCCGGGCTTCGACTTTCGCAGAACGGGAATCGGCACGGACGTGGGACAGTGCGGAAGCGAAGCTACAGTGTCGACTGCGCGTCCCGCCGAATGTGATCGCGTCGCGCTGGCTCAGGTCGAGTACCGGCAGGAGCTTGTCTCCGAGCTGATCGACATGTTCAACCGGAACGGCTTGCGGGTTCGCGGCGCCGCCTTCAGGGTGAAGCCGGACGTTGTCGCATTCGCTGACGCAGGTCGCGGCTGGCTGGTTGGTCCGCGAGCAGGCACCCTGCGCTATGGATCCCGCTCAGTGCCCGGCTTCGACACGTTCCGCACAGATGTCGGACTCGGCATCGACCTCGGTATCGCCGGCCTTTACGTCGCGAAAGCCGTGTCGGAGCCGAAAGAGCCGGCAAACTTCTTCATCCGCCTGCGCAACAGGTTCTAGGAGTGAAGCGGGCGAGTGTTCTCGCGATCGCGGCGACGATGCTCCTGTCGTCGCAGCTTCCTGCCCAGAACGCGCAGGTGGGCATCGTGCTGCCGGCGCGGACTCAGCTTGCCAGCGAGCCACCTGCTGTCAGGTCGTCATCGCTGATCACCGACGGCGCCACGCTCGATCTTCTCCGCAACGGGTTTCCAGCGCGACTTCACTACACCATGGAGCGCTGGACAACCGGCGGATGGTTCGACGGAATTGCGGCAGAGGCGCAGTGGGATGTGGTGGTAAGATATGACGCGCTGGGCAAGGCCTTTCACGTGTACCGTGTCGCAAGAGGGCGAACGAGCCTCCTCGGCGTCTTCGCGACCGTCGCCGAGGCCGACGCTGCGCTCGGCGCGCCGTTTCAGGCGCCGATCGCTCCGCCCAAGCCGGGACAGCGCGGGTATTACAGTCTTGTTCTCGATATAGAGGCGTTGTCGCTCACCGAGCTGGATGAGCTCGAGCAGTGGCTTCGCGGCGATCTCAGGCCCGCGGTGCGCGGCAGCAAGAACGCGGGAACCGCAGTTGGCCGCGGCGTGAGGACGATAGTTGTGCGGCTGCTCGGCGGAGAGAAGCGGCGCTACGAGGCGAGGTCGCCGACGTTCCGACCCTGATTCCTGTGGGAGAGATCCTCGAGATGATGCAGCGTCTCCTCCCCATAGAACATGCGGATGTAATGTGCCTGCTGCGGAGTGAGCCGGCGGACGGCCCAGGACAAGTGAACGAAATGCGGCTCCACAGGAACGTGCATCGGGTGCATGCCGATCTCCGCCGGGAGACTGTTCGACTTGCGCGTGTTGCACGGACTGCACGCGGTGACGACGTTCGTCCAGTCATTCGTCCCGCCGCGCGAGATCGGCACGACGTGATCGCGGGTGAGTGACTCGCGCGGAGTGAGCTCGACATTGTAGCGGCCGCAGTACTGGCACCTGTACCTGTCCCTCGCAAAGAGGAACGTGTTGGTGACCTGGCGGCGGAATCGTCTCGGAACGTGGATGAACCGCGTCAGCCTGATGACGACCGGGCGCGGCAAGGTAAGCCGCTCGGAGCGAACCACGCGGTCGGCATCGGCCTCCACGATCTCGGCCTTGCCGTCAATTACCAGCCGTAACGCTCGTCTGAGCGGGACCATTGTCAGAGGCTCAAACGACGCGTTAAGTGCGAGACATCCGACGATCAAGCACTACCTCCACGTTCCTGCGAAGAACCAAATATACAACTCGCGCCCGGGAAATACGCGGGGGATCAACCGCAGCCGAAGTTGCTGAGCTCCGGCAGACCGTAAGCGGGCCCTGGAGGCTACTCGACGGGCACCGTCACCGGCACCGGCGTTCTCCAGCCGTACCTGTCGGCGATCCTTCCTTCCGCTATTCCCATGTACTCTTCCTCAATCGCGCGAGTCACGGGCCCGGGCTTGCCCGCGCCGACTGTTATGCGGTCAACCGAGCGAATCGGGGTTATTTCCGCTGCAGTGCCGGTGAAGAACAGCTCATCGGCGATATAAAGCATCTCCCGCGGCATCACCTGCTCGACAACCTCGTAGTCCATGTCGCGCGCGATCCGCATCACGCAGTCGCGGGTGATACCGTTGAGGATTCCCGACGAAAGGGGCGAGGTATAGAGCTTCCCGTCCCGCACGACGAACAGGTTCTCGCCGCTTCCCTCGGATACCAGGCCGAAGGAATCGAGCATTATCCCTTCGGAATAGTTATCGAGCTTCGCCTCCATTTTTGATAGCTGCGAGACCAGGTAGTTGCCGCCCGCTTTCGCCATGGCGGGGAGGGTATCGGGCGCGGGCCTTCTCCAACTCGAGACGCAGACATCAACGCCATCAGCAAGCGACTCGTGGCCGAGATACCTGCCCCACGTCCACGGGATGATAAAAACCTCGAGCGGCGTGTCCATCGGATTGACGCCCATCTGTTCGCCGGTCCTTATCGCGACAGGACGCAGATAACAATGCGGGAGCTCGTTCTCCGCGACGGTGTCGATACACGCCTGCACGAGCATCTCGGCCGAGTGATCGAGAGGCATCCGGTAGATCCGGCAGGAGTCCCCGAGCCGGCGGATGTGATCATGGAGCCGGAATATCGCCGGCCCCTCGGGCGTTGCGTAGCAGCGTATCCCCTCGAAGACGCTGGACCCGTAGTGAACGACGTGACTCATTACATGGATGGTCGCGTCGTCCCAGTTCACGAACTTTCCGTCGCGCCAGATGCGATGATGATTGTCAGCACGAGCCAAGCCGGGCACCTCGAGAGAGATGTTTCTAAGTTATGCCCGGGGATGCCAAGGGGGGAGGGAGGCGCGTGATATTGACTGACTGCGGACTGCGGACGTACTGCGGACACTGACTCGGACTACTGCGGACTCGGACCTACTGCGGACTGCGGACTGCGGACTACTGCGGACTACTGCGGACCACTGCGGACCACTGCGGACCACTGCGGACAACTGCGGACCACAGCGGACCACTGCGGACCACAGCGGACGAGGGAATGGAACA
>JBBQZF010000211.1:0-4940 GCA_038208015.1 Gemmatimonadales bacterium
GGCCGCCGAGCCTGAATGGCCCGGCTCGATCCGATCCCTCCGGGATCGAGCGTGCGGAGGATCGATCCGGAGATCTCCTGCTGAAGGGCAAATGCCTCGTTGACCGGCCGATCGTATTCCCTCGACCACAACACGGCGCCGTCAGCGACACCCGTGAGTTGAACTGAGACATGCAGCCGTTTTCCGACGCGTGCGACGTTACCCTGAACGATTGCACTCGCGCCAAGGCTTTGACCGATCGCAATCGGCGACAAGCCCTGCCGGGCGAGCGCAGCGGAAGAACTCCGCTCAATTACCCTCAAGGCATCCGCCGATCCGAGCGTGCCAATCACCTCATCCGTGAAGCCGGAAACCAGGTGCTCCTCGGACGCGACGCTGTCCCGGTTCGCGAATGGTATCACGGCCACGGTGATCGGCTCAGCAGTGGCGCCGGCGACGGCGCGGGCCGTTGCGCGGCGCGCGTAATCCGTGCCTTGCCACACGGCGGCAGCGAGCAGGATTACGGAAACCGCGACGAGTGCCCACCGGTATCGGCGAGTGGCGATCCCCGGCATTGCAGGCGAAGCTCCCCCCTCGCTCTGGCGATTCGCGGTCTCGATGCGCCGCAGCGCCTCCGAGACGTCCTCAGCGCTCTGGTATCGCTCCGCGGGATCCTTCCGAAGGCAGCGCTCCACCACTCTGCACAGATCGGTCGGCGCATCTGGCCTCGAGACGGCGACGGGATCCGGCTCGGCGGTCTGGATGTTCTCGACGACAACCGAGTCCGATTCACCGCGAAACGGCCGCCGTCCGGTCAGCGATTCATACAGCAGGACACCGAGGCTCCACAGGTCCGTGCGGGCATCGATGGCCTGGCCACGAGTCTGCTCAGGACTCATGTAAGCAGGAGTCCCGGCAGTGGCGCCATCGCCGGCGGCTTCGGCACTCGCGAGCTTTGCGATGCCGAAGTCGACGAGCTTCACGGCGCCCGGCTTTGTGACAAGAACGTTTGCCGGCTTCACATCGCAGTGGACGATCCCGGCAGAATGCGCCGCCGCCAGCGCACTGCCGAGCTGTGCGGCGACATTCAGAATCTCGGGGATTGATAGCTTACCCCGTCCGACCTTGTCCTTGAGCGTTTCGCCCTCGTACCACGCCATTGCGATGAATGGCCGCTCGCTCTCGGTCTCGCCGATCTCGTAGACCACTCCGATGTTCGGATGATCGAGTGCCGAAGCGGCCTGCGCCTCTGAGAGCAGGCGATCGCGGGCGACGGGATTGGCCGCATGTCGCTGCGGAAGGAACTTGAGTGCCACCGTGCGGCCAAGTCGCGTATCGCGCGCCTTGTAGACGACGCCCATTCCGCCTCGCCCGATCTTCTCGATGACTTCGTAGTGGGAGACAGCCTGCCCGACTCCGAACGATTCATCGGGCTCGTGAACCACTGCCATGATCGCCGGCGTGACAAGCTCTCCCGCGAGCCTCTCGAAATAGCCGCCGCTTCCGGCGTAAGCCTCGATCAGTGACAAAAGCTCGGCCTGGAGCACCGCATCGTCGGCCGAGGCGGCCGATGCGAACCCGGGCCGGTCTGATGGCGGAAGGGCAATTGCGTCTTCGAAGATCGTCCGGAGCCGCTCCCGCTGTTTGGCGCTGAGCTCATGGATCTCGCTCACCCTGTCCCGTCCCGGCTCCGCTTCTTCGTGCTTATCGGCTGCATACTTGCCCGTCGTGGCTGGCCCATGGATGCCCAGGCGGCTTCCTTCCAACGTTACAATAAGGGAATGTCGGCAATCGGCAATGCCGGTTCTGGTGCACCGGGATGGTCGGTTTCATGTTTCCGGAAATCCGAAAAGTCAGGGCTTCAAGCCGTGTTTCGACAAGAGTGAACGATACCTCGAGTCTGCGCGGAAACCGGAGAGCAGGGGATTGGCGCGAAGCTCGATCAAGGTTGGAGCGTCCCACCGGGCGGTCTGGAGCATCGCGAACGCGGTATCGGGGTTCCCGAGCAGGGCATGACCGAGCGCGAGATTCACTCTCGCCCGCTCATCCTTCACCGACGCCCGCAGTTCGGCGGTGAGGCGGCTGGCATCAGCGGTACGGCCGGCGCGGCTGTAGGCGTAAGCCAGTGTCGCGCGGACCCCGGGGAAACCGGGCGCCGACCTGACGGCGGGCTCGAGCAGCTCGATCGCCTCGTTGTAGCGTCCCTCGCGCGCCACGAGGGCGCCGAAATACTGGCGCGTCAACGCGAAGTCCGGGGACAACGACATCGCGTGCTCGTACTGCGCTCGAGACTGCGAATACATTCCACGCATGCCGAGTAGAATCCCAAGCGTGGCGTTTGCCGGCAGGGAAAGCGGATCGAGCGTGAGTGAGCTTCGTATCTCACGTGTCGCCTCTTCGTCACGGCCAAGCATCATCAGGAGCAGCGCGTAATAATGATGGGTCCATGGGTAGCGTGGATTCAGGCGGATCGCCCGCTCGAACTCGGCCTCGGAATCAGCGTAGCGTCTAAGAGACGCAAGCAGGTACCCGCGCACTGCGGCGGCATCGACGCTTGACGAGTCGAGCGCGACGGCTCGGGCCGAGGCAACGTCGGCGTGCGCCAGCGCGACCTCGGGAGGCATGTAGCCGAAGTTCGACATGTTCACATAGGCAGCGGCCATCCCGGAGTGCGCGAGGGCAAACTCGGGGTCCCTTTCGAGAGCGCCATGAAAGTAAGCCAGAGCCTGCTTAAGTGAAGCCTCGGTTCGCTGATTCCAGCTCAGGCGTCCCTTCAGGTACATCTCGTACGCGTCGCTGTCGTAGGTGGGCCGCCGAGCCTGAATGGCCCGGCTCGATCCGATCCCTCCGGGATCGAGCGTGCGGAGGATCGATCCGGAGATCTCCTGCTGAAGGGCAAATGCCTCGTCGACAGGCCGGTCATATTCCCTTGACCACAACACTGCGCCGTCAGCGACACCTTTGAGCTGAACCGAGACATGCAGCCGTTGTCCGACGCGTGCGACGTTACCCTGAACGATTGCACCCGCGCCAAGGCTTTGACCGATCGCAATCGGCGATAGGCCCTGACGCGCGAGCGCAGCTGAAGAGCTCCGGGCAATCACTCTCAAGGCGCCCGCTGACCCGAGAGTGCCGATCACCTCATCTGTGAAGCCCGAAACGATGTGCTCCTCGGACGCGACGCTGTCCCGGTTCGCGAATGGTATCACCGCTACGGTGATTGGCTGGTCCGGGGCCGCGACTACGTCGGAGGCCTCGCGGCGCGCGTAGTCCTTGCCTCCCCAGACCGCGGCAGCGATCAGGATGACCGGGACCGCCGCAAGCGCCCACCGGTATCGGCGGATGCCGGTCCCCCGGACTTCAGGTGAGACTGAGCGCTCAGCCAGGTGACTTTCCATCTCCATGCGCCGAAGCACCTCCGAGAACTCGTCCGCGCTCTGGAACCGCTCCGCGGCATCCTTCCGCAGGCAGCGCTCGACAACGCGGCACAACTCGGCTGGCGCATCGGGCCTCGACACGGCGATGGGATCCGGCTCGGCGGTCTGGATATTCTCGACGACAACCGGGTCCGTCTCACCGCGAAACGGCCGACGGCCGGTCAGGGATTCGTAGAGCAGGACACCGAGGCTCCACAGATCAGTACGGGCATCGATGGGACTGCCGCGCGTCTGTTCAGGACTCATGTATGCGGGCGTCCCCGCAGTCGTGCCCTCACCGGCGGCTTCGGCGCTCACGAGCTTCGCGATACCGAAGTCTACGAGTTTCACCGCGCCCGGCGTTGTGACAAGGACGTTTGCCGGCTTCACATCGCAGTGGACGATCCCGGCAGAATGCGCGGCCGCCAGCGCACTGCCGAGCTGCGCGGCAACATCAAGGACCTCGGGGACTGAAAGCTGGCCCCGCCCGACCTTTTGCTTGAGCGTCTCTCCCTCATACCAGGCCATGGCGATGAATGGCCTCTCGCTCTCTGTCTCACCGATCTCGTAGACCACTCCGATGTTCGGATGATCGAGTGCCGACGCCGCCTGCGCCTCTGCCAGCAGGCGATCGCGGGCAACAGGATTCGCGGCGTGCCGCTGCGGGAGGAACTTGAGCGCGACAGTGCGGCCCAGCCGCGTATCGCGCGCCTTGTAGACGACGCCCATTCCCCCTCGCCCGATCCTCTCGATTACTTCGTAGTGGGAGACGGTCTGCCCGACTTCGAATGATTCCTCGGGCTCCTCACCGACGGCCTGGATCACCGGCGTGACAAGCTCTTCTGCAAGCTTCTCGAAGTATTCGTCGCTCCCGGCATATGCGTCGATCAGTGCCAGAAGCTCAGTCTGAAGTCCGGCGTCGTCGGCCGAGGCCGCTGCGGCGAACTCATGCTGGTCAGATGGGGGAAGTGCTATTGCGTCTGCGAAGATCGTCTTGAGCCGTTCACGCTGTGGGGCAGTGAGCTCATGGATTTCGCTCACTCTGTAGAGTCCTCGCTCAACTCGCGGAACAGCCACGAGCGTGCCAGCGCCCAGTCGCGCTTCACGGTCGCCGGCGAGGTAGCGAGCGCGGCCGAGGTTTCCTCGATTGTAAGGCCGCCGAAGAAGCGGCACTCGACGACTTCACCCAGCCGCGGCTCGACTTTCTCGAGACGGCGCAGGGCATCGTCGAGGGCCTCGAGCGTCGCTGACTGGGAATCGGAAAACGTGAGCGGAAGGACTCCCTCGGGAAGCAGGTCGAGCGCGATGCGCGGCGAGTCACCGCCCCGCTTCGCTGCCCGCTGCTCGCGCGCGTAGTTGCAAAGGATATGACGCATCGCGATCGCGGCGACCCTGAGGAAATGCACGCTTGTACGCGCGCCGAGCCGGTCGACGTCGACGAGCTTGAGGTAGGCCTCGTGAACCAGCGCGGTCGTCCCGAGCGTTGAGTCGCCATTCCACCGCCGTCTCTGGCGGTGCGCGAGATTTCTCAGCTCGTCGTATACA
>JBBQZF010000212.1:0-4914 GCA_038208015.1 Gemmatimonadales bacterium
GGTCATGTTCAGCTATGGCATTCAGGCTGAAATCGGCACGCGTGTTCTCGATCAGGTCGGCCGGGGCACCGCCATTCTCGAGCGGCGCGGTCAGCGATGGGTCGTGCGGCACACCCGGACCAGCAGTCGCGGCGGCGCCCAGGTGATCCACCATTTCCGAAATGAGCGCGTAACGCCCGGGTGATTCTCGCCGCATGACCTCCGTTGAGCCTCAATCGGCGCCGGCGGCAGCCAGGACGGTTACGGACCGTTTGACGGCGCTGGCAGACCGGCCCGTCGGCGCTGTGATTCTCGTCGTGCTGGCGTTGCTCGAGGCCACGGTATTTCCCGGGCCGACGGAGGCCATGCTGATCGCGCTTACGCTCGGCCGCCGCGAGCGGGTCGTGTGGTTCGCGGGTCTCGCGATATTTGCCTCGGTCATCGGCGGAATCGGCGGATACTTCCTCGGGGCAATGGTCTTTAATGACATCGTTCGACCGCTGCTCGACTCGTACGGCATCGCTCAGCACATGGACGCCGTGGCGCGCGTCTACACTTCGAATATGCTCCTCGCGCTGGCCACGTCGGGATACACGCCGATTCCCTACATGCTCTACACATCGATGGCCGGCGCGGCACACCTGCCGCTCGGCACCTTTATCGCCGGGTCGCTCATCGGGCGCGCGTTGAAATACGTCCCCATTGCGCTGATCGCGTATTTCCTTGGTCCGCGCGCCAACCGGTTCCTGCGGCGCTTTGGAATCGTGGGCCTCGTCGTAGTCGTCGCGCTCATCATCACGTGGACGCTGCTATAGGCGCCGCGCTATCAGCCGCGCTTGTAGTTGACCACCGCGCGGGATAGTCACGCTTGACATGATCAGTGCCGTCTGGCGAAGGAAATCGGAGTACCAGCACGGCGGCGTAACGGTGCCCGTTCGGCCCAACAACGCAGAGATCGATCGCCGCTCACAAGCATACACGATCGGCGCGAAAGCGAAGCGAAGCGAAAAGCACAATCTTCCGGCTCGCAGAAGATGCGGTCAGCGCCTATCATTCCTCGTCTTCGACAACCGGAAATAACCATGCATCGGTGGACTGCCTGAGCACCAGGCTCACGGAAGCACTCGCTGATCGCTACCGCATCGAGCGGGAAGTCGGCCAGGGTGGAATGGCGACGGTGTATCTCGCTCACGACATCAGGCACAACCGCGACGTGGCCGTAAAGGTGCTCCACCCGGATCTCGGAGCGGCGCTCGGAGCGGAGCGATTCCTGAGCGAGATTCGCACGACCGCGCGACTCCAGCATCCACACATCCTGCCGCTGCTCGATTCCGGCGATGCTGCGGGACTGCTCTACTATGTTATGCCCCTCGTCACGGGCGAGACACTGCGCGCGCGGCTCGAGCGCGAGCAACAGCTTCCCGTAGCCGACGCAGTCCTCATCGCCCGCGAAGTCGCCGACGCCCTCGGCTACGCCCACGGGCTGGGGGTGGTGCACAGAGACATCAAGCCCGAGAACATCCTCCTCCAGGGAGGGCACGCGCTGGTTGCCGACTTCGGGATTGCGCTCGCCGTGCAGACCGCGGGCGGGCAGCGGATGACGCAGACAGGCCTCTCGCTCGGAACGCCGCAATACATGAGCCCCGAGCAGGCGATGGGAGAGCGCACAATCGATGCGCGGAGCGACCTGTATTCGCTCGCCGCCGTCACGTACGAAATGCTGATCGGCGAGGCACCGTTCACGGGTCCTACGGTGCAGGCAATCGTGGCGCGCGTCATGTCGGAGGAGCCGCGCCCGCTAGTCACCCAGCGGAAGGCGATTCCCGATCACGTCGAGGACGCGGTGCTACGGGGTCTGGAGAAGCTGCCCGCGGATCGATGGGCGTCCGCGCGCGAGTTCGCCGAGGCGCTTCAAGGCTCATCGTCGTCAGCGATTCACAGCGGCGCGACAGCCCGCCGCGGAGGGGTATCCCGGAGAGCCGGAGGATGGCAGGCACGCGTCCGGGATCCACTGGTGCTCGCGCTTGCGGCGATCACGGTCGCAAGCGTGTTGTTCGCAGTCTGGTCACGACGACCGGTGTCCCGCGGCACGGATGAGGTCATACGTTTTGCCATTCCCGTGGCGGGCGGCGGAAGCTCCAGCGTGCTCGGGTTAAGCAGCCTCTCGATTTCACCGGACGGCCGGACGCTTGTGTTCATCGGCCGGAACGAGGCGCGCCGCCCACAGCTCATGGTGCGACCGGTCGGTGACA
This sequence comes from Gemmatimonadales bacterium, assembly GCA_038208015.1. GTDB lineage: Bacteria > Gemmatimonadota > Gemmatimonadetes > Gemmatimonadales > Gemmatimonadaceae > UBA4720. Next base: position 2,232 of record JBBQZF010000212.1, read on the forward strand.
TCACCGCGCGCGCTCTGCCGGGAACCGAGGACGGCGATTCTCCCGTTTTCTCCCCCGATGGCAGGTCGGTGGCTTTCATTCGCGGCAATCAACTCTACCGGACGGCCGTCGACGGCGGCATGCCGCAGCTCCTGGGGACGGCTCCTGGCACGTTCGCCGGCATGGGCTGGTCGTCGAAGGGTGTCATCATCACCGCTGGGAACACCGGCCTTTTCAGCATGCCCGAGTCGGGCGGGCAGGTACGTGAGGTGACGAGGACCGACCGCGTCAAGGGAGAGATCTATCAGTCGGCCCCGGTAGTTCTCGACGACGAGGGCGTGGTGCTCTACACGAGCTGGAGCGCAGCGTCGCTGAGAACCGCCAGCATCGCCATTGCCTCACTCAAGGATGGGTCGACCACTATACTGGATATCCGAGGGGTGCAGCCGGTTGGCGTCGTCGATGGAACCCTGCTGTACGTCACCGCGACGGGCGGCCTGATGGGAGCTGCAATCGACTTGAAGAAGCGGCGGCTCATTGGCACTCCCGTCCAGCTGCTCAGCGACGTGATGTTGAACCCGACGGCGGGGCTTGCGCGCATAGGACTCTCCCGCACCGGGACCCTTTTCTATCAGTACGGCACGCAATCGTCGCAGCTCGTCATCGTCGGCAAAAGCGGAGTTGTCCAGCTTCCGCTCGAGGCGGCAGAGTATGGCTTTCCGAGGTTGTCTCCCGATGGGACCCAGCTCGCGATGTCGATCGGGGCCGGGGACCGCCGTGATGTCTGGCTGTTCGAGCTGAGCTCCTGGACGAGGACCCGGCTGACCACCGAGGGCACCGTGAACGAACGGCCGGAGTGGACACCCGATGGTTCGCGCGTGCTGTACCGAAGTGACCGCGCGGGCAGAAATGCCATATGGTGGCGTCCAGCGGATCAGAGCACTCCTGCAGTCCCACTCCTCGGTGGGGAGCGAGTGGATTTCTTCGAGGGAGTCATTTCCCCCGACGCGCGGTATATCGCGTACCAGCTCGACACAGCAGGCGCTGACATCTACTATCGGGCGCTGGCAGGCGACACGACACCGGTGGCAGTCGCGAACAGCGCGGCGATCGAATCGATGCCGCGCATTTCGCCGGACGGCCGCTGGATCGCGTTCACCACTGACGAGTCGGGAAGAAATGAAGTCGTCATGCAGCCATTCCCCGGGCCAGGCGGAAGGGTTCAGGTGTCAGCGAACGGTGGCGTGGAGCCCTTATGGTCGAGGGATGGCCGACGGTTGTTCTATCGGGGCGGCGAACAGTTCATGGCCGCAACGCTCAGGACCGGGCCGGCCTTCGCGTCGGTTGCCGCACGCGATACGCTGTTTGCCGATGAATTCGTCTACGCCAACAACCCGCATGCCAACTATGACGTGTTGCCCGATGACGAGCGCTTCATCTTTCTCCGGGCCGTCGGCGATGGGAACATGATCGTCGTCGCAAACTGGACTTCAGGGTTGCGGGCGCGGATGCAGCCGCGAAACTGACGCAGCTTCCCCGGATCATCCATGACCGCACCGGTCTTGATGTGGGCGCCGAGTCAAAGGGCGACCGCGGCCCGAATCCTCTCAGGCGTCGCGCGCACCGAGTTTGCCGCCCAGCCAGGCCATGCTTCTCCACGCTCGCTTTTCGACGGAACTCTGGTACAGGCGCTGAGCGTCGCGCCGGCGATGATTGGATTGAGTACGATTCGATGATAAACGTTCGACCTTCCGCAGGAAATCGGTCGCGCAGTGTCGAGGATCAGGGGATTCCCGCAGCTCCTTCGCGGTCGTATACAGGCTCATCGCGCGGCAGAGCTCCGCGGTTTCAGGCTCGCGTCTCCTGCTACCGGGCTTCCCCCGTCGCGCCCGGACTATGAAGCGAGTTGATCCGTTGTGCGCGGAAGACATATCCGGGGTTGCCGTTCATCCGCCATACGACCTGGCCCGCTTCGTTCACCTCCTCGACGTTCCCGCCGCTGCCGAACGATACGAGCGTGCGGTTGCCGAAAACGTGCTGAACAGTGCCTCCGGTCAGCGCAATTGCCCCGGACGATGACGTATGCGCGCTCACGAGTCTGGCGACACGCTGTACCTCATCGTACTGGTATCGCTCGAACCGGCTGGCACCCGGCTGACCGAGATTATCGAGCAGGTGGAACTCGCCGCGACCGGTGGAGCGAATGCTGTGTTGCCGGCGGAAGGGACGCGCCGGACCGTTTCCCAGGGCGAACTGATTGCGCGCACCACCAAGGCGCCAGAGAAGCTGACCGGTTCGGAGATCTATTTTTAGGATCTCGTCGAGATTTCTATACGAGACGAGAACGTTCCCGTCATCGTCGATGTCGAGTGAGTTCCCGTGCGTCCAGTTGACCGCGCTTCCTGACTGGTCGGCGGGCTCGAGCACTGCGAGATCCACCTCGATGTGATCGAACGGTGACCACTCGAACAGGAGCGCGCCCGCTGTGGAGATGTGCTGGACGGCAGTTCCGGTCACTGGCGTGTTGCTCCCTCGACCTTGCGCTGAAAGGTCGAGGGAGCGGACCTCATCACATAACACCCAGTATGAGCCATCCTCTTTCACGAGTATGTCGTGCATCCGGGGCTGAAGACCCCGCGCGCATGTGAGTGTGCGCGTGACGTTGCCGAGCACATCGATCTCGATCCATTGTCCCGGTTGCCCT
>JBBQZF010000213.1:0-4856 GCA_038208015.1 Gemmatimonadales bacterium
GACTGCCATACGTAGACGAGCCCTATCGCGGCCCAGACTCCCCACGCGGAGAAACTCCAGATGTAGAAGTAGTCGCGGTCACGGACTTCGCGCTGAACAGAATCTCCCAGCTCAGGTGCCTGCGACCACCCGTACTTGAAGTTCATGTAATAGATGAGCGCCAACGTCAGCGTGAACATCAGCGGCCCGAAGTACAAGAAGGTTCGCCGCTCATTCGCCCAGTGGACGTACCCTCCTATGAGACCCAGTGAGAGGAACAGGACGGCGAGTATCGCCTGCAGCGCGGGTTGCTCGTTGTACGCGTCCCGCAGCCACTGCCACTTGAAGTAGAGCCACCACATTCCAACCTGCGCCGTGTACGGCGCCCCGCGCTCCAGCTTCTTGCCATACTGCTCGCGGTTGATGTTGTCCATCAGCCGCTTTCTGGTCAGCTCGCTGAACGTGCAGTCCCACTCGATCTTCTCGAGGCACGCTGTCGGCTCCCCTTCGTTGATCGGCGGGAAATGCGCCGCCCTGATCGGCTCGTAGATGAAAGGGGTGAGCCCGATCGCGATCACGAGAAGGCTCTTGACAAGCAGCCGCCAGTTGAGGAAGGTCTGCCAGCGGCGCATCAGGATGACAACGGCGACCGCGGGGATCGGCAGAAAGCCAGCCGGGTGATTCGAGTATCCGAGGCCGAGGAGGAATGCCACGAGCACCAGTCGGCGCTCTGCCTTCGGGCCGTCAGGGTCGTCGGCCCACGAGATCATCAGCCACGACACCGCGGCGAAAAAAAACAGCGAGATAGTGTAGACCTTCTCGTTGACGACACTCTGGTTCCAGACGGTGAAAGCTGTCGCGCCAATGAGCGTCGCGAGGCCTGCGCCGACGTAGCGCTGCCAGCTCTTCGGCAACCACCCGGAAAGAATCCGCTCGGTAATCAGGAACCAGAACCCCGCCGAAAGCGCGCTCGCCAGCGCCGCCAACGTGTTGATCCGCTGCGCGTAGCTTCCGGGGAGTGGAAGCTCGCCGAACACGTGAGCGACGAGCATGAAAAACGGATTGCCCGGAGGATGCGGAAGTCCGAGCACCTTCGCCGCAGCCATGTATTCGCCCGTATCCCACATCCATGCCGATGGCGAGAGCGTGAGGTAGTAGAGGGTGAAAACGGCAATTGCCGCGATCGCCGCGCCCTTGTAGGACGGCTCGTACGCGGAGTGCGAGTCAGGCGCCACCTTCTGGGAGGCCGGCGCACGGGAAATCGATCGGGTGTTGGCTGCTGTCATCGCCTGTTCGAAGAGGTTCCTGCTTCTCGGTCCCGCCAAGTCAACAAATCTACAACGCGTTCAGGACGTCTCCCACCATCCACACGATTGCGTTCACACGATTGAGGATTGCGGACCCTTGCGGGCTCAGACCTGCGTCCTGACCGAGGCTGTAAAGTGACTGAGGCCGCGCGATGCCCACCTGCTTCCGCCCGCACTACCTTATTACCATGGACTTCACCGGGATTCAGGCGCAGCTCACATCTCAACCCGCGCTCGCGATGCCCCTTCTCTTTCTTGCAGGGGTCCTGACAAGTCTCAATCCGTGCATCTACCCCATGATCCCGATCACCGCGGCCATCGTGGGTGGACAGTCGGCGGGAGAGAATCGTCCGCCGCGGAGCAGGGCAGTCCTTCTTACGCTGTCATACGTCAGCGGGCTCGCAATCGTTTACGCGATGCTCGGTGCGCTTGCGGGGATGACCGGCACGATGTTCGGGACAGTGAGCACGAATCCGTGGCTCTACTTCTTCATGGCCAATCTTCTGGTGCTCGCCGCTCTCTCGATGCTCGACGTAATCCCGATCAGGCTGCCTCCTGCCCTCGTTTCCCGGGCAGCGACCGCCGGGACCGCCGGCCGCGCGTCAGGAGCCTTCGTCATGGGAGCAGCCTCCGGGCTCGTGGCCGCGCCATGCTCGGCGCCGGTGATGGCGGCTGTGCTGACGTGGGTCACGACAACCCAGCGGGCGGCGATGGGGTTCATGTACCTGCTCAGCTTCTCCCTCGGGATGTCTGCCCTGCTGGTCGTTGTGGGTCTCTTCAGCGGTACCGTTACCCGGCTGCCAAGGGCTGGAAGCTGGATGGTATGGGTGAGGCGAGGCTTCGCGATCGTCATGCTTGGCGTGTCGCAGTATTATCTTGTTCAGATGGGCAAGCTTCTCATCTGATTTTGATCAACATGGAATTTCTCCTGACGCGGCGGGCACTCCTGGTAGTCGCCGCACTGCTGTTGTGGCAGCCCCTGCAGCCGCTGGCCGCTCAGGAGTTGGGGATCCCGGTGGGAAACCGGGCGCCATCCGCATTCGTCAGGACCCTCGACGGCAAGCCGGTCGACATCGGATCCTGGGTCGGGAAGGTGCCGATGGTAATCGAGTTCTGGGCAAGCTGGTGCCCGAGCTGCAAGGAGCTGGAGCCGACCTTTGCCGCGATGGAGCGGAAATACGGCTCACGCCTGAAGTTCATGGGCGTCGCTGTTTCGGTGAGCCAGTCCCCCGAGCGGGTGAAGGCCTACACTGCAAAGTACAAGTATCGCCACGAGACATTCTTCGACACCGACGGGAAGGCGACTGAGGCCTACGACGTACCCGGGACGTCATATGTAGTCGTCGTAAACCGCAAAGGGATAGTCGTTTACACAGGCATTGGCGGTCGACAGAACCTCGAGCCGGCGATACTCAGAGCGCTAAAAGACTGAAACCCGGCAGGAATCAAACCGTAGGGCCGGAAGGGGCGTCCAATAGAACCGACGCCAGAATCCCGCTCGTCCCAATCGGAGATCTCCATGCCCGCTTCATACCTCCGCGCCAGCACGCTTGCGGCGCTCTTCGTAGTTGCCGCTGCGTTCGGCCCGGTCAGGGCCCAGGCGCAGAACGGTTTCAGCGAAGCCCGCAATGCAAACATCGATATTTCGGGCGCGCGCTCCGCCCGGATCGAAGCGGGCGCCGGATCTCTGCGGGTGGAAGGTGTGCCCGGATTGAGCCAGGTTCGCGTTCGCGGAGTCGCGCGAAGCTCGCAGCGTGGACGTCTTGCCGACATCAAGCTCATCGCAGAGCGCCGCGGCACGGAGATTTTCATCAAGTCGGAGATACCACACGAGCGAGGCTGGCAGGTTTTCAGGGGCAACTTCTTCATGGCCCTCGACCTCGTGATCGAAGTTCCGATAACACTCGCCCTTTATGTTGACGATGGGAGCGGAGACGCAGCATTTCTCGGAACAGGCCCGCTGACACTGGAAGACGGCTCAGGATCGATCGAGATCCGCGGAACACGGGGCGACGTCAGAGTCACCGATGGCTCGGGTGAAATCGTCATCGACGGGGTCGAAGGCAACGTTCGGCTCAACGACGGCTCGGGAGAGATCCGCGTGTCGAACGTCACTGGCGACGTCGTCGTCGAGGATGACGGGTCCGGCAACATCAACATCGCGGGCGTGGGCGGCACGGTCCGGATCGAAGACGATGGGTCGGGAAGCATCGACGTGAACCGCGTGGCGGGCGATTTCATCGTTCGGAGCGCGGGAAGCGGTGGCATCACCCACGACACGGTGAAGGGCACCGTAAGCATTCCTGAGCGAAAGCGGCGCGGAACTTGAAGTTTGGGGCCGCCACGAAGGCATTCACCAGCTCAGGAGATACTGTTGTGAAAAGGAAACTCGTAACGCTAGCCGCAATCGCCGCTCTCGGCGTGGTTGCGCCCGTCTCATTTGCAGCTGCTCAGGCCCCGGTACAGACACCGGCACCGGCATCGGCACCGGCCTATTCTGCAACACAGGCCGGCCCTACCGTCAGTAACGCTGTCGTCGGAATCCAGCGCGCGTCCACAGCAAACGCTGCCGCTCCCATGCAGGAAGCACGGCTCGGGGCAGGCCGGAACGTTGCCCTGATGGTGGTCGGTGGCGCGGCGCTCATCATCGGTGCCGCAATCGGCGGGACCGCGGGCATCCTGATCGCGGTGACCGGCGCGGCTGTCGGTCTCTACGGTCTCTACAACTTCATACAGTAGTTCACGCTCCCGGCTCGAGATGCAGATCCGAGCCGGGGGTTTGTTCGACTTCAGGGCATGTGGAGTGTTCCGGTCGTCATCAGCACCGAGGCGCCACCGACCCGCACCTCCGTGACCCGCCCTTGCTCTATGTCGGTCTCGATCTCGAGCAGGCTTGGCCGGCCCATTTCGACTCCCTGGGCGACGGAGTAGCGAAGCGTGCCGTCGGTTCGCGCCGAACGCCAGCCAAGATATCCGCCGAGGCAGGCGCACGCGCTGCCGGTGGCGGGATCTTCGGGAATTCCAAACGATGGCGCGAACATTCGCGCTCTCAGGATTCCATCCCCGTCGCGCACGCCGTCGCGGGCTTTCGATGATTCGTCTTCGGTGAAGATGAAGACTTCCGCAGTTCCTCCGCTGCTGACAACCGCTTCCCAGGCCTGCTGATCGAGCCTTGCGCGACCAAGGACCTCGACTGATTTCAAAGGCACTATCAGGAAGGGAACACCGGCTGAGACGACTTCGATTGAATAGTCGCTGCCAAGATCGAGATCACCGGCCGCGAGCGAGAGCCCCCGCGCAATTATTTCAGGATCGAAGTCTTTCTGAACAATCTCGGGAATCTTCGCCGCGGTAAGCTGGGTGAAATACGGCTTGCCTTCCCGCGACCTGATCAGGACCGGGACGGGGCCTACTCCTTCCTCAAGCACTATTCTCGTTTCGTCGCCGTCGAGACTTATCTCGCCGGTCAGCGCCAGCACGTAAGCCGCGCCAACGGTCGGATGACCCGCGAAAGCGAGCTCGGCGCCCGGCGTGAATATCCTTACGCGGCGCGTGTTCGCTGGATCCTCC
>JBBQZF010000214.1:0-4855 GCA_038208015.1 Gemmatimonadales bacterium
ACGAGTCAGGAGGGATGTCATTCAGCTCTCCTCTCGAAAAAGAGACGCCGAGAGTCGTGCCGATTACCTGCGGCACGTGGTGAGGGAGATCGAGGATGCGAAGCTCCCACCCGGCGAGGATGTACGACTCGAGGATGAAGCGCGCGTTCTCGAGAACGCGGACGAGTTGAGGAGCCTGGCGCAGTCGATGAGCGCTGCGTTGTCAGCGGATGAGGACGGAATCCTCGACCGCCTCGCCCTTATTAATCGCTCCCTGTCGAGCGTACAGCGGGTCGATCCTTCGGGGGCGCGGCTTCAGGAGCTCTTCGACAGCGGGTTTTATGCGCTCGACGAGCTGGCTCGCGCGGTTGACGATTACGCGCGATCGGTGGACCTGGATCCTGACCGTCTGGGCGAGGTACGTACACGGCGCGAGGTCATTTATTCGCTCGTCAAGAAATACGGACCGTCGCTTGAAGATGTCATCGAGATGGGACGCAAGTCACGCGCGGAGCTCGACCTCGTCGATTCAGGCTCATTCGATCTTGCAGAGCTCGAGAAGCGAGAGTCGGCTGCGCGGGAGCGGTTAGGTGATGAAGCGAAGAAGCTCACCTCCATGCGAAGTTCAGCGGCAAAAAAGCTCTCCAACGCCGTTGATGCGATACTCCCCGATCTCGGAATGAATGGCGGCCATTTCACCGTTTCCCTCGACGCGAAGGACACCCCTGACGAGAGCGGCGCTGAAGAGATCGAGTTTCGCGTTGCATTGAATGTCGGACACGAGGCGAGACCGTTGGCGAGGGTTGCCTCGGGAGGCGAGCTCTCGAGGGTCATGCTTGCAATCAAGACGATTCTCGCGCGCGCCGATTCCGTACCTACGCTCGTGTTCGATGAAGTCGATGCAGGAATTGGCGGGAAGGTCGGGCTTCAGGTCGGCGAGACGCTGCGAAAGGTTGCTGAGCATCACCAGGTTTTCGCGATCTCACACCTGCCGCAGATCGCGGCGCGGGCACATAATCACATCGTAGTCGCAAAGGCGGCCAAGGGCGGCGTTACAACCGCCGATGTGACGGTGCTGGAAGGCACCCCACGCGTAGTTGAGATCGCGCGGATGCTGGGCGGGGATCCGGAGAGCAAGGTGAGTCGCGCGCATGCGCAGGAGTTGCTCGAGAGTGCGGCAGGCGCGTGATGAACCCGATCCCCGCAACACCGTGGCAGGTCACCGGCAATCACTGGCTATGCGTTCCCTGCATTCATCCCGCCGATGCATCGATCCACATGATCGGGGCGGTCCACGCAGGTCTCAGGGGTGCAGTGGAGTTCGCCGGAGGCGCTGAGTTTCTGGGCGGAGGGTCGGAACCTCTCATAAGGATCGTCATCGAGGTTGACGGGACGCGCGCGGTGCTTGGCGCGGAGGGAATTGCGTGGGAGCGGGAGTCGGGCTGGATTCCAACGTTCAGCGCGAAGATCGGTGCCCTCAGCATCCGGGGCACGGTGTGCGCTCCGCACGGAGCAAATGCGGACGTGGCAGGAGTTGTGATCGCGTTGTCAGTCGAGAACCGTGGCGGCAGCACGGTCAATCTCATCATCGGAGTCGAGGGAACCCTCGGCCACCGGCAGTTGAGAGTCCGCTCTCCGCGCGTATTCACCGATGCGCATTCCGTCACCGCTTCCGGAGACGCGATTCTTCTCGATGGCGTGAGCGCCGAGAGTCCCGTGGCGCTCGCAATAGGCGGGGAGGGCGGCCTCGAAGCAGTAGCTGATGGAGCGGCGGGACGCTGGTCAGTGCGAAGCACCCAGTCCCTCGAGACCGGCGCATCGCATGAAGCTTATTTCCATGTTGCCGCTGGAGCGGAACGTGATGGGGCAGCGGCGGTCCTGGGCGTGATGCGCAGGCGCGGCGGCGCGGCGCTGCTCGATACGACACGGAAGGCGCTCCGCCAGATGGAGCCGGCGACGGGGAATCCCGTGGCAGACAGGCTTATCGCAAGGCACGTGTTCTTCTGTTATTTCGGGAGCGTCGCGCGAGCGCTCGACCAGTCGCACTGGTACATCGTCCGAAGCCGCATTCCGTGGAATGGCACCGGGCTGACGATACGGGACTGGCACGCATTGATGTGGGTGCTGCCCGCGGTCCAGCTCGTCGACCAGTCACTGGCGCGAGAGGTCCTGATCCGGATATGCGAGCTTCACGGCTATGCACCCGGCGCCGGCGTGCATTATCTCGACGGATCGGTGTTCGAGCCCGGCTTCTCGCTGGAGGGAGCGGCCGCGTTCGCGATCGCGGTCGATTCGTACATCGTCCAGAGCTCCGACGACAAGGTTGTGGAGGAGCCCGTCCTGGCCGACTCGCTCTACGGGTCGCAGGAGGACATCGAGGCAAGGCGGCATTCGCAGTATCCGCTCTATTCGACCGAGGTGAATCCTGACGGCACAGTGCCCGCCAATCCTTTCACGGCGCATGGAAATGCCGTTGCCGCGCTCGCTCTCGACATTCTCAGCCACACACTCGACGAGAAGACGGCTGAGAAAGTTCAGGATGCGGCCGCGGTGCGCGCGTCGCTGATGCGCCAGTTCAGTGAGATCCCCGGTGGAAAGGCCGGACTTTTTGCGTCGATCGATCTTGCCGGTGAATCCTCTGTTGTCGATGATCCGTCGGCATCGGCGTACTGGCTGCCGTTCTACGATCTCCTGCCCCGTGACGATTCGGTTTACCGGCGAACGGTGAAGCGGATCGAGCTGATCGAGACGGACTCGCTCGAGGTGAAGTGCGCGAGGCTTCTCGGCCCTTCATCAGCGGAGGCGCTTGACTGGCTGCGGCGCGCCCCGCTCGATGGCGGCCTTGCGGCGGAGCGCGTGGACGCGGACGGCAGGGCAGCCGCGAACGGTGGCGATGCCGCGCTGTCAGGTCTCATCGCGCACACCGTGTGGTATGCCGTGAACGCCCTCGGGGTACGATCCTAAAGCGCCTCATCACCGTTCCGGCGTTGATGCAGGCAAACCAGCATCGTAGTATGAGTGATACTAGCTCGGGTGGCGAAACCGGTAGACGCGAGGGACTTAAAATCCCTTGTCCCAAAGGACATGCGGGTTCGATCCCCGCCCCGAGCATAAGGACGTTCAGGCCATGGCTGCCAGTTTTCCCTTCTGACCTCGCGGAGCAGGCGTGGATAAACCGCAGCGTGTCTTTCAGCATCGCTCATGGCGCTGCATCTTCTTCTCCTCCGGGAGGAGCGCAATGATCAAGAACAAGGTCTGCATAGTCGGCGTGTTCGGCACCGAATGATCCCCGCGATCGACGCATTCGGCCTGACAGACACCGGAAAAGTCAGGGAGTCGAACGAGGACAACTTCCTCATAGTCGAGATCCGGAAGTCAGTCGAGGTTCACCACTCGAGCCTCGCGAAAGAGCATTACGCCGACCGCTTCGGCGCGTCCGGCGGATATCTCTTTGTGGTAGCCGATGGAGTAGGCGGCGGTCCCGACGGGGATCGGGCAAGCGGGGACACGATCAAGGCGCTGCTCGACTATGTTGGAGAAACTGTCGGCTGCTTCAATGCCGCCACAGTCTCGAAGGAACATGAGCTGTTCGAGCGCCTCGAGGAAACGGTCCGAAAGGTTCACCTGAACCTCATAGAGACTCACGGCGGCGGGCAGGGTCCGGCAACGACCCTCACTATGGCGCTCCTTATCTGGCCGCGGGTCTACGTAGTCCACGTCGGCGACAGCCGGGCATATGTGAGACGGGGAGGGAAGGTGCAGCAGTTCACCCGCGACCAGACGTTCGGCGAATACATGGTGAGCCTCGGCGCGTGGACAGAGGAGCAGGCGGCTACGTCGCGCCCCGGCGCCACTTTGACAAGCGCCGTCGGCGGGCCGCAGTTCGAGCCCGTTGTCGGACTCATCAACCTCGAGGAAGGCGACAGCATGCTTCTCTGCACCGACGGGCTCACGAAACACGTGACCGACGACCGGCTCGCCGAGGTGCTTGGGGAAGCGATCGACGCCCAGGCGATGACAAGGACCCTTGTCGACGAAGCCCTCGCTGGCGGCGGAACTGACAACGTTTCGGTCATTGTCGTGAGGACGGCCAGGGAGGGGTAGCCAGCAGGGTTCGCGGCGGCCCGGTGGCCCGCGATGTGCCATTTCTGTAACCAGTTATCATCAACCGGGAGCATCAATGGACCGTGGAATCGACTTCCTGAAAAGTCAGGTAAACAATGCGGTGATGCAGCACCGCAGCTTCCTCGAAGCACTCGAAGGTCATGAAGGGCAGGCGGAAGACAGCCGCTACAGGGATCTCTGCAGCCGTCACATTCCCCGCGTTCGCGAGCATCAGCGGATGCTCGAGGATTACCAGAAAACCCTTGGAGCCGAAGCCGGCGGGGGAAAGAAGATCCTCGGCGCAGTGCTCGGTAAGGCCCGTGATCTCGCTGACGCGGCGAGAGAGAGTGATTTCCTTCGTCTTGTCGGTGACATCGTCATGTCACGCCAGGCCGAGGACACCTTCAAGACCTTCCGGGACGGCGGCCGCGCCCTCGGCAATACCCAGCTCGCGGAGATCGGCGAGGTCGGCGAGGCCCACCATGACGAGTACAACCGCGAGGCTAACCGTCTCGTACAGCAGATGTTCGTGGAGCATGTCCGGGGCGTGGAGCCGGGGGTGGTCGAAGACAGCCTGCGGTCAGATCTCACGTAAGGGCGTTTGTTTTACACGGAGAAGGGGGAGAACGTGGCCCGCGTGACACTCCTCCCCCGACTCCGCGAGTTTCTACCGCATGACAGACGTCGTAGCGCTCGCGGCGGAGCTGCTCGCCATCCCGTCCCTCTCCGGGAGCGAAAAGGCGGTCGTCGATTTCGTGTCGCGCTGGCTGGT
>JBBQZF010000215.1:0-4840 GCA_038208015.1 Gemmatimonadales bacterium
ATTACGAATCCGGCGGTCCCGGGTCAACGCGGCGTGAAAGAAAACGGGGAGAGCCTCAGCTCTCCCCGATTCAACTGCCTGGCATCAGATCACTTGCAGTTTTTCCCATTTGGTCCCTTCGGGACGCAGGGCGGCTCCTCAACCGGCGGAGTGACTATGACCCGTGCTGACCAGCGGCGTGCCGATGAGTACGCCCTGGTCGCAACGAACCCTTAACATTCTCTTACAGAAATCGTTGCACAAGACCTTTTAACGTCTCGATTTGGTTGCGGCGGTCAATCGAGCCGGTCGTCGACCGCAGAACCCGGCGCGAACGTTGCCTATGTGATCGACCGGAAGGGCTGAATTCGCCCGGACTCGGAGACAACGAATGAAAAAACCGTCTCACCTGATGATCGCCGTGCTGCTGATATTTGTGGCAACACGGATTCACGCACAGCCTGCAGCTCCCGCCGTCGGCGACAGCACAGCTACCGTGACCGCTCAGCCCGACTACGACGTCGGCCCCCTGACTCGAACCCTGCTCGGCGAAGGATGGCGCTCCATCTGGACCGCTCCGGTGCGCGTACCTGTATTCAACATGTCGCGGTTTGCAGGCGGCGTTAAGCCGACCGAGCGCGGAGGCGGGGCCCAGACAATCACACTCCGTTTCATCGAAAACAACGGGTGGCGGGAGTACATGTTCCGCTCCGTCGACAAGGACCCGATTGCCCAGGCCATGCCCCCGGCGATCCAGGGCACAACGCTCGGCAACATCATCCAGGACCAGACGGCCACACAGTTCCCGGCCGCGGGACTGATGGTGCCGCCGTTTCTCGAGGCGATCGGGGTCCTGCATGTGAGCCCTTCACTCTATGTCATGCCAGATGACCCGCGACTCGGCGAGCACCGGGAGACTTTCGCAGGGATGCTTGCGACAGTCGAGCTGAGCCCCCAGGAAGCCCCGGAAGACAAGCCCGGGTTCGCAGGGTCGAGCAAGATCGTCAATGGTGAGACATTTCTCGAGACAGTCGAGGAAGGCCGCCAGCACCGGCTCGATGAGCGGGAGTTCTTCGCGGTCAGGCTGATCGATTTCCTCGTCAACGACAACGACCGGAGCCCGGACAACGTCCGCTTCGCTCGCTTCGGCAGTGACAGTGCATACACCTGGCGGCCAATTCCCCGCGACCGCGACCGCGCATTCTTCAACGCCGGCGGCCTGCTGGTTAAGACCGTGGTGCGCCCGGTCTACGCGAAAGTAATTGGCTTCTCGCCACGCTACTCACTCGCTGGACTCATCTTCGAGAGCCATGACCTCGACAGGCGGCTCCTCCAGAGAATCGACAGGACAGCGGCGAATGAAATTGCTCAGCGCGTGACAAGTCTCATCACCGATGCCACGATCGAGCAGGCGATTTCCCGCCTTCCGCCCGAATGGCGCGCCATCGAAGCAGACCGTCTTCGCACAACGCTCAGGGCTCGCCGCGACGGGCTGACCTCCTTTGCGAACGAGTTCTACGAGTGGCTGGCGACCGAGGTCGACGTTCACGGCACCGACCAGGACGAGCACGCACTGATCACCCGCCACGACGATGGCCGCGTGACGGTTGCCCTCAGGGGCGCGCAGGACTCCGCATCGGCTGCATCATTCAGCACCCGCACCTTCATTCCCGCTGAGACGAACGAGGTGCGGGTATACCTTCACGGTGGCAAGGACAGCGCTGTGGTGACCGGCGCTCCGAACAACGCGATCACCGTCCGGCTCATCGGCGGCGGGGGTGACGACGTGCTCGCAGACTCCGCCGGTGGCAGTGCGACGCGTTTCTACGATACGAGAGTCGGCAACGAGTTCATCACCTCGAGCGGAACCCGGGTGAGCTTCGAGGAATGGAGGGAGCCCCTGCAGGGTCAGGGGGTCAAATTCGACTCGCCGTGGCGCCCAGACTGGGGTTCCTCTCTGGGGTTTGGGCCAACCGCTGGTTTCGCCACCGGAGCAGGGCTCATTATCGGATTCGGGCCACGGTATCAGTCGCAGGGTTTCCGGCGGCTCCCGCACAAGTGGAAGATCGACGCTAACGTTTTGCTCGGTCTCGCCAACATGAAGCCGGGAGCGAACCTCTCGGTCGACTATCGGGCAGAGAATTCACCGCTTGCGATGCTGCTCAATGCGCGGGCGACAAAATTCGAGGAGTTCAGGTTTCACGGATATGGAAACGATGTCGCTGAAGTCGGCAGCCGACTGTCGCAGGTGGAGCAGGATCTGGTCGCCTTCGAGCCTGCTTTCGTGTGGCAGATCGGCTGGCGGACCCGCGAGAACCTGGGCAACGACTTCAGCCGCGAAGGTCTTTCGCTCCCCGGCCTCAGGCCGCTCGTTGGACGCGCCGAGATGGGACCCGTAGTCTTCTGGAACGACCCTCACCCAGCGAACGCCTCACCGCTCAGCGATCCAGCGATTGACGCGGATGACGCTTTCGGGCGCGTCGGCCTGCGGCTCGGACTGACGCTCGACCGGACGTCGCAGGGTCCGGTAAGCGACAGGGGCTGGACATTCCAGGGCGAGCTTGCTGGTTACCCGCCGCTGTGGGTTGTTGACGAATCGTTCAGCACGGCTGGTGCATCAATCGCCACGTATTTTCCGCTTCCGGGTGATGGAACGCATCTCGCGCTGCGCGCGGGGGGAGAGCTCGCGTCAGGGGCGTATCCAGTGCAGCACGCGCCCGCGATCGGCGGCAGGCGAACGGTTCGAGGGTACGGATATCAGCGGTATCGCGGAGAATCATCGACATTCGGGTCGGCCGAAATCCGGGTGCCGACAGGAACGGTCAACCTGTTCGTGAAATGGGAATCGGGGATATTCGGGCTCGCCGATGCCGGGCGTGTGTGGTTCGATGGGCGCAGCCCCGGTGGCTGGCACTCGGCATTCGGCGGAGGTTTCTGGCTGTCATCGCTCGGCCAGACGATCAGCGTTTCGTACGCGCACGGTGAAGAGCACCGCTTCTACATTCAGCGAGGTCTTTCGTTCTGAGCTACCTGACCATGAAAGGATTTAATAGTCTGCGTACCGGCGTGGCTTGCGCCGTTGCGCTGGCATCGCTCACCGGATGCCGGCTGATGCTGGCGCCAGCGGACCTGGCGCCGGCCGATATCGAGACATCTCTCTTCCTGATAGGTGATGCGGGAGAGCCGGATCCCCGCGGTCGCAGCCTGGTGCTTGATTCGATGACAGCCTTGTTGCGCGCAGCGCCGCAAAGCTCGATGGTCGTATTTCTCGGCGACAACGTATATCCTGACGGCATTCCCGAGGAAGGGCGGGCCGAGTACGCGGATGCGAGGCGGCGGCTCCAGGTGCAGGTTGATGCCGTTCCGCCTGGCGTACGCGCGATCTTCGTCCCGGGAAATCACGACTGGGCGGGTTCGGGACCTTTCGGGCTTTACGCGATCCGTCTCCAGGAGCAGATGCTCGCGTCAATGGCCGGCGGAAAGAACATCCGCATGCTGCCCGGTAATGGATGCCCGGGGCCCGTCTCAGTTGACGTCGGCAGGCTTCGCTTCATCGCGCTCGACACTCAATGGTGGCTGCACAACTACATCATCCGCGATGCCGCCAGCAAGTGTGAAACGGATCCTGCGGGGGTAATTGCCGCGTTGCGCCGTGAGGTTTCGGTTGAACCGGCAGGCCGCGTCGTCGTGGTCGGCGCACATCACCCCCTCATGACGGGGGGCGAGCATGGCGGATACTGCGGAATCACAGGCCCGTTCAGGCGTCTTGCCGGCCATTCCCAGGACATCCTGTCGCGAATCAACAAAGTCATGCGCGATTCAATCGAGACAGCCTTCGCGGCGAAGCCGCCGCTCGTCTATGCCGCCGGTCATGAGCACAACATTCAGGTTCTCCGGGGCGGGCCGACTGTGCAGTACCTTCTCGTCAGCGGAGCCGGGGCGGAGTCAAAGGTGTCGTGCGGAGTCTGGCTCCGGGAGAGTTACTACGTAGCGCAGCACCGCACCGGATTCATGCGGCTCGACGTAATGCGCAACAAGGGTGTCTATCTGCGGGTGTACACGTACGAAGGCAACGGAAGAGGCGGGGTTACATTTTCCCGCTGGCTGGAGCCTGTCACATGAGGCGCCTGGTAATGATTGGCGGCGCGATCGCGATCGCGCTCGGGCTGACCGGTGTCGAGCCGCTCGGGGCTCAGGGACGTGAGGTTCACATAGTCTCGGTACAGGCGACGCCGATCGGCGCTCTTCCGCCGATTGCCCTGCCGATGCCGGCGAGCCGGAACCATCACTACTGGGGATTCCGGCTTCAGACAGGCAGGCGAACCGGCGCGGGCGGAGTGGATCTCAATGCGATCGCTGGGGGGATCGACCTCCAGTACAGGGGAGGATCGACGTTTGGCGTTACTGGTGGGTACCAGTCAGGCGATTGCGGAGTGGGTGATATCGAATGCGACGGGCACATGCTTATCGGCACGCGCACCCGCATCAACCTTTTTACCGGCGGACCGACGATCGCCTCGATGTTCGGTGATGCCTCCGCGACGAGCACGATAGGCGCCGAGGTAGGGTTCGGCTGGGCACCACGCGTGCGCCCGGGTCTCAGCGCCTGCACGGTCGATTTTGGAATGCCGTTCTCGGTCGCGATGCTCGAGAGTGTCAGGCTTGTGTCGTTCATCACGCCGGGAGTGGTATGGGATGTCGATTGCTCCGACGAGGGCGCCCCGAGCCGGGCCAGCTACCTTACGGGCCTTGGCTTCGGGCTTCAACAGCTCGGACACCGCGGTTTCGACGTCTACGTCGGCGTGCAGAAAATCTTTCTCGGCCAGACAGGATATCAGTTCGGCGTAAGCGCGACGTTTGT
>JBBQZF010000216.1:0-4803 GCA_038208015.1 Gemmatimonadales bacterium
CGAAACTCGCAGATTACTACGAAATTCTCCAGGTATCGCCGCGCGCCGACCGCGAGACGATAGAACGCGTGTTCAGGCATCTGGCGAACCGCTACCACCCCGACAACAAGGACAGCGGCAACACCGAGATGTTCACGCAGCTCACCGAAGCCCATTCGGTGCTCTCGGATCCTGAACAGCGGGCCACCTACGACGTCAACTACGAACGGGTTCGCGAGGCAAGGTGGCGCCTGTTCGACCAGACCTCTTCAGCGAGCGAGTTCGTATCCGACACCCGGGTGCGCCTCGCGATCCTTTCGCTCCTCTATGTCGCCCGCCGGAACAACGTGCGGGAGCCGGGCGTGGGAATCATGGAGCTCGAGCGGCTGCTGTCGGTGCCCGCCGCCGTCATCGATTTCCAGACGTGGTACCTCCGCGAGAATGGCTGGATCGAGCGGCTCACGACCGGCATGTGGGCGATCACCGCCACCGGAGTAGACAAGCTCTTCGACCTCGGCGGGCCAGGCAAGAGCGGTCCATTCCTGCTGCGCGAGGGAGAACCTCAGGAGCCGGCCGCCGCGACGGCGGAGTAGGACTCGCTAGCCGGCGTCGGGTGACGGGTCTGCGTTGATGACCACCGGCTTCGGGCCGGCATCGCTCATGAGGTGGGCGATCCACATGGACTCCTCGAAGCTCTCGAGAAAAAATTTCACGCCGATCGAGAGGGGAACCGCGACGAGCGCCCCCATTGGACCGAGCAGCCATCCCCAGAAAAGCAGCGAGATCACTACTACGAGCGGCGAGAGATCGACCGTCGCCCCGACGAACCGCGGCTTTATAACGTTATCGACGAAGAAGTTTATCACCGTGTACACGACTGTCACGACGATCGCCCTCGTGAAGCCGAACTCCACCAGCGCCATTGCCGCTGGCGGCACGAGCGCGATCATGAAACCGATGTTCGGCACGAATGAAAGCAGGAATGAGAGAACCCCCCACAACACGGCAAAGTCGACGCCTATCGCGAGAAGAAAAACAGTGTTGATCACCGCCGCGATAAGGCCGAAGACCGCGTTTATCGCGACGTAGCTGCGGATGCTCTCACCGAACCGTGTGAGGTTCGCGACAGTCGACGAGCGCGAGCCAAGCGCCTTGTACATCTTCTGCGGGAAGCGCGTCGACTCGATCATCATGAACGCCATGAGCAGCACCAGCAGCAGTATGTTGCCGGCGGTCTGCGTAAGTCGGCGGATCGTCGCCAGGCCGTAACCGATTATCGCGCCCGGCTGAAGCACTTCGCTCGTCAAGATTCCCGATGTGTCGAAAGGAAGATCTGCCAGCTGCTGCTGGATGATCTCCTGGAGCGCGGCGATGCGCGGCTGATAATCGGGAAGTTTTCCCTGGAGCTGGATCAGCGACACCCACACGAGCCCGACGAAGAGCGCGATCACCACGATGCCGAGCACTATTCCCGCGAGCGCCGCGAAACTCGGCCGCCATCCATGCCTGCGAAGCCAGTCGGAACCCGGGCTCCACGCCAGAGTGATCATCAGCGCGATGAGAACCGGGCCGAGGATCGGCGCGGCGACACGCATTCCGGCGAGAATAGCGACTGCGCTCGCGAGCCCGAGCAGCATCCGCGTCAGGGGAGAAAGCGAGCCGCGAGGATCGTCGTTGAGTTCCGGTCCCATCTCTTGTCGCTCCGCAGGTTCCTTCGTTCCGTCCCGCTCAGGACGGTGAGTGGCTAATCTAGGGGAGAGTCGCTCAATCCCACCATCCCTGCAGGAACCAGTCGCCGCTCTTTGCCTCCCGGTAGATCCACACGAGCGTCCCGTCACCTGTCACGCAGCGGAAGTACTCTCTCGCGAACGGCTTCTCCCACTGACCACCAGACACGCGATCGGGGCCCGCCGCCGCCTCGACCTGAATCCACGCATCGCCCTCGCGATACCTCACCGGAAGGTGGTGATCGCGCCGCTTCACTGTCTTCACCGCAATTCGCCGCGGCTCGGCGAAAAGCTGGAGGGTGAGCTGCGGGTCAGCACGTGATTCCCTGACCATGTGAGCACGCGCCGCATGAGCAGGCTCCTGCACCTGCCAGCTCGTGCGCCTCTCGACCAGCGGGTGACGGCTGTTCGACGGCACTACAATCACCGCTCCCTGGTCGTCGAGAAGCTGGGCGACTGTCTCTTCAGTCGCGCGGGCTGTCGCGAATCCCCGGTCGAAGATGTCTCCCTGCCGCTCGACTTCTCCTGTCACCGCTTCGACACGCAACTCGATTCCGGTAACCCCGTCGGCGAGCTCGATCCTGTCGAGGTGAGTGCGGATGAGACGCATCCACGCCTTCCTGCTCGACGTCGATCGCGAAGGCCGCACCCGATGATCGTATGTCGTGCGGTTGGCGAGTGAGAAGACGAGAGTCATCTCGCGCGCGCAAAGTCCCTGCGACTCGAGCGATGCGGAGACAGAGTCGACGAGCCCGTTTATCACGAAGACGAGCCGCTCAGGATTCCTGAGCGTGTAATCGACCCAGTCCATGGATGCCTGAGGCAGGGTCCTCGGCATTGCCGCGAAGATGAGCCGGTTATCGTCAGCCCGCGCGAGCCGCCACAGATGCACCCCCTCGGCCCCGAACCTCACCTCCACTGATTCCTGCGCGAGCACCGCCAGATCGCCGCAGGTCTCGATGCCGACGCCGTCGAAAAGATTCGTCAGGGGGGGCGAAGGGTCGAGAAGATCGATCGGGAGGGGAGCGAAGAAACCTCTTTCCCCGCCTGCCGGGACAAGAACGGGGCTTGCCTCGTTGCCAGTCCGGGCTGCTATCTCTGCAGTTATTGGGATAGCCGATATCCCTAATGTCGCCTTATTGATTCTTATATGGCTTAATACTGTCGTGATTTTATCACATATATCCTGAAGTTCGAGGCTCTTTCCGTCTGCCCAGATCTGGGTTTTACCATGATCAACCGCCAGGCGGGGAACCACCCGCAGCACTGCCAATGCTGCCTTTTCGAGCTCGTTCGGTGACAGCTCCATGGACCTGATGCAGATATAGGCCATCATGCCCTCAGCTTCTTCATTCCTCTCCGGTCGGGAAGCCCCGGCTCGAGAGCGGATCTCACATCGTGCTCGACGAACGGTACGCGAAGCTCGGCGCTTTTATTCCAGCCGAGTGATTGGGCGCGAACTTTTATGCTTGCTGAGCATGCTTCGGCGGGATCACCGAAGGGTGTGCGGCGCCACACGTAGCTGTGCGGCATGATGCGGGAGATCATCCTCACGCTCGCCATCGAGGTATGCGAGGTGAGAGCCACGAACGCCGCCCCGCCCTCGCGGGCAGCGCGGGAAAGCCGGACCATCTCCGTTCCCGCGGGCTCCGACCCGGTCAGCACGATCATTGAAAAGCCCCCGCATCTCAGCAGCTCCTCGGCGGCACGGAGCGAGTTGCGGCGATTTGCCGGACGCACGAGGATCGGGCCTTCTTCCCAGAATTCTCCGGCGATGGTGCCGAGTCCGTCTATCCAGGCAGCGCGCTCGCCGCCGGAGGCGACAGTGTGGCAGGCCGCGCGGAGGATGGCGGTGGCCCCGCCCCCGGGCATCCATACGGACAGCCGGCCGCGGGGAAGTCCGCCATTTGGAAGAATTCCGTCGAGTTCCCGGATGCCTGTCGCGACCGGCTCTGCCGTGCGGTGCGTGACGGGAGTCGCATCGGGGAATCGCTGCTCGAGGAGCGATCGGAGGTCGGGTAGTGCCGGGGACGCGGACATTAGGCGTCCTCTCATTGTATACCGAACAAACCCCGAAAACAAGAGGGCGCAGAGGGTCAAACCGGAGGACGCAGAAACTGCCAAGGTCGCGAAAGACTACGGTTTAGGTTTTGCCCTCATGATTCTCCGGCCCCTCACTTCCCTCCGTGACCTTCAAAAAAATGACCTGAAAACTCCTTTTTTTCACAGCGATGATCGCCGCGGCGTGCAGGCCGGGGGAGGCGCTGCAGGCGGATACCTCGAGCGCCGGGGGAGCGCTGCCGGCAGATACCCCGAGCGCCATTGAAGCGCCGCCGGTGGATGCCCGACGGTCACTACCTGGTTGTCACGCCACCCGCCGCGGCAGACAGTTCATTCAGGATCGTCTTCGAGACTGACGGCCAGAAGGTCCTTCGCTACAGGTCCGGTCTGGTGCCGGCCGTGGAGTACGTAGAGGGCTGCTCATAGGAGACAAGAGTGCGTCTCTTTTTATCCGTGCCAGACTTTTCCGGCAACGAGAATCAGGAAAACCGCAAAACCCCTCCTCAGCTGCACAGGGGAAAGCTCCTGCGCCAGCTTCGCTCCTACCCAGGCCCCGAAGAACAGGCCGAGCGCTATCCACAACGCAGCGCCGATGTTGAGATTGCCCCTTCGGTAGTACTCGAACGCACCGAGCGCGCCGACCGGGAGGAGGAGTGCGGCGAGTGACGTCCCCGTAGCTGCGACGGGCTGGAACTTCGCGAGGAGAATCAGCGCCGGGACTATCACGATTCCTCCGCCGACTCCGAACAGGCCGGACAGCACTCCCGCGAGCAAACCGGTAACGATGAAAATGGGCGTCATTCACTTCTCCGTTGATGTGGCGGGCTGCAATGCTGACAGCAATATTTCAAAACCCGGCCCACTTTGCGAGGCGAAGATCAGCATGACGGACACTACGGCGATGTTTCGCGGCCTGAGAACGGTCATCTATGGGGTGAGCGACATCACACAGGCCAAGGAGTGGTACGCCAAGGCATTCGGGGTCGCTCCCTACTTTGACGAGCCGTTCTACGTCGGCTTCAACATCGGCGGATTC
>JBBQZF010000217.1:0-4791 GCA_038208015.1 Gemmatimonadales bacterium
CGGAGCTCCGAACAAGTCTCCTCTGGAGGGCGGGTAATGTTCCTGGAGCTCGGCCGCGAGTGTCTGTGACGAAGGGTTCGGGTGGTATACGGCAAGCCTTCGTATCGCTGTCTCGGACTCGATCAGGTCGACCATGCACCAAGCTCCAAGCTCGGGAAGGGCGAGGCGTGCCACCCTGGACAGAGTTTCCCCGTAGTCGAGTGATTCGAAGAGAGTCCGGCTCATCTCGGCGAGAAAAAGCGCGCGCCGTTCGGGGCGTCTCCTGTCGATTATTCGTGGCAGGCCCGGGGGATACGCAGGCGACTGCCCCTGGCCCTGGGTGGTGTCAGGCCGGAGGCTCTTTCGTGATGAGTCCGGGGGGTCTGTCATGCATGCTTCTAAAGGCATGAACCGCGCCCGTGTTGATTCCGCACATTTGTGATTCGACAGGTTTCCGGCCGTGAAACCCCTTACAGCCGCAGCGCCAGCCGCTGATCAGGGAATGCGCTGAACGACTCCACACGCGACGCGCGCGCCGCTATTGCCGGCAGGCTGGGAGATCTGATCGTCGGCAGCGGCGTGAATCACTATCGAGCTTCCGTTATCGTCGAACAGCGTCGTCGATCCGGTAGTCAGCGAGATCCTGTCGGTGGTGAATGTTGCCCGTCCGGTACCGTCTGCGGCGACAGTGAAGTTCGGAGCGTCACCGGCGTGAGGACCGGCTGAATTGTCGAGACCATGCTGCCGGCCAAGGGGGTTGAAATGCGCGCCGGCTGACGCGAATGGCGTTGCACCCGATGCATCGCACTCCCCGGTCTCATGAAAGTGGATTCCATGCGGGCCGGCGGGCATTCCGGTCACCCTGACATCGACGTGGACAACATTGTCGCGGTCCTGCCATACCGCGGCAATCCCGCGCTCCTGGCCGGAAACATCCCGGATCACCGACGAAGCCGCGGCAACGCGGTTTGACAACTGGGTCGACGCGCAGGCGGCAACCGTCAGCGCGACGGCGGCAAGCGCGATTCCCTTCACGATTCGGGATTTCATTTCACTTCCTCGAGTAAGGATCAGGTGATGCGTTCGCGCTGATGCCGAGCAAGGATCGTGCTTCACTGAGGGTTCATCCCGAGCGCGGAGAGCCATTCGGCGAGCCCGGGAAACCGCGGCTCGACCTGCGCAAGCCGCGCTGCCGTAGTGCGAGCACCCTGAAGGTTGCGTGTGGTCCCATACGCGAGCGAGAGCTGGTAAAGCGCCTGCGGCATGTCCGGCGTAAGCTGGAGCGCCTGCTGAAAGAGGGCGATTCCGCGCTCCGGATTTTTCTCCTGCATCGCAAAGACACCCAGCGCATAAGCGGTGAGTCCCGTCGGCGAGATCGAATATGCCTTCTCCAGGTAAGGCCTCGCCCGCTCAGGCAGGTTTGCAGCGAGAAGGGTTCTCCCGGCGAGGCGATATGCCACCTCGACCTCGGGGCCGTCCCGGATCAGGCCTTGGTACTCCGCCACGGCCCGCTCCGTATCGCCGGTCGCAGCGTAATGGGCAGCAATCATTCCCTTTGACTGTGCCCACGACATCCCGCCCCTCGATGTATTGAATGCTATGCTGTCGAGCAGGTCGCGAGGCTTGTAGGTGCCGCGGTAGTCGAGCTGTTGCGACACCGGCATGAACGGCCAGCGGGTCGTGATAGTTCTGACCGTGTGGTGAGCTATCCGGTGATCGAGGTCGGTCAATCGCATCCTCGCCATGTAGACTGTCCACCCCGCGAATCGCGATGTATCGGCGGCGCGGCCAAGAAACTTCTGGCGCGCAAGCGCGTCATAGAACGCCCGCGCAATCAGCACATAACCGCGCTGATTCAGGTGTACGTGCTCGAGAAAGAGATCGTCACCGGGAATTCCGAAACGGGATTCCGCCGACACCTCCTCGAGAACCGGCACGTACGTGGATCCTGTTTCGCGCGCAACACGTTCGACAACGGTCTGGAACTCACCCGGCGCGCGGAACCTGATCATGTCGAGATCCCGCGCGCGCGCGAACGTCGCCGCAGCTTCGACGCTGTCGCCCCTCTTTAGAGCGGTGGCAGCCGAATCGAACACGCGCTTCGCTGCGCTATCCGGCGGCACAGCGGAGATACTGAACGGACTCAGGCTGCGAATGTTGCTCGGCGTACTGCCGATGAACACCGCTATGCCGGCGGCTCTGAAAGCATCGACCGCTGCACGCAGATTGCTCTCGTACTGGCGGACGCCCCGATTGTAGCTCCTGCCGCCGAGTGTTATGCGCTGGTCGCCCACGACACTTTCCATCCGGGTCGCGTCACCCTCGAGGTCCCGGGCGCTGCGCCCTCCCCTCAGGGCGGCGAGTACATTCGACACACCGTTCCGGAGCAGCAGAAACGTTCTCAGGTGCTGAAGACGCAGGTAAAACCTGACGAGTGATGGAGCTGAGCCGAGACTCTCCGTCGAACCGGCACCGAGCGCGCCATAGAACTCGTTGTGCCCGCCGTAGATCATCACTGCGTCGGGTCTTTCACCAATAATCTCATCGGCAAGATCAGCGATCGTGAAGCTGTTGGTCGCGGCCATCCCCATGTTCACGACTTCCACTGTGTCGCTTGGCAGGACATCAGTGAGCGCATCGCGCAGCACTCGCGAGAAAGTCCCGTTTCCGGAGTAAGGGAAGCCGGCCGCGGAAGATTCGCCGAGCACGAATATCCGCATCGAGCTCGCGGGCTTGTTGACGCGGAACGCGTCCGCAGGCGGGGAGGGCGGAAACCGC
Organism: Gemmatimonadales bacterium; assembly: GCA_038208015.1. Classification (GTDB taxonomy): domain Bacteria; phylum Gemmatimonadota; class Gemmatimonadetes; order Gemmatimonadales; family Gemmatimonadaceae; genus UBA4720. The sequence continues at coordinate 2,758 of JBBQZF010000217.1, forward strand.
TCCTGCGGAAAGTAGCGACGCCCCACCCCCTGCCCCGGGACCTTGTAAACGCCGCGAAGAATCGGCGGAGTGTCGAAGGCGCTCATGTCACCGCCGTACCCGGCCATTCGCAGCCCGGCCTCCAGCGTGCCGAGCAGGAGGAACGGAAACGAGACAGTGAGGATGAGGAAGGCCACTTTCTTCGCTGGCGACAGCGGCTGTCGCTTGGCGGGTTTCGCTTTCCTCTTTTCCTTTGCCTTTGCCTTCCCCTCAGCCATCTAGAAGATCGTGTAGATGAATGGAGCCAGCGCGGAGCCCTGCGCGAATACCAGCAGCCCGCCAACCAGCAGGAGCAGCACGAGTATCGGCAACAGCCAGAGTTTCTTCCTCTCCCTCATGAACGCCCACAGCTCCGCGAGGAGCCCGGTGAATCCCATCGTCAGAATCTCCTAGAATTGTCGCTCCATGCGACGCCGGCTCGTCTCCGCGTCTCTTTGCGGCCGGGTCGCCCAATACGTTCCGCTCTCGCCCGTGTGCACGATCGGATTCTTCCCGAACGTCCTCCTCACCCAACCTGCTGGCGTCAGAACAACAAAGTACATGATGCCCATGAAAATGGGGGTGGTTACACGGGAGATGGCCGCGGCGAAACCCATCCACGCCCGCTCGACCGGGCCCAGCCGTGCCGGCACCGCAGCGCCGGCGACGAGAAGCGCTGCGGAGATGCTTCCGATCACGAGCGCAGGTGTATCCCGGCCGCGCCATAAAACGATCGCGGCGATGAGCGCGAATGCGGCCGCAAGCGTGAACGCGAACCTGCGACCGCGCTGCGATGTATACGGGGAATCAGTCACGCTCATCAGTCGAGCGGGATCGAGCTCTGCCATGCGGCCTCGTCGAACGCGGGTTGATCCTTCTTGTCGAGCAGGAACGATCCGATCGCAAGGTAGTCGAGGTGTGTGCGCATGAAGCAGCGGTACGCGTCAGCAGGGGTGCAGACGATCGGCTCTCCCCGGACGTTGAACGACGTGTTAACGAGAAGCGGGCACCCCGTGATGCGATCGAATTCGCTGATCAGCGAGTGATACATCGGATCACGTACCGCCGCGACAGTCTGGATTCTCGCCGAGTAGTCGAGGTGAGTGACGGCGGGGATGTCGGAGCGCGGCAGGTTGAGCACTTCAATTCCCCAGAGATCGCCGTGCTGCTCAGGCATTGGCAGCCTCCGTTCGTGCCTGACCGGCGCGACGATCAGCATGTAAGGCGATTCGCCATCGAGGTCGAAGTACTCGCCCGCACGGTCCTCGAGCACGCTCGGCGCGAACGGACGAAAGCCCTCCCGGAATTTTATCTTCAGGTTTATCAGCGACTGCATGCGGGGGCTTCTCGGGTCTGCAAGAATGCTTCGTCCGCCGAGCGCGCGCGGGCCGAACTCCATCCTTCCCTGAAACCATCCGATCACCTGTTCCTCAGAAAGGAGCTGGGCAGCACGGGCGACAATTTCACCGGCACCGAGTTTCTGGAACACGGCGCCAATAGCCAGAAGCTCTTTTTCTATCTCGTTATCGGAGTATGCGGGACCAAGCCGCGCTCCGTGCATCGAATCATCGGGTTTCGGTGTGCGAGGCCGATTGAAGTAGCGATGCGAGGCCAGGAGTGCTGCGCCAAGTGCGCCGCCGGCGTCGCCTGCGGCGGGCTGAATCCAAATCCTGTCGAACGGCGCCTCCCGCATTACCCGGCCGTTTGCGACTGCATTGAGCGCTACGCCACCGGCCAGGCAAAGTGAGCGGGAGCCGGTTTCGCGGTGCGCGGTACGGGCCATTCTCAGCACGACTTCCTCGCATACGTCCTGGACGCTTCGGGCGAGATCCATCTCACGCTGAGTCAGCGGCGACTCCGGTTCGCGAGGCGGGCCGCCGAACAGATCATCGAACGCCGCGCTCGTCATCGTGAGGCCGCTCAGATAATTGAAGTAGCGCTGGTCGAGCCTGAACGAGCCGTCATCCTTCAGGTCGATCAGATGCCTGTAGATCGCGTCCACATACACCGGACGGC
>JBBQZF010000218.1:0-4781 GCA_038208015.1 Gemmatimonadales bacterium
TTACGGACGTGCCTATGGCGGCGTGCCGAACGTCGATGCTGGACTGTTTCAGCCCGGTGGCAGACCGGAAGGGTGGCGCGGCGGCGACGGGGACTGGAAAACACTTTCCCGAACGCGTCTCAAGGATCCGCGGTATGTCCGCCACTGGGAGTCGTCTGCTCGCGTGCCGTGGCTGTTCGATTCAACCAGCGGAACGTGGGTGAGCTACGATGATCCCGAATCTGTGGGAGAAAAAGTGCGATACGCCCGGGAGTACGGACTCGGGGGTGTATTCATCTGGGAGCTGGGTGGCGATGATGGCAGCCTCATGCAGGCAATATCGGAGAACCGGTGAAGTGGCACCGGACATCCCGATCACCGGCTTGTCGGCAATGTCAAATGACGCGAGGGTCGCGGGGGCGATCTCGTTTACCAATTGCCGCCTGCTGTCTGCGGCCTGCTGATGCTGACTGCAACCTGCTACCGGCAAAAGCGTGCAACTGTCTTGCAGGAAGCACGAAGCAGGAAGCACCAGCAGGCGCCAGACAGCAGGCAGCAGGAAATCCCGGTGTGCCACTGGGAAGGGCTTATGAGATCGCGGCGGGGCGCTGCTCGACCCCCCTTCGCATGAGCGGAATCGCCTGTCCGTAAGTAAGCCGCCGCCAGATCCATTCGACTGGCCCGAACCGCGCGCGTGAGAGCCACCACGCGCTGAGCGGGATCTGCACGAGAATTATCGCAATGGCGATCCCCATCGCGGTGGAAGCTCCGATCCGCCACCACAGACCAAACCCGAAGCCATATGAAAGCGTGACGCACACAACGGAGTGCATCAGGTAGTTCGTTAGCGCCATTCGCCCGACTGGAGCAAAGGCGTTGAGAATGCGGCGTCCGTCGACTACAATCAGCGCGATCGTCGATGCGTAGCCGATGGCGAGCAGCGGAATCCCTATTGCCTCTGCCACTACTCCGAGAAGTCCTCCGAATGAAGGCGGCAGATACTGCCACTGCTCCATCGCCCATGCCGCCATGAGATTTGCCGGCAGGCCAACGCTCCATCCGATGAGGCTCCAGCGAACCAGCGTGCGGCGATGATCCGCGAGCGAGAACACAATCCCGGCCCGCGCGAGGTAAAGTCCCAGCACGAACATGCCGAGCACCTTGGGGAATCGCATTGTCATGACGAGGTCGATCCACCGCCCGGCAAGAAGCACGAGGTTGAAGCTGAATGCTTCCCTGAGCCCCCCGGTTCCCATCGCCGCGACGATCTCGAGAATATGCGGAGGCATGCCCGAATCTTCAGGGGCCGGTGGTGGTGCGCCTGGTCCGAGTGTCACGAAGAGAAGGAGCGCGATGACATAAAGCGTCGCGGGCACGGCGAGCAGGGTAACGGTCCAGCGCAGGAGCGCCCGGTCCGGCTTGCGCGCGAACCACGGCAGCGTGAATCCGAGCATCGCGTAAAGCATGAGGATATCGCCCGCCCATATGAACACGGCGTGGATGGCGCCGATCGCGAGCAGGATCCACAGCCGGCGGCGGAACCTCGGTAGTGCCGCGTCGCCACCGCGAACGAGTTGGAGTCCGAAGCCGATTCCGAATAGCAGCGAGAATATCGAATAGAACTTGCCCGTCACGAAGACATGCTCGAGGAACGTCGCAACCTTGTCAGCCGCCGCCGTGGGCAGTGCAGCGGCATGCTCGTCAGGGATCGCGAAGAGTCCAAAGAACGTCAGTACATTGGCGACAAGAATTCCCGCGATTGCCACGCCGCGCAGGACATCGAGCGCTGCGATCCGCTCGAGTGCGGGAGCTGAATTCGGGGAAGACGCGGAAGGGTCGGTCACGATGGTAAAGGTTACGCCAGGTCGAACGAGGAGCAATAGCGCCCTCACGCCGGAGCTTCGCTTGCTGTTAGCGGTTGGCAGCGTTAGCGCTCAGCCGTTAGCTGTCGTCGCTGATCCTTCTTCCGATGCTAAGAGCCAAGCGCTAGAGCGGCCAACCGCTAACAGCAGGCGAAGCCCGCGGCGTTCTACAACGCCCGCGAACCGATACCACTCCCGCATCGCTCACACCTGACCTGGCAGTCGGTCGCGGGTCGCCATCAGCATCCCGATCGCATCGGCCAGGTGCTCCTCGGTAATGTGATGATCCCCTCGCTCGGTGCGCAGGCGGTGAGCCTGGATCATCACATCGGCATCACGGAATCCATCAGGAGTCTGGAACTTGTAACACGCGAGCTCGACCGTCAGCCCGTTCGGGTCCTTCATGTATATCGAATCCATGAAGCCGCGGTCGCGCTGGTAGAAAGAGATTCCATGAGCGGTGAGGCGGGCGGGCGCCTCGCTGAAGGTCGCCCGCGACACGTTGAAAGCGATGTGATCCACGGACCCTGTCTCGCGCGGCGCGGGACGCCCCGCGTCTTCCCGCGTTTCATTCGTGAACACCGTGAGCAGCCGCCCGTCACCCGGATCGAAGTAAAGATGGTTCTCGTCCGGATTCCCGAGGTTCGGCTGCTCGAAAATGAAGGGCATTCCCAGCAGGCCCTGCCAGAAATCGACAGCGCTCTGTTTTGTCGAGCCCACGATCGTGATGTGGTGCACCCCCTGGATCTGAACCGTCTTCATTTTCGGCTCCTGATTGCTTCTGGCGCGGTCAGCCCCAGCTGCCCCGCAACAAACGCAACGTCGTCTGCCGCATCCTCGAGCGCGTTGCCGATGTGGCCGCCGCCGGTATCCGCCCGCAGAATGATCGGCCGGTTGCACGATTGAGCAGCTTGCAAGGTCGCTGTGTACTTCATCGGCATCCACGCTGGAGCACGATCGTCGTTGAGCGCCGTCGTCACGAGTGTGGACGGGTAGCAGGTTCCCGGCTTTACGTTGTGTTGCGGTGAGTACGCGTAGAGAAACGGAAAGTGCGCAGGATTCCTCGGATTCCCGAACTGCGTGTTGTGGCGGCCCCTATCGTAGCGCAGCGCATCCGTCTGCGGCACCTCGGCGACAGCGACGCGGAACAGCTCTGGTCGTTGATTGATGACCGCAGCGACGAGGAGGCCGCCGTTTGAGGCACCCTGAATCGCCAGCCTGTCAGGCGACGTGTAGCCTTCCTTGATCAGGTACTCAGCCGCAGCAATGAAATCATCGAAGGTGGTCTGCTTTTTCTCGAGAGTAGCGGCCTCGTACCATGTCCGGCCGAATTCCCCGCCGCCGCGCAGTGCGGGAATGGCTATGACCATGCCGAGCTCGAGAGTTACAACTGCCCACTCGTCGAAATACGGCAGAGTCATCTGGCTCGACGCGCCGTAGCCGACCAGTATCGTCGGATGCGACCCGTCAGGCACAAGGCCGCGCCGGTGAAGCAGGAACATCGGCACGCGAACGCCGTCTTTCGACTCATACCATACCTGCTTTGTCTCGAATTCATCCGCAGGGAAAGGCAGCTTCGCCGCCAGCTCGACGACTACTTCGCCGGTGGAAAGGTCGTGGCGCGTGCGTGTCAGCGCAAAACCGGTCCTTGCTTCGACAACCAGTTCGTTGTCTCGCGCACCGGGACGCAGACTCATGACGGCCGTCATGGGAGGAATCGACAGCTCGCGCACGAGCCGGCCGGCGCGATCGTAAACCCGCACGGCGTGCTGCACGTTTCGCATATACTTGACGACGAAACGCCCGTTGATGTCCGATACGCGATCGATCACGTCGTCGGCCTGAGGAACCACATCGCGCCAGTGCTCCGGCGAGGGATTTCTGATATCCACCGCCACGATGCGCCGGCGCGGGGCGTCGCGATCGGTAAAGAGATAGAGCGTGTCGCCTTTCGATGCGACCACGCTGTATGCCGCATCCCGCTCGCTCGTCAGTGGTACGATGCTGGTCGAGAGCGCGGGCCGTTGTGGGTCGCCGAGATCGACCAGGTACATTCGCGTAAGCGTCCAGCCGATGCCGTCAACCCAGGCGCCATTGCCTTCGTAGATGAAGAGGTAGCGACCATCGTCCGACATCTGCAGGTCGAGGACGATATCGGTCACATTCTCCGGCGTTTTCAGCAGAGCTGCATCGGCGGACTGTGGTGTGCCGGCGACATGGTAATACACCGCGGGGCCTTTCATCGCCGTGCGCTCGCCGGCAGCCGGCCTGAGGCTGCGTACATAGAAGAAGCCACGACCATCTTTGGTCCAAAGGGGATCCGACCACAGCATTCCGTCGATCCGCTCGTCCAGATCCCTGCCATCGGAAAGTCGCCGGACGCGCGTATCCACCCACTCGCTGCCCCGATCCGACACGGCATAAGCTGCGAACGCGCTGTCTGGCGACTGCCAGATGCCCCAGAGCGTCTGACCTTCGCCCAGTGACTCTTCGTCAATCAGCGGCGGCGGGCCGTCCGATTCAGTCGAGGGCTTCTCCCAGAACCGGCGAAGCTCCTCGATGCGGGCAAGACTCCATGGCCGAATTTCATTCTGTCGCAGAAACGGGATGGCAATGGCGGTCTGGGCGGCAACCCAGTCGCGGACTTCCTGCGATTCGAGATCCTCGAGCCATCGATAAGGATCGGCGACCCTGGTGCCGTGATAGTCGTCGACAACGTCGACGGTGCGCGTTGCTGGATACGGCGCCCGACTTGTCGCTTGACGTTGCGCGCTGCACCCGACGGTCTGGATCAGCAGGAAAACGGCGGCCCATCGCAAGATATGACGCATGGACACCTCAACATGTGGGTTACTTCGCTCGCGCCGCTGCCTGCGGCGGGGTAGGGCGCGGCACCTCGTAATGAAGCTCCGCGAATCCCGATCCGACAGCATTTACCGA
>JBBQZF010000219.1:0-4754 GCA_038208015.1 Gemmatimonadales bacterium
TCACTCGACGATCCACGCCGGCATGGTCGCGCTCATCTCCGGCTCGGTGATGCTCGGAGTGCTCGAGCTGCTCGCTCACTCCGCGATCGACTACGCGAAGTGTGAGGGAATGCTCGGGGAGGGCAGGCGAGCGATGTGGAGTGACCAGGCGCTTCATGTCGCGTGCAAGGTGACGTGGATCTCGATGATCGCGGCGGGGCTCGCATGACAGAGAAAACAGAAACGATTCACTGCCCCCGCGAGGACTGCGAGGGAACGGTACAGGTAAGCCTTGAGTGGGAGCCCGGCGATCCCCGGTACGGCGCCGACTCCGATGGGAACCGTGGGATAGCGGTGCGGGGCTACTGGATTGCCGATGCTGCTGTTGTGTGTTCACTGGGCTGCGTTCTGACGGAGCAGGAAGTCAAGAGCGTCGAGTCCGAATCGGAGAACAACGAGCCCGACCCAGAGGACGACTACTACGGACCCGATGGGCCAGAGGATTACGACTGATGAGCGCCTTCAACAAATGGATGGTGCCACAACCGGGAGATGAGGTCGAGGGGATAGGCGCAATCGCCAAGGTCATCGCGTGGTGGCCGGACTTCAAATCGTGGGAGGTTCGCACTGTTGAGCGGGTTAGTGCGCACGGTGAGATCGTGACTGTAAACGGCCCGTACAGGATAGGCGACGGGCCGGACTTCTGGAGGACAATTGCCAGCAGATAACAACGCCCGAGAGGGAGCTGGCCAATTGACAGACATCTTCGGCTCAGGCCCGACGCAGCAGGAGCTGCAACGCCAGGTCACGAAGATCCATCGCGACAAATCAGCGCCGCCGTGCCCGCACGGTCAGACGTTCATCACGCTATGCGCCGTCTGCACTCCTCCACTCGAGAAGGATGAAGGGCAGTTGTGCGACGAACTGATGGAGAAGCTCGGCTGGTCAATGGTCAAGTTTAGCCAACCGTTCCGCGCAGCTCAAACTTTGGGAATTGCAGATCGTCGTTATTACCCGCCTGAGAACAACCCGCGGAACCACGCCCCGTTCTGGCACGAGCAGAAGCGCAAGCAGGAGAAGACGAACACGCCGACAAAGAAAGGCCAGGCGGCGTTTAGGGATCTCGTCACGAGTCGCGGCGAGCTGTACGTGCGCGGCGGGCTGGCGGAGCTGACCGCGTATCTCCGCGAGCAGAAGATCGCTGACGTTGGAATTCGTTAATCGGCCTTGCACGAGGTCGAGGACTTACCACACACCAAGGAGAACACAATGAGAAAGCTCGCAACGCATTTCACGAGAGGCGGCAAGAAGGTGCTCTGCGGACTAAAGTCCTCGAAGACGCGCCACGACACGCGCGACAAACGCAGGGCAACCTGCAAGAATTGCCAGCGAGTACTCAGGGCAGAGGCGAAGTAACCTGAGAGCGCAACCGGTGATTCTCGTTTCTCGACGTAACTTGAGGGATGAATTCAGATGCTGAACGCTGGCGCTTCCTCGCCGACAACAACCTCACACTCGGTCGCTCTCCAGCCGGCTGTTTCGTCGCGCATTACGCAGAACCCGAGCAGCCAGGCCAGGGCCACACGAAGATCACGCCGGTCAGCGACGGGAAGTCTGCCGACGAAGCGATCGACAGCGCGATCGCGCGGTGGAAGCGCGCCCACAAGATCGCCGAATGAGGGAGTGTGGTAGAAACACCCTCAGGGTTGATACGGCTCCGCGACGGCAAGATCGTTCCTCGTCGATCAGGCTGGCTCGAGCCAGGCGAGCAGCTCGTGTGCCCGTTCAAGCACAAGCTTCGGCCGGCGCTCGAGCTGCACGAAGGAGCGATGACGGTGCAGTGCATGGACCGCGCGGACGTTGGCCAGCCGCGGTGCGGATGCCTGCTTTACGTTGCAACGGGGATGATGGGACGATTCTGGATTGATATCACGCCCGAGGAGAGCAACGAGATCAGGAGGCTCGGCATCAAGCCGACGGGCGTGGCGCGGTTCCTCGGAATTCACTTTCCGAAGTAGCGACTTAGCGGTAGACTGGTGGTGTAGGAAAGTTTGAGCAGGGAATAGTTTTGGAATAATTCACGTGGCCTCTTCTCCGATCACATCGGGGGCGAGGCCTTTTTTGTTTTCAGGAGCAGAATGGCGCGGTTGCGGGATCTCGATGCGCGGTTGAAGGGAACGGCCACCGACGGGTGGCTCAATTTCGATTGCCCGGTATGCGCCGGCATCGGGCCCGTTGGTCATCAGGTGCGCGTTCGAATCAGCGACCAGCCTACTCACGCCGATGCAGAGGGCAACCTCGTCTGGCAGGCATCGGGCGAGTTCCCCGATTCGCTAACGCTGTCTCCGTCAATCGACGTGATCGAGGTTGACGGCGAAGGCAAGAAGGTCGGCACCAGCTGCTGGCACGGCTTCGTGAAGGACGGTGACGCGACGTGAGCGAAGAGACTTCCGTCACCAAGCGCGACCAGTACGTCGTCGTCCCGGACGATCACGAGCGGTTCATCCCGGCGGAGTTCGTGGGTGCGCCGATCGCGCCGAATTTCTATTGCCGATTCTGGAATCCCAAACGCACGAAATACTGCGGCTCGATAGCAGGGATGGGCACGACTCACTCCGGCCGAGGCCGTTGCCGGAAGCACGACGGCGGATCGGACAAGCGGACGAAGCACGGACTGCTCAACAAGTACAAAGTCGGCAACCCGACATTCGCCGAGGCGATCGAGCGTCACGCAAGCAACCCGTCACTGCTCGACATGCGAACCGAGCTCACGATCATCTGCGGACTCCTGGATGAGGTGCTTGAGAAGGAGAACTTCGACCGTCCCGCGGTGGAGCGTCTGGCGGTAGAGGCGAGCCGGTTGAAAGAGCGGATCCACAACGTGACCGCGAAGAACGCATTCACGATCGACCAGGCGAAGCGGCTCTTCTTCGGCATCGACCGGATCATCGATCTCCGTGTTGAAGACGCGGAGCTGGCCACCCAGATCAAGCTCGACATTCTGGCGCTCGGCGTATGACGGCACCGATGATTCCCGGAAGAATGCCGCAGGTCTCGCTTGGCGATCACCCGATGTTCCGTTCTGCCGACCCGCTCAACGCTGCTCTCCGGCTCGCGCTCCGGCCGCGGGCACTCGACCGGACAACGAAGCACGAGACGACCACGGAGATAGTTCGGAACATCCCCGACTGGGCGCTGCCGCTCCGAGAGCCCGCACGCTACAAGGGCGCGGACGGAGGGCGCTCGTCCGGTAAGTCGCACTTCTTTGCCGAGGAAGCGGTCGAGAAAATGGTCCTCGACCCTGCCCACCGTTTCGTCTGCATTAGAGAGGTTCAGCGATCGCTCAAGTTCTCAGCCAAGTCACTCATTGAGTCGAAGATTCAGCGTCTCGGCGTCGGGCACCTGTTCGACATTCTCGAGCGAGAGATTCGCCGGAAGGACGCGACCGGTGTCATGATCTTCGAGGGAATGCAGGACCACACTTCGGACTCGATCAAGTCGCTCGAGGGATTCAACACCGCATGGGTTGAAGAGGCGCAGAGCATCAGCCAGCGCTCGCTCGACCTCCTCATCCCGACAATTCGAAGCGAAGGTTCCGAGATCTGGTTCAGCTGGAACCCGGATCAGCCATCTGATCCCGTCGACGCATTTTTCGCCGCGGAGCCAGAGGGCTCGGTGCACGTTCACGTGACCTATCTCGACAACCCGTTCTGTCCGCAGGTCATGAAGAAAGAGGCCGACCGGCTTCATCGCGCGGACCCGGACAAATACCAGCACATCTGGATGGGCGGCTACTTCCTGGGCGGAAATGGCCGGGTCTACTCGTCGTTCATGAAGAAAGACATGCCGCTCGGGAACATCGACGAGACGGTCGAGGACACGGGCGGCGAGCTCTTGGTCGGCATGGACTTCAACGTCAATCCAATGTCGGCGGTCATCGCAACTCGCGCCGTCGACGAGTGCCTGATCCACGACTCGATCGAAATCGAAACGTCGAACACCGAGGAAATGGCGGCCGAGTTAAAGCTACGGTATCCCGGACGGAGGATCATCGTCTGTCCCGATCCCTCGGGAAAGCGACGGTTATCGGCGGCACCTGTCGGCCAGACTGACTTCACGATCTTGGAGCGCGCGGGTTTCGAGGTGAGAGCCCCGAACGCCGCACCCCTCGTTGTCGACCGGGTCAACAACGCCCAGGCGATGTATTTCGATCCGACCACCGGCCGGCGGCGCGTTCGCATCAACCCGCGCGCGAAGGTGCTCATCACCGCGCTCTCAAGCCTGACTTACAAAGAGGGCACAAAGCAGCCCGACAAGACGCTCGGCTTCGATCATATCGTCGACGCCGCGGATTATCTGCTATGGCAGGAATTCAACGTCGTCTCAAAGCCAAGGCAGCGGCCGTTCGTCCCGCAATCCGAATCCTACATCACGGTCTAGCAAGGTCTAATCATGCCTCCGTTCAAAGAGTGGAAATACAGCAACGTCAGGGAAGCGGTCACTGCGGCGATAGCGGGAAGCGTCGGCGACAAAGGCTTCAAGTCGAATTCAGCGTTCGTCGAAGATCGCGATCACTGGCAGAACGGCGACACGTGGGTCGGCCCCGACGGCGGCGCCAACTCTCCCGTGAGAGCAGCGATTCTCTCGGCAGTCGAACGCCAGTTCACGCCAGTCGATGTGATCGGGGAGGTGCTCGACAACGTTGCGAACGCGCTGCTCTCGCGCGAGGCGGATGTCTCTTTCGCCGCGATTGAACCTGCCGAGCCCAATTCCGA
>JBBQZF010000220.1:0-4715 GCA_038208015.1 Gemmatimonadales bacterium
AGGCCCTTGCGCTTGGGGCGCAGCCCGGCTGGACTCCGCAGAAACCGGTGCTCACTTACGGCCTGGGGCATACCCGCTACAACAAGATCGAAGCGCTCTCCACGGGGATCGCAGTGTCGCAGACGCTCGGCCGGGGATATACGGCGCGCGCGTCGGCGCGGATCGGGCTTGGCGACTGGCAGCCCAACGCCGAGATTGGAATGTGGCGAACGAATGGGCGGGCGTCGCTGGCGTTGAATGCGTACCGGAGACTCTCCGCCTCCGACGACTTCGACAACCCGTTTTCACTTGGGGCTTCACTTTCGGCCGTGATGTTCGGTCGGGACGACGGCATCTACTACAGGAAGCTTGGAGTGGAGCTCGCGGGTACGCCCGATGATTCGGCGACGACTTCATGGAGGCTTTTCGCCGAGCACCACAGTGACGCGGACCGTAACACCACCTGGTCGATCGCCAAGGCTCTTGGAAGAGAGGGCTTCGATGAGAACATCGATGCAGACGGTGGATATTACGCCGGAATCGCGGCTGAGCGGCACGGCTCGCGCGGTCTTGACCCGAACGGATTCAGGATGTTCGGCGGTGTTCGCGCGGAGGCAGCGACAGGAGAGATGAGTTACGCGCGTGGAATGTTTGACGTGACGCTGTCGAACGGCCTCACGAGCCGGATTGACGGGGCGCTGACCCTGGCTGCAGGCATGTCGGGCGGTGAGCTTCCCGTTCAGCGACTGTGGTATCTCGGCGGCAGCCAGAGTGTGCGTGGGCAGGTGGGCGGGACCGCCCGCGGTGATGCTTTCTGGATGGGACGCGTGGAACTTGGCTCGAGTGTGGCTGGGGCTCGTCCAGTGGTGTTCTACGACATTGGGTGGGCGGGAGACCGGCGCGATTTCGGTGATTCAGGCCGTCCGATCAGTGGCGCAGGTGTGGGCGCATCATTTCTCGACGGTCTGGTGCGGCTGGACCTTGCGAGAGGGATTTATCCTGGCAAGAAGATTCGCGCGAACCTCTATCTGGAGGCGCGCTTCTGATCGTTTCCGGCCCTGGGCGCTAGTTTTCTGTTACAACATCCGGAGAGAACAGATTGCCCGGCCGGCCGTACTTGCTTGAAGAGACTACCTGGAAGGCAGTGAGTGCTGATCGTTTCGACGTGGCGATCCTGCCCTGGGGGGCAACGGAGGCCCACAACTTCCACCTGCCGTACGGCACTGACAATTACGAGTCGTCGTGGGTGGCCGCTGAATCAGCGCGCATTGCCCGGGGTGCGGGAGCGAAGGTCATCGTCCTTCCGACCGTGCCATTCGGTGTGAACACCGGCCAGCTCGACATTGCGCTCTGCATCAACATGAACCCGTCCACCCAGGCGCTCGTGCTGACTGATATCGTGCAGGCACTGGAGGTGCAGGGGATCCACAAGCTGGTGATAATCAACAGTCATGGCGGAAATGATTTCAGGCAGATGATTCGCGAGCTGCAGCCGAAGTCGCAAGTGTTCGTATCGACGGTCAACTGGTGGCAGGTCGTTGATGCGAAGCCGTACTTCGAGACGCCGGGAGACCATGCGGGAGAGCTCGAGACGAGTGTGATGATGCATATCGCTCCCGACCTTTGTCTCCCGGTGAGCGAGGCAGGGGAGGGGAAGGCGCGCGTCTTCCGCATCGCCGGCCTCAGGGACGGCATTGCATGGGCTCCGCGAAAGTGGACCCAGGTAACTGAGGACACCGGCAGTGGGGATCCCGCTCAGGCGCTGCCCGCGAAGGGAGAGAAGTTTCTCGCTGCGGTGACGGAGCGCATCGCATCATACCTGGTGGACCTCGATGCGGCAGACCTCGACACTCTTTACGAATAGATATTGAAGATTGCGATTCTGGCGAACGAGAAGGACAGCTTCGTTCGCCCGCTGGCTGAAGGGCTCGCCCGGATGAGCGCAGCTTGTGATACCCTTCCGGAGATCCATTACGACGGGCTCGAAACTCTGTCGCTGCCACTCACGCTGCAGAATCCCACACCGCGCGGCGTCGCGCGCTTCGCGTTCAAGTCACCGAAATACCGGAAGCGGTTCGCGCGCCTGGCCGAGCGCCTGAAATCGGCCGACGTCATAGTCGTCGTCGCGCATGTTCCCGGTAGTCTCTCGAAAAGGGCCCTCGGAAACCTGGAGCTCCTTCGCAAGCGCCTCCCGGAAATCCCGATCGTGAACTACGACCTCGTTTACCTGCCGACTGTGCAGAAATGGGGAGAGGCGATGCTGAAGGGTGACCTGTCTGATATTTCCAGGGAGGAGATTGGCCTGCTGCAGCCGAAACCGTTCGGCCTGGAGCGGTATGACTGGTATCTGGTGGCGTCGCCGGTCAGCGAGATCCCGATGCACGCCGGGCGACGGCCTTTTTCACATATCGGAATCGATCTCGATGACGGAAGCCTGTATCCGGAGCAGGGCGGCGAGTTTCATATTCTCGTCGACTTCGAGCAGCGGCGGAAGGACTATCCCGTTTACCGCGAGGTCCAGATCGACGCGCTCGAGCGCTCAGGCGTTTCGTACGAGGTTCTCGACGGCCGCTACACGCGCGAGGAGATCAGGGCGAAGTACCGGAAGTCGGCCGCGTTGATGCTTTCACACCGCGAGAGCTTCGGACTGCCCATCTGCGAGATTCAGGCGAGTGGAGGACAGATTTTCACGCCGCGCTCCGAGTGGGCGGGGGCGCACTGGCTCAAGGGGGATGACATGCTGCCGGGCCCGGGCGAACATTCGTCGAACTTCGTGGTCTACGAGAACACTGTTGACGACCTCGTCGGCGAGATCCACGCAGCGCGGGACTCATTCGACCCTGCTACGCGACTCAGGACCTTCAGGGAAGCGCATCCTCAACTATACCGGGGAAACCGCGCAGCACTGGCGGACTTTCTCGAGAAGGTCGAGTCAGGCACCATCCACAGCCGCCTCCATCGTGAGCACGCGTCAATCGGCAGGTAGGAGCGCCGTGAACCGGCGGTCATAGTGTTTGGCCATGGTTCATGCCATACTAGGATCGCGAGCCGCCTCACCTAGCTCAACAAAATGAATCAAGCCGATGACTGAGTCACGGAAGCTGAAGGTGGCGGGCCTTGTTTTTCTGCTGATCATCGGCGGCTGGCTTAGAATTGCCAGTCTCGACAAGTATCCCCTTGGCGTTCAGCAGGACGAGCTCTCCGACATTTACGACGGCTACTCGATCCTCACCACCGGCGCAGACCGGTTCGGCGACCGGTACCCGGCTATCGTGCGCGGATTCGGCGAGAACGACTATCGGCCGGCGCTCTATCCCTGGCTGACGGTACTGCCACAGGCGGTCGCCGGATTCTCGATCGCGGCCGGGCGCCTGCCCTCGGCGCTCATGGGCATCGTCTCCCTCGTGCTGATGTTTGGCTTCGCCCGGCGGATGGTCGGCACCACCTACGCCTTCGCCGTGCTCCTGTTCGCGACCTTTTCGCCGCTGCATATCCAGTATTCGCGGCTGGCGCACGAGGGTGCGATACTCCCGGCGTTCTTCGTCATCGTCTCCCTGTATCTGTGGCAGAAGGCATCCCTGGAGGGTTACAGGAACTGGGTGGTTGCGGCGCTGGGCTTCGCCACCGGCTTCTCGTCGAACGCATATCAGGCGACAAAGCTCACCGCGTTCGTCTTCGCGGCTTTCATGATCGTGGACATTGCGAGGCACGCGGCGCCGCGTGTTCGCAAGATCATCGTGTTCTCCGTCGGGGCATTTGCCGGGGCACTCCCGCAGATCATCGCTCTTTTCCGCGAAACCGACAGGTTTTTCGCGCGGGCGAAGATATTGTCGGTGACAGCCGACGGCCCCGTCGGATACGTGGCCGAGGTTCTGAGGAACTACTGGCTCAACCTCGAGCCGCGATATCTGTTCTGGCCCGGGGAGATTTACGACCTGACTGTCACCCGCCTGCTTCCTGTCGAGGTCCTCTTCTTCTATGTGGGGATTGCCGGACTGTTCCTGCTGAGGGGAGTGGAGAGGCGCTCGCGATACTTCATGTTCCTCGCTCTCATAATCTCAATCCTTCCCGCTGCGATCACGACGGGCAATCCGAACACACTTCGCGCTTCCGGATTCGCTGTGGTTTCTCCTTTTTTGTCAGCGGCGGGAATGGTCCTCCTGGCGTCGCTGATCAGCAGTGACCGCGTGAGGAGGAAGGTTTACTATCCCATCGCTGCGGCTGCGGTGGTTCTCAGCGCCGGGGTGTTGATCAGCTGGTACATCAAGAGCCCGGTCTACCGCGAAGCCTACTTCCAGCAGATCCTCGTCGACATGTCGAAGAAGCTTGGCTCATACGAGGAAAATTACGATCGCATCATCCTGGAGCGATTCGGGACCCAGCCATACATCTACATCGCGAGCTACTCGCCGATGACGCCAAGGGAGTTCCAGCAGGCGCCGAAGAACTTCTATTCGACAGGGATGGACGCATTCACGACGCTTGGAAAGTACCATTTCGTGCCGGCCCCGGACCTGCCGGCGGCCATGAGCGAGGCTCGGGCGGCCGGGCTGCGGTATCTCGTCGTTTCCCCCGAGCTTCTCAGCGGCATGCAGGCAGTCGACAGCGTTTCATACTGGCCGGAGAAGCTCTATTTTCTGGGGCAGCCGCCTGATCATCATCGCGGAGGCGGCGAAGCCGGCGACGACGACAGCAATTGACACCAGTCGGTCGGCGGCGGGCACGACGCGGAAGAA
>JBBQZF010000221.1:0-4658 GCA_038208015.1 Gemmatimonadales bacterium
GCCCGCATGGCGGCTGAGATTCCCGGAATCGACCTGATTGTCTATGGACACTCTCACAAGGAACAGAAAGGGATAAGCATTGGATCGACCCTGCTCGTTCAGCCGAAGAACTGGGCGACAAGTGTAGGCGTCGCGCACCTCAGCCTGGCGCGGGCTGCAGGGCGGTGGACGGTGGCGTCGTCGAGAGGCGAAACGATTCCTGTCGCCGGCCGCGCGGAGAGCCCGGCAGTTCTCGCAGTATCGGAGACAGTCCATACCGCAACAGTCAGCTACGTCACCACGGTAATCGGGACCACACCCGTTGCCTGGGCCGGCGACTCCGCGCGGCTTCGTGATACGCCGCTCGTAGATCTCATACTCGAGGTGCAGCGCAAGGCGACCGGCGCCGATCTCTCATCGACTGCTGCCTTCACGCTCGGCGCGAGACTGGATTCGGGAAACATCACGGTCGCTCAGATGGCGCAGCTCTATCCTTACGACAATACGCTCAGAGCGATCCGGATCAGCGGGAAGCAGCTGAAGGATTACCTCGAGTACAGCAGCCGCTATTACACGGGTGCCGAAGGTGGAGCGCCGGTCACTGATCCCAGCGTTCCCGGCTACAACTTCGACATGATTGCGGGCGCGGATTACACCCTTGACCTGACGCGGCCGGTCGGATCGCGCGTCGGCGCACTTGCCGTAAAGGGAAGGCCGGTCGCTGAAACCGACGCCTTCACGCTCGCCCTGAACAATTACCGCCAGTCGGGAGGCGGGGGCTTCGCGATGATCAAGGACGCTCCCGTCGTCTACGACAAGCAGGAGGAGCTGCGGGAGCTGCTGATCGAGGAAGTAAAGCGAAGGAAAGTCATAAGGCCGGAAGACTACTTCACGCAGAACTGGCGGCTTGTGTATCCCGGCGCGCCGGTGATAAGGCCCGCCGGGCTCAGCCCGGGATCCTCCCGTCTTCGGATCATCGCCACCAACGACTTCCACGGAGCGCTCGAACCGAAGGCCGACGCGAATGGCGTCGTGCGCGGGGGCGCCGCGCACGTCGCGACGATGATCGAAAGGGCGAAGGCTGAATGCGCTCCCGCTTGCGAGACGATTCTTCTCGACGGTGGGGACCTTTTCCAGGGAACCATGGTTTCCAACCTGGCTTTCGGCCGCCCGGTCGTCGATTTCTACAACAGGATGGGATACGTGGCTGCCGCCGTCGGCAACCATGAGTTCGACTGGGGACAGGACACGCTTCGCGCCCGTATGCGCGGCGCGAGGTTCGCATTTCTCGGCGCGAATGTCCGCGACACACGCGGCGCCGATATCGCCTGGATTCGCGACGACACACTCGTGACCCGCGGCAACACGAGAATCGGCGTGATCGGGATCGCGGGAGAGCGGACAATCGTGAGCTCGATGCCGCAGAACGTCAGCGGGCTGAGGATAGTCGACGCTGCGCCCGTGATCGATGCTCGAGCGCGAGCTTTGCGGGCGCGTGGCGCGGATGTAATCATCGTCCTCGCCCATGACGGCGGATTCTGCAGTGCCAGCGGCACCGCCGGCTGCACCGGCGAGATCTTCCGCACGGCCGCGAAGATCACGGAAAAAGTTGACGCGATAGTCAGCGGGCACACGCATAGTGTGATCGACTTCTCCGTCAACGGAATCCCGATTGTGCAGGCCCGCTCTCGCGGCCAGGCCATTGCCGTTCTCGATATTCCCCTGGAGGGCGGAAAGCCATCCGGAGAGGCGGCCGGCGACGTTCGCTCCGTGATAGCGACGGAGGTTCCGGCTCACCCGGCGATCGATTCGATAGTCAGAAGGGCGAGCGCAGCCGTCGCGGCTACCGTCAACCGCAATGTTGCCCGCCTCGCCGCGCCGCTCCCCCGCAGCGGAAACCAATACCCGCTCGGCAACCTCATCGCCGATGCGCAGCGAGTGATCGGCAAGGGGGACATCGGCGTCATGAACAACGGAGGCATCAGGGCGGGACTGCCGGCAGGCAACGTGACGTACGGCGACCTGTTCGAGGTTCATCCCTTCGGTAACCGACTGTATCGCGTAAGGATGACCGGCGCGCAGGTGCGCGCATATCTGGAACAGATAGTCGCGCGCGATAATCTTCGCGAGCACGTTAGCGGCGCGACAATCGGCTACAATCCCGGGCTTCCGAAAGGCGAGCGCATTGTCTCGATACGACTGCCGGCCGGGCGCACGCTCTCTGACGGCTCGACGTATAGCGTGATAATGAATGAGTTCATGGCCGTCGGAGGCGGGGAGGGCGTCAACGTTCCCGACGGCGCAGAAGTTACAGCCCTGGACATTCTCGATCTCGACGCTCTAATCGAATACTTCCGACGCCTCCCATCACCGCTGGCGGTGCCGGCGGAGAACCGCATTTTCATCACACAGTGATACCCACACCCGATCGGCTCAGACGCCTTCCCAAGGCGGAGCTCCACTGCCACCTCGACGGGTCGGTGCGGCCCGCGACGCTGATCGAGCTCGGGCGCGAACACGGCATCAGGATGCCGCGCGATTCGGCCGATGCGCTCCGGGACTACATGCTCGTGAGCGACGCGAAATCGCTGGAGGACTATCTCCAGCGTTTCGAGGTGACCGTCTCGGTAATGCAGTCCGCCGACGCGATCGAGAGAATTGCATACGAACTCGGTGAAGACGCAGCGGCCGACGGCGTCAGGTACATCGAGGTTCGCAACGCACCGATACTCAACAGTCGCGGCGGCCTCGAGCTCGGAGAGGCGCTCGAGGCGCAGATCCGCGGCCTCGAGCGGGCAGAGCGCGACCACGGAATCATCGCCCGCTCGATCGTCTGCTCCCTTCGCCAGCTTCCTCCTGAGACTTCACTGGAGCTCGCGCAGCTCGCCGTTGCATACAGGGACAAAGGGGTCGTGGCGTTCGACCTCGCGGGAGGGGAGCTCGGATATCCCGCTTCGCATCACGCGGAGGCTTTCGCTTACGCGAGGAAGCACAACCTCGCGGTGACGGTCCACGCCGGCGAAGGTGACGGTGCGCGCTCGGTTCGCGACGCCGTGCATGCCTGCGGTGCCCACCGGCTCGGTCACGCCACACGCCTCATAGAGGATCCCGCTCTCACCCAGTACGTGAACGACAGGCGGATCGGACTCGAGATCTGTCTCACGTCGAACGTCCAGACGCACGCGGCCAAGTCGTACGAGACACACCCGCTGCGCGAGTACTTCGACCGCGGCATGAACCTGACCCTCAACACTGACAACCGGCTGATGAGCGGGACGACTCTGACAGACGAGTACGTGTGTGCTGCGCGTCATCTCGACTTTTCAATGGACGAGCTCTGCACGCTCGCCCTCAACGGGTTCGAGTCGGCGTTTCTTCCATGGGAACAGCGAGTAAAGCTTCTGGAAGAAGTGTCGCGCGAGATGCAGGCAATCGCTTCGGAAGCCGCATGACTGCCCCATACGGCCGGGACGCCGCGCTGAGAACGGCTGAGGCAATCAGGCAGCGCATCGGCTCCCACAGTCCCGAAATCGGAATTGTCCTCGGCTCAGGCCTCGGCGGGCTCGCCGAGGAGATCGAGCACGCCGTGCGGGTTCCGTTCTCTGAAGTGCCGGGCTTTCCTGCCGCGACGATCCCCGGCCACGCTGGCGCGCTTGTGGCGGGCACGCTCGGAGGACGCCACGTTGTGGCACTGGCCGGGCGCTTTCATATGTATGAGGGGCATCCCCCCCAGCTCGCGGCATTCCCGGTCAGGGTCATGCACGCGCTTGGCGCGACGATCTATTTCGCCTCGAATGCAGCAGGCGGAATCAGGCCTGACCTCGCTCCGGGCGACCTGATGATAATCGAGGACCACATCAACCTGACGGGGCAGAATCCCCTCACGGGACACGTGGAGCAGGGTGACGAGCGGTTCCCCGACATGACCGCACCCTACGATGCAGAGCTGCGCGACCTGCTCAAGGCATCGGCCACCCGGACCGGAATCGATGTAAAGGAGGGTGTCTACGCCTGGCTCCCGGGACCGTCGTTCGAGACGCGCTCAGAAGTCAGGATGCTGGAGCGCTTCGGTGCGGATGCGGTCGGGATGTCGACCGTTCCCGAAGTGATAGTTGCGCGCGCAATGGGAATGCGCGCGGCCGGGATGAGCTGCATCGCGAATGCGGCTTCGGGCGTCACCGGTGAGCCGGTTCTGCACACCGACGTTCTCGAGGTAACTGCGCGCGCCGCCCGCGGTTTTCAGGCCCTCGTCAGGGATTTTGTCGAGTCGCTGCCGCGCGCAAAATGATTCAGCGGGCCGTGGCCGCTGCCTAGGCCCGGCGCTGTCCTTATCGCTTCATTTACATAGTCAGTCGCGGTTGCGACCGCCTCCCTGAGATCGGCGCCACCCGCCAGTAACGCGGCTATTGCCGCCGACAGCGTGCACCCCGTTCCATGCGTGCTTGTTGTCTCGATACGAGTGTGCCTGAACTCGGTTACCTCGCCATCGTAAAGCAGATCGATGACGACTGAACTGTCGTCCCCGCGGACGTGCCCACCCTTCACGAGAACGGCTCGCGCTCCCATGGCGAGAATCGATTCCGCGGCGCGTTGCATGCCGGCGAGGTCGCCGACGGCAAAGCCGGCCAGCACCGCCGCCTCATCAGAATTCGGTGTGACCAGCTCGGCGAGCGGAACGA
>JBBQZF010000222.1:0-4644 GCA_038208015.1 Gemmatimonadales bacterium
ACGTGCCGCAGGTAATCGGCACGCCGCTCTGCGTCACTCTTCCGGGAGGATAGCTGGGAGATATCCCTCCTGATTCGTGACAACTCCGAGAAGGCGTTCAGGACGATCTCGGTCTGCGCTCTCGCACCACCGAAGTCATCGAGAATTTTCCGCTGCGAATCGGTGTCGAGAAGCGACTGCGCCTCATGCTGTCCGTGAAGGTTCACCAGCGAGCGTCCGATCTCGCCGAGCACCGTCGCCGTGACCGGGGATCCATTCGCCCACGACCTGCCGCGGCCCGCTGCCGAGATCTCCCGCTTGAGAACAATGACTCCATCGTCGGCTTCGATCCCCCGCTCGTCGATAAGCGCGGATATCGAGGCCGACTCTCCCGCGTCGAAAACGCCTTCGACTGTCGCTTTGTCAGCGCCGGTGCGAATGAGGTCGGAGCTCCCGCGCTCGCCAAGGAGAAATCCCAGGGCACCGACGATTATCGACTTGCCCGCACCCGTCTCGCCGGAGAGAACATTGAATCCGTCAGACAGCGGAAGTGTCAGCGACTCGATTATCGCGAAGTTCCTGATGCGGAGCTCGGTCAGCATCTGTCTTCAGTCGATGTCGGGTGGTCCGCCCCACCCAAGCTTCACTCTCATTCGCTCGAAGAAGCTGGATCCCTGAAGTCTCACAATGAGGACGGATTCGGCCGCGCGCCTGACGACGAGCTTTTCCCCCGGGATCAGCTGGGTTCCAACCTGACCGTCGACTGTCATGAGAAGTGACTCGGAGCTCTGGGACGTATCGACTACGACCTCTGCTTCCGCTGGAACGATCAGCGGGCGCACCCCGAGCGCGTGCGCGGAAATCGGTGTTATCAGGATCGACTCGACTGTGGGCACGACAACGGGTCCGCCCGCAGAGAGACTGTAGGCGGTCGAGCCCGTGGGGGTCGAGATTATCACGCCGTCGGCCGCGTACGTTCCGATAGAGTCACCATTGACAGTGAGTCCAAGGCGGACAACGCGCGCGAATCCGCCCTTGTGAACGACGAAATCGTTGAGCGCGAGCCACTCGTCCCTGTCCACCCCGCTGGCGTCGACTGCAGTCGCGCGGAGCGCCATCCTCGCCTGCGCGAAGTAGTCGTTCGTCGCCAGCTGCCGCAGCACGAGCTCGAGCTCTCCCGCGCCACAGGTGGTCAGGAAACCGAGCCGCCCGAGGTTGATTCCAACTATCGGAACCGGCGCGCCGTCGAGAAGCCGGGCTCCGCGGAGCAGCGTCCCATCCCCACCCAGTGTGATCAGCGCGCCAAGAGTCGACGTGTCCGTGAGGACCGCTCCGGATCGGGCGGCGGAATGCAGCTCCGGCTCGAACTCGAGCTCGAGACCGAGCTCGGGGGCGAGCCTCAGCAGCCTCCCGAGGATGTCGTCGAGCTCGTCATACCCCGTGTGCCCAATGACGCCGACGCGCATCAGCCGGCGAGAAGCCGTGCACCCCGCTCATCCGTCTTGCGAAGCGCCCTGACGCGAGCCGCGATCCCGGTGGCGTCGAGGCCGACACTCGCAAGCTGCTTCGCGCGCGGCGCCTGCTCGATGAACTGGTCCGGAACTCCATGAGTGGCGACTCTCACGGAGGGATCTATCGAGGCGATAACTGATGCCATGTACGCACCGAAACCGTTGACGACAGTTCCCTCCTCGACGACGAGAAGCGCGTGACAGCCGGCGACAACGGAAGCGAGCGTCTCAGCATCGTGCGGCTTGATGAACCGGCAGTTAACCACCGAGACGCTCAGCCCCTCGCTCGCCAGAATCTCCGCAGCGTCGAGTGAGGGCTGAACCATCGTGCCGACTGCCAGAATCGCCAAAGCATCCGGGTTCTCCCTGCTTCCCTTCCTCAGTACCTCCCACGTCCCGTACGGAACCGCCTCGATCTCCGAAGCGGGCGGAACGATGTCAGGCGCAGCATCTCGTGGATATCGAAGAGTGAACGGCCCGGCCTTGTGGTCCGCCGCAGTCCGCATCAGGCCAACCATCTCTTTCCCGTTCCTCGGAGCGGTGATCGTAATTCCCGGCACCGCAAGCATGTAGGCGATGTCGTAGAGACCCATGTGGGTTGGCCCATCCTCGCCGACGAGTCCTGCGCGGTCCATCGCGAAGACTACGGGGAGGTGCTGGATCGCGACGTCGTGAATCACGTTGTCATACGCGCGCTGGAGGAATGTCGAGTAGATCACGCAGAACGGATGCAGTCCGCGCGTAGCCATGCCGGCCGCGAAGGTCACACCGTGCCCTTCGGCAATTCCCACGTCGAAGAACCGCTCCGGATGACGCCCCGCAAACACGCCTGTACCAGTCCCGCTCGGCATCGCAGCAGTGATTGCCACAATCTTGTCGTTCTCGTCGGCCAGCTCGGCGAGCGCCTTACCGAACACCGCCGTATAAGCAGCGTTGGCCGAAGACACCTTGAGCTGCTTGCCGGTTGCGGGATCATGGCCCGGGGGAAGTGCATGCCACTTTTCCGTGTGTTCTCCCGCCGGGAAGCCTTTCCCCTTCTGGGTTATCACATGCACCAGGCGCGGGCCCGTGAAGTCGCGGACTGCGGCAAGAGTGTCAACGAGCGCGTCAATGTCATGGCCATCGATAGGGCCGAAGTAGCGGAAGCCGAGCTCCTCGAAGAGCACGCCGGGCGTGAGAAACGCCTTCATGCTCTCTTCCCATTTTCGCACGAGCGTATTCACGCCGGCTCGCTTCGCGGGCGGCGATTCGACAGCAGCGGCGAACGCCGATCGGACCCGGTTGTAAAGCGGATTTCTCTGGATCGACGTGAGGTACTTCGACATCGCGCCTACGTTGGGCGCGATTGACATTTCGTTGTCGTTGAGGATGACGATGAAGTCGCGCCCAGACGCTCCGGCGTTGTTCAGTCCCTCATACGCGAGACCGCACGTGAGTGCACCGTCGCCGAGAATCGACACGACCTTGAACGACTCGCGATTCAGGTCGCGCGCAGTCGCCATTCCGAGGCCGGCGGAAATCGCAGTGGCGGCGTGGCCGGCGCCGAAGGTGTCATACTCGCTTTCGGATCGCTTGAGGAAACCGGAAAGTCCGCATTCCTGCCTGAGGGACTCCATCCCGTCATCGCGCCCCGTGAGCAGCTTGTGAGGATAGCCCTGGTGGCCGACATCCCACACCACCTGGTCGCGCGGCGTGTCGAACACGGCGTGGATCGCGACCGACAGCTCGACTACGCCGAGGCCCGCTCCGATGTGTCCGCCTGTCCGCGAGCAGAGTTCGATGAGGCGCTCGCGTATCTCTGCTGAAATCCCGCGCAGCTCGTCGCGGGACATGGTCCTGAGCGCGGAAGGAAGGTTTCGTGATTTGAATGTTGACATCAGCTTTCGATTCTCGTCAGTGACTTCGAGATACAATGAATCCGGCGAGATTTTCAAGCTCGCCGGTCAGCATGTCCTGTTCGCTCAATGCCCGGCAACCGTCTGCAACGAGAGCAGTGGCCCGCGTGGTTGCTCCATCCACACCAAGCAGCGCGGGATATGTGCTCTTTCCCATCGCCGCGTCACGGCCCGCGGTCTTCCCAAGCTGGTCTGAGGATCCCGTAACGTCGAGGACGTCATCCATGATCTGGAAGGCCAACCCGATGCACTCGCCGTAGCGGTCGAGCGCTTCGATACCCGCCGGCGAAGCAACAGCTGCGATTCCGCCGAGCCTCACCGATGCCGAGATCAGCGCCCCGGTCTTGGCGGCGTGCATTGCGTCGAGATCGTCACGCGTTAACGCGGTCCCCTCCCCGGCGAGATCAAGCAGCTGGCCGCCGATCATTCCCCCGGCGCCTGCGGCCTGCATCAATGTCCTAACTATCGTACAGCAGGCGTCGCCGGGCAACCGAAGGCCGCGAGCTCCGTTGTGGGCGGCAAGCGCCGCAAGCGGGATCATGACGGCGCCCGCGGCTGCGGCTACCGGGACCGAGAACGCTCGATGAGTCGCCAGCCTTCCGCGCCGCATGTCATCGTCGTCCATGCACGGAAGGTCGTCATGCACCAGCGAGTACGAGTGCACTATCTCGACTGACGCGGCGATGCCTGAGGCGTCGCTGTCTCCTCCGGCCGCCCGGTAAGCGGCGAGCACCAGTAACGCCCGAAGTCGTTTGCCGCCTCCGGAGAGGGCGTACCGGACCGCGTCGCCTACATCCTCCGGTAGTGACGTCGTATCCCGCTCACTGATCGCAGCGATTGCGGCTTCGATTCTCTCGCGGTCGGCCGGTCTGGAAAGTCGCGAGAAATCAGGGCTTGAAATCGCGCAGCTCCAGGACGCCGTCGGCCCTTTCGACGAGCTCCTTCACCTTCTCCTCCGTCTCGTTGAGCTCGTCCGAGGCAAGTCGAAGCAGCTCAACCCCTTCCTCGAACAGCTTGAGCGAGGCGCTCAGGTCGATCCTCTCGTTCTCGAGCTTGGCGACGATCTGTTCAAGGCGGGCAAGGTTCTTCTCGAAGGACATACGTCAATATATCGGGTCAGTCCGGGGCCGTCCGATCGGCGGACAAGACAAAAAAAAGGGCTTGAACCCATCAGCGTGACATACTATCATTATATCCGGATATAATGCTACAAGCCGCCGACCTCTTCGATCGCATGACCGCGCTCGCCGACTCCACCA
>JBBQZF010000223.1:0-4532 GCA_038208015.1 Gemmatimonadales bacterium
CGCAGAAGTCGCAAAGCGCGCTACGGTTGCGAGCGATGAGCGGTGGGCAACCGCCGTCGTGTCGCTGCTCGCACTCGTCGCCCTGGCGATCGTGATAGTTGTCGGCTGGCTGGTGCGACGACTGAACCTGCTGGCGAGTCAGCTCAGGCAGGGAGTGGAAGAGGAGGCATCGTTGCATCATGTGGCCGGCACGCTGAGCACCGCCCCGACGGTTGAGGAAGTTGCCCGGCAGGTCACCGAAGCAGCGATGCAGTGGACCCGAAGTTCAGAGGTTCGCCTGGAACGACTGACCGATTCAGGAGTCGATGTGCTCGGCTCGAGCCAGGCGGGCCGGGCGGCGGACGACTTCGATCCCGAACCACTTCTCATACCGCTCAAGCTCGAGACGCGGGTGTTCGGAAACCTCGTGCTGGTGCCGGACGGAAGCGCGCCACGATTCTCCGACTCGGAGATCGCTTATGTCACCGCGCTCGGCGACCTCGTTTCCGCGGCTCTCGGCCGCGTGCTGGTGATAGAACGGGAGCAACGCGCGAGAGCCGAAGCGGAGGAAGCGCTGAAGTACCGCGACCAGATGTTGAGGGTCGTCTCACACGACCTGAAGAATCCGCTTCACACGATCGGGATGGTTGCAGACGTCCTCTCCCTGCCAACGCGACGGGAGTCCGACCGCGAGCACCACCTTCAGATCGTAAAGCGAACTGTCGAGAGAATGAACCGGCTGATACACGATCTGCTCGACGCAGCGCGAGTTCAGTCGGGTCACGGGCTTGCGGTGGCCCCCGGTCCGATCGAGACGCAGGAGCTGATGCTGGAGGTCGAAGAGCAGTTCAGGCAGCAGGCGGTGGAGAAGCACATCCGTCTCGATTTCGACACGGCCTCCGCGCCGTTATCGATGTTCGCCGATCGTGACAGGCTTCTGCAGGTGTTCTCGAATCTCATCGGCAACGCGATAAAGTTCACAGGGGAGGGCGGGAGAATTACCGTCGTGGCGGCCGCGAGCGCCGCCGGGGACATGTGCTTCTCGGTGGCTGATACCGGGTCGGGCATTCCCGCTGATCATATCCCCTATCTTTTTGAGCCGTTCTGGCAGGCACATGATCGCGCCAGCCTTGGAACGGGTCTCGGCTTGTCGATCGCGAAAGGAATCGTCGAGGCGCACGGCGGCGAGATCGCCGTGCGCAGCGTTCCCGGCGAGGGGAGCACGTTCTCTTTCACGATTCCTCACTCCGGATACCGGGCCGCGGGGTCAGACGCCCGAGGAACCGGAATGGCTTGAATCTCCTTCCCGTGCGGCTGTCCCTCTTCCCCGGTTTCCCGCTCAGTCAAAGCGAGAGTGGCGGGGTGGGTGATTCCTGCCGATATTGCCGCAGAGATGGACGAAATCTCCTCAGGCGCAGCCATCAAGATCTACGTCGCAATGATGGATGAAGACACGTGTCCGAGCTGCGCCTCCCGCCACGGACTGCGCCTGCATGCTGACGCGCAGACACACGTAATCCCGAATCCCTACTGCACATGCCGGCATGGCTGCCGGTGCGTGTGGGAATGGGAGCGCTGAACCTCTAGGCGTCGTTCGGAAGCACGACAAGAACGGGGCACGGGGCGTAAAGGAGGACGCTCTCGGCGACGCTCCCAAAGAGGAGCTGGCTCGCCGCTCCGGCGCCGCTGCTGCCGATGACGATCAGGTCGCTTCCGAGAGAGCGCGCTTCACTTATGATCGACTCAGCCGGCCGTATGTCCGAGCGCGTGATGCGTTGCTCCATCACCGCTCCGCTCGATGACTTCCCGATCTCCTCGGCGATCCATGCGTCCTCGTCCGGGGATTCCTCGGTGCCGGCGGCGTGCACCACTGTCGCTTTCGCAGTGAACAGGTGGGACATGAAGGCTCCCCATCGAATTACCGCATGCGTGGTTGCGCTCTCGTCGACAGCTACCAGGATGTTCGCAGGATGATGCTCGCGGGCGCCGGTCACAAGGAGAATGGGCACCGGCGACTTCCGAAGCACCCGCTGCGCCGTAATGCCGATGCGAGCCCAGCCGGAAGAAGCAAGGTCCTGCCGCCCCACGACTATCAAGTCGGCGCCGGTCGCCTGAGCGAGCCCGACGAGCTCCTCATGCGGAACTCCGACCCGGATCTCCTCTCTTGCACGGTCAGGCGCTATGCTCTGACACAGTTCCCGCAGACGCTCTGATGCATCGACGTGGACGTTGTTGACGATTGTCTCAACCGACGGATAGCGAATCACGTTCGTCCGCGTTGCCGGCGGCGGCTCAATAATGTGAGCGAGGATAATCTCTGCCTGCGGCGCCAGGTGGTTCGCCACCCACCGTGCGGCGGTGACCGACGGATCGGCGAAATCGACTGAAACCAGGATGCGGTCAAGCCGCGGCTTCGTGCTGCTTCCCATGTCGCATCTCCTTGAGACTGTCCCCGCGCCTTCCCGTGCAGGCGCCACAATCGTAATCTAGGGCTTCTATGCGCACCCCGACGATATTCCACGCTGGCAACCTGCTTGCCTAGACTTCGACCATGGCAGAAGAAACCGAGCTGAGCCGGAAGTATCTCGGAGCGCTCATTGTCGCCGCCATCGCGATCATCGCGCTCGGGCTTCTCGCGCGTGGCGCGCTGGTCGGGCCGGGTGCCCCGCAGACTGCGCCGCTAAGTGAAGCCTCGGCACTTCAGAGGCTTTCCCAGGAGAGCCAGCTGCGCAGTATCTCGGGGTATATCAACGACCGGGTTGCGGTTATTGCCCCGCAGGTCGTTCGGGTTCCGACACTCGGGGCATCGGGAATCAAATGGGGTGATCGCGACAGCGTGGTCTCCACGTCGCCGGAACGTCCTGTGCTTCTCGTCCAGCCGGTCACGGCCGATTCGCTTCGACCGCCAGTCGCCCTCGACTCTGACTCGGTGAGAAGGGACTGGGTGCTCGTCGTTGGACGCGACCCGGGGGAGCGGGTCATTTCCTGGTACGGGATGTCGGGGGGGCGCTCGTACGGCAGGTGCGGCGCGCGAATCGTCGAGAAGTACGTCCTCGGCCTTCCGCTGACTCCCGAGCTCGCCGGGGCTGGCGTATTCGATCTCGCAGGCAGGCTCCGGGGGATGGTCGTTGACTGCGGCGATGGCTACGCCGCCGTAACCGGTAGCGAGTTGAAGCGATTGCTTGCCGACACCACTTCCGTCGCTCCGGGCGACACCAGCGGCGGAACTCAGCCGAGTCCTGCGCAGTGAACGAGCTCACCTCGCTCGGCCTGATTCTTCTTTTTGCGCTGCTCGTTGGTCACCTCGTGAAGTTCGCCCGCATTCCGGAGGTTACGGGCTACCTGCTGGCCGGAATGATCGTCGGTCCTTCTGTGCTTGGCTGGGTGAGCTATGAAAACCTTCAGGCGCTCCACGTGTTCAGCGAAGTCGGCCTCGGTCTCATACTCTTTTCAATCGGCGCCGTGTTCGAGTTCTCGCGGATGCGGCTCATCGGCCGAAAGGTGCTGACTGTGGCAGTCGCCGAGTCACTCGCGGCCGCGACCCTGGTGTTCGCGCTGATGCTGGCTCTCGGCCAGCCGTGGCCGGTGGCGCTGCTGCTTGGCGCCATCGCGGTGGAGACAGGAGCCGCATCGACGCTGATGGTGATTCGCGAGAACAACGCGGCTGGCCCGTTCACCGAGGTCGTTACGAGTATAATCGGGCTCAATAACATTCTTGCGCTCTTCGCGTTCAGCGTAGCGGCGATGACGCTCGACATGTCGGCGATGCTCACAGATACCGGAGTGAGCTTTCGCGGACTCGCCCAGACGATCTTCCCGCTGCTGTGGCAGCTGATCGGCTCAACGGCACTGGGTTTCCTCGTCGGGCTTCTGCTCGCGATCTGGGCATCGCAGGTGGTCGAGTCGGGCGAGGTTCTGATTCTGCTCGTGGGCTGCGTGCTCCTTACAGTGGGGATCTCGAACGCACTCGACCTGTCGCCTCTCGTTGGAAGCCTCGCTGTCGGCGCGACGATGGCGAACCTTTCAAAGAAGAGCCGCAAGCTCTTCGAGGCGCTGTCGCGAACCGATCCTCCTCTTTACGTCATCTTCTTCGTTCTGGCGGGCGCTGATCTCAATCTTTCACTTCTGCCTTCACTCGGACTGCTCGGCGCTGCATATGTAGTGGGTCGTGCCTCGGGCAAGCTCGGCGGCACCTATTTCGCGGCGAAGAAGGTCGAGTTCGGCGACACTGTCGAGCGCCTGCTTGGCCTCTCGATCCTCGCCCAGGCGGGGCTTGCCGTCGGCCTTGTGATCGTGACCCGGGAGCGTTTCCCGGATATCGCGCCAACAGTCACGACCGTCGTGCTTGGGGCGATCATCGTGTTCGAGATCGCAGGGCCGCTTAGCGCCAAGCTTGCCCTTTCACGGAGCGGGGAGTCGCGGCCACAGGAGGCGGATGAGCTGCTTCCCGTTGAAGGGTAGGGATCTCTACTGACTGCGGACTGCGGACGTACTGCGGACTCGGACTGCGGACCACTACGGACCGGGACTTAGGACCTGCACTGCGGGCTACC
>JBBQZF010000224.1:0-4509 GCA_038208015.1 Gemmatimonadales bacterium
AGCACTCTCAGCGTTTCATCCCGCATTCGTGAGCTGTCCCTCACATGCTCCACTACTGCATCCGCCAGCACGGCGTCGAACACGCCTTCACGGAATGGAAGTGACTCAGCGTTCGCGCAAATGAGGGGAGCATCTATCCCTGCCTCGACGAGGCGATGCTTTCCCATCACCAGCCACCTGAGGGCGACATCGACACCGAGGACCTGGGTGTATTGGCGGCTGCCGGCGATGGTCATGCCTCCGGTGCCGCAGCCAAGGTCCAGCATGGCGGAGGCGCCAGCCTCTGGAAAACGATTCTGCAGCTTGGCGATCATGGCCGCTCCGCGAGTCACTGCCGAATCCATGGCGGCCATGTACCGGGAATGAAGCGACGGCGGACTCTCCGGAGTGAGCACGTAGTAGGCGCGGACCATGTCCGCGAACGTCCTCCCGGGTGCGATGAAACCCTCGATCTTCGCTATTTCAGCCTCGATCGATATGTACGGATCGGGCGCGAGCCGGAAATCCGGAATTCCGTACCGGATCGGAAACGCGCGGCCGCAGCCCAGGCAGAGATACCCGGCCGATTCTCGGTCGAGGTCACCCGAGCACGACGGGCAGGCAAGCAGGTGATCGATTGATTGAGTCATGATGCGGTTGGTCGTTCCTCAAGCGTTCGTTAAGTTGGCAGTCATCCGCCTCGCACCGCAGCGCCGCCATAATGGAATCTCCAGACATCCAGGATCAATCTCGCACCGTGCCCGACATCACTGTCGTCGTGGTCGCAATCTGCAGCATTCCTCAACTGAGGCGTTCGCTCCAGGCGCTGGTCGAACAGGAGATTCTCCAAAGCTACGAAGTCCTGGTGGCAGCCGATCATCGACTCGGCAGAATTGAGGAGCTGACCCTGGAATTCCCCGATGTAAAGTTTCTGGCGAGGGAGGGCTGCAACACACCGATCGAGCTGACGACGCTCGGCCTCGACGAGGCGCGGGGCCAACGGATCGTGCTCACTGAAGACAGCTGTGTCGCGCGGAGTGATTGGCTCGCCCGGATCACCGACACACCGTGGGAGGGACGCTCAGCGGTTGGAGGCGTGGTTGAGGCAGCACCCGGAGTCTCATCCGCAATGTGGGCTTTCTGCTACGTGGACTTCTTCAGGTACATGAGGCCTGTCGCCGACGGTGTCGCCCCGACCTTGAGTGTCTGCAACGTCGCCTATCATGCTCCGCACCTCGAAGCAGTCAAAGAGAAATGGGCAGACGGGTTTCATGAGACTGTCATCAACGGCGCCTTGAGTGAGAAGTTCGGCCCTCTCTGGCTGTGCCCAGGCGCCGAGGTGCGAGTGAGGCGCGACGTCACGTTCGGCGATGCCGTGTACGAGCGTTACGCTTTTGGCCGGCTTTTCGGCGCGACCCGCATCGCGCGCGCCGGAAACGGAAGGCGCCTGTACTACGCCGCAGTTTCCCCCGCTCTGCCGTTTCTCCTGATGGCAAGGATGGCTGGAAAGGCACGCCAGGACATTGCGCTCATGCGGCAGTTCGTGCGCGCGCTCCCCGCGATTCTTGTCATGGTGGCTGCGTGGTCGTGGGGCGAGTGGCTCGGGTACGTCACCGGTACGCGACCGGCACGCATCACGACGGCGCCGGAAATTGTGCGAGACTCAAACGGCATCGCGGTAATGGAGTCCGAGCTCAGCGCGGAAGTGAAATGAGCGAGATTATCCTGTCGCGCGCGATCGCGACATCGGCGATTGCGTCGGCAGTTATCGGCGGGGACACATCGCCGCTCACCGCGCCGTAGAACAGGCGCACCAGCTCGCGAAGTCCGGGGAAATCGGTCTCGCGCGCAACTCCCCGCCTGAGGCCGTTCACCGCGGCATGGCCAAGCGTGAGGGCCGAGGCGACGAACGGTCGCGATATCTTGCGAATGCGCGACACCTCGCCTGACTCGATCACGGCGTAACCGTGGAAAAGATCGGCTGTCGCCGTGCCATTCTCGCCGATGATCCGGAGCGAGTTGCTCGTCGGGCGCCCCATCGTGGAAATCAGTAGCGACAGGATTGTCTGGCCGTTCACCGCGGTGGCGGCAATTTCGCCATGCGCGCTGCACGACACTTTCCAGTCGATGTCGCCCAGCGGTTGCCTCGCGAACAGCCGGTACAGCGACAACGGATGCGGCAGGATGTCGAGAGCAATCTGGTGACGCACGGCTGGGGACATGCCCGCGCCGCCGGCCGTGCAGATCTCCGCAGATACATGACGCACCGAGCCAAGCCGGGCGGCGTTCGCGGCGACATCCTGGATTCCATGCTGAAATGGAAACTGGTGCACGGGACAGAACTGGAGCCCGCCCGCTTGCGCCAGTCGAAGAAGCGTCTCGACCTCGATGGCGGTCTGAGCGACGGGCTTCTCGCATATGACGTGCGCCCCTGATGTCAGGGCGGCCTTGCATATCGCGAAGTGCTCACCCGGAGGAGTGCAGACATGCACCACGCCCACTCGCCGCGATCCGAGCAGTGCGTCTATCGTGAGGGCCTCGCATGACGATCCGATCGACGATGCGAGATCTCGCGCCCTGCCCGCGTCCGAGTCCGCTACTGCTGCGACGATAGCGCCGGCCCGCATCGCTGCCCTGGCGTGTACGCGCCCCATGAGGCCTGCCCCGATCATACCTGCTTTCACAGGATGGGAGCTCATTTATCGGCCGGCTACCGCCGTCCGCATGCCGGTGGACGCGGAGGCATAGCATGCGTCGATGACGCGCAGCGCGTCGAGCCCATCTTCCGGGGTGGCGGGAGGACGGCCGCCCGTCTCGAACGCCTCGAGCGACCGCTCGAGAACAAGGCGCGTCGAGACGACGCGGGGGTTGGGCGGATTGCGGGCGAGCATCGTCCGTTTGTTGCCACGTTCGGTCCACGCAAGTCCGGAAACTCCGTAGTCCACCCGCAGGTGCGGGACTGTACTGCGGTAGAGCCCGGTTGTCACGCGCGCGCGTCCACCGAACGAAGCGCGATAGGAAGCCGACACGGTGTCCGCTCGCACCTCGAAGTAATGAGTCTCGCCTTTGCACAGTCGGTTCTGCACGAGCTGGGCGATTCGGCCGCCCGCAAACTCGAGCGATACGACCACGAGGGCATCGGAGCCGCTGTCGCTAAGTCCGCCCGCGGACATGGAGGCCCAGGCGAAACGCGGAGTCTCGCCAAACAGCGCGAGGATATAGTCAATGAGATGAATGCCCGCTTCATGCAGCGTGCGCCGCAACATCGCCCCGCGCCATCCGCCCTCGTTCCAGGGTGGAACGTCGGTGTTCTGCCAGAGAGACGCAAAGAACACCGGCTCTCCGGGGCTCTGGCGCGTCGCATCGAGAAGCGCGCGAAAAATCGGCATCTCGCGAAACTCGTGGTTGAGCGCGATGCGCTTTCCAGCGCGCGTGGCGGCTTCGATCACCTCGAGCCCCTCTTCTACATTCGGAACAAACGGTTTTTCACAGACGAGGTGACACCCCGCATCAATGGCCGAGAGGCAGACGGGCGTATGTGAATCGGGCGGTGTAGCGACGATCACGACCTCGGGCTTCGCCTTCGCCAGCATATCGAGGAAATCGGCAAATACAGGAACGCCGAACTTCGAAGACGCCCGGTCTCGACGCCCGGCGTCAGTGTCACACGCCCCCACCACCTCGACGCCTTCCATGAGAGCGAGCGCTGGAAGGTGCATCTCATACCCTGCCTCGCCGCAACCAACGACCGCAATCCTGCGCAATTTCATTGTTGCTTAATCCCTGTTTATCTGAATGCTTGGCCTCGGCGCTCCGGACGCTCCATCATGCGATGGTCTGCTTTCGGCAGAGGGCCACGATCGACCTTCCAAAAGGCAATCCGACTCCCGCCGCTATCAGCCGGGATTCCAGTCGCAGCATTGCGCGCTTGGCCCGGTAAGATAGCCCGCCCGGTGAGCCTGGAACAGCGAGCAATCCGTGATAGCCTGACCCGGCCCGCGTTGTCGCGCGCATCTCGCGCGCAACTTCGGCAAATCCGAGCAGCGCGTTGGCGCGACTCAGGGCCACGACCTGAAACCCTGCTGAAGCCAGCTTGGCCCGCAGGTCATCGGGCTCGTACTTTCGAAAGTCGTTCGCCGGGTCGTCGACGGTTCGGGGAAGCGATTGACAATTCGTGCGAACGAACATCGCTCCGCCCGGGCGCAACACGCGCCACATCTCGCCCAGACACGTGAGGTCGCCCCCCGAAAGCGGAAGGTGCTGGAGGACGTCCAGGGTCATGATCAAGTCTGCCGACTCTGACGCGAATGGAAGCTCGAGCGCATTGCCCGTAACGACAGCCAATCCCGCCGATCTCGCCGCGGCGACTCCGTCCTGTGCAATGTCCAGACCTGCCGCGGTCCAGCCGCGGTGACTGTCCATGAACCAGGTCATCGACTGGCCGGACCCGCATCCGACATCGAGAAGAGTTCCGTCGCGGTCCAGGCTCGCGCGCTTGAGGAGCGCCGTCGCGATATCGCGCATGCCGGC
>JBBQZF010000225.1:0-4503 GCA_038208015.1 Gemmatimonadales bacterium
GGTACCCCGCGGCTTCGATCGCTTCGCGGATCGCTTCGGGGCCCGTGAGGGAGGGATCGTATGATACAGAAGCTGATCCGACGTTGACGCTGTTCACTGTCACACCTTCGACCTTCTTCAGCGCGGAAGACACTGCGGCAACGCAGTGGCCGCACGTCATTCCCGAGATTGCGAGGTTGAGCTTGTCCATTACATCCTCCGTTGGGGTGGGGGTGGATACCCCCTTACGGTATAGTCTACATACCCCCACCCCCTATGTCAAGAGTCTGGGTCCGATAGGGCTCCCCATTTGCTGTTTTCGTCAGTGAACCATGCCGGCGTGAGGGTCCTTGGGCGGGGGTTTCTTCGCGGGCGCAGGCTTCTTCGCCGCCGGCTTTTTCGCCGCCGGCTTTACTGCCGGTCGGGGAGGAGTCAAAAGCTTGCGCATCTCTGAGCGATGATCAGCGGGCATCGAGTCGATCAGCTCGTTCATCATCCGGCGCATCTCGGGGTTTGCCCGGATCCGCTGGCGAATCGTCGCGTCGCGCAGCATCCGCATGATCACCGGCATCATCTCGTCGGCTGACGCGGCCTTCCGGTGCATCGCATCGTGATCCATTCCGGCCATCGGTGAGGCCACGGCAGAAGTATCACCGTGGGCGTGACCGGGTGCGGCTGGCGCTGGCGAGACAGTGTGCGCGCCGTGATCGCCGGCGTGAACAGCGCCTCGCGCAACTGTCGCCACCGGCAGATCCGGAAGGAAATCCATCGCCGGGCCGCCCATGTTGTTGACGCCCATCGAGTTCGACATGCTCAGCCACTCGGCGCGAGTCATGACGAACGACGTGTCGTCACGATAGCGAGCGGCGGCCTTCAGGATCTCCGCGCGTTTCATGTTTCGCGGAACGCGCGTCGAAGCAAGGATGTCGGATATCACATCGTGCATCGAGTGGAGGTTGTCGAAGATTATCGCCGCATCCGGATACCTCTCGGAAAACGCCGGGGATATCGCCGCTGTCATCGGCATGATCACGGGCATTCCGTCGGGAGGTGACTCGAGCATCTGCCAGAACCTTGCGACAGCCGCGACGACGCCCGTCTGCCTGTCGGCGGACGTGCTTCCTCGTATCAGCGGCTCGTAAAGCCCGACCTGGAGCCAGTGGTATGCCCAGATCAGCCCGTTGAACTTCGGGTACTTCTCCCTGAACGCTGTCGCGTAGTACTGTCCCTCCATCAGGTCCATCGTCTTCGGCACCGTGCTGAACGCCAGATCCTTTCGCGACCTGTAGTATCTCAGGAGATCACTCACCAGTTCGTCCTTCTGCGCAGGGCTGAGACTTTCGTCAGCCCACACGTCGTAGATCTGGCGGTGAAGAAGGTGAGCCCACTCGAACATCATCTTCGCTTCGGGGGCGAGCTTCGCGTACTGCACCTCGATCGCGGCCTCTTCAAGCGGAAGTCGGGGAGGATTCCGGAGGAGCTTTCGCGTTATGAAATCGTACTCCTTCTCCTCGAGCACAGACGCCGGGGCGTTCGGCTGCGTGTACAGCCGCTCGTAAAGAATCGCGTGACCGTAGTCGAACGCGTTGAAGAGCTTGTCGGCGGCCGGGTAGCTGCGGCGGAATTCCCAGTTGAACGAGCCGGGCAGATAGAACTGCTCGTACGCGGTAGACCACTGTGCTCCCGCTGTTCTCGAATCGGCGGAGAGAAGCGCCATCACGCCTGCGCCGAGCGCCAGCGTCCTGCCGATGTTTCGTAATGAGTATTTCATCGTGCTGCCCTCACCGGCATCAGCGATCTCGCCGCGAACGCCCAGGTTGTTCCGAATGTGAATGACCAGCCGCGCTCAGGACCGGTCAGTGTGTGGCCGAGTCCGGCGTCGAGCAGGAAGCTGGGACTCGTCTGATACCTGAAGCCCGCCTCGAGGTTGTAGTCCGGGTCTTCAGCTCTCTCGAGCGATTGCTTCGCGAAGAAGCCCGCGGAAAGGAGAAGCGACTTGAGGGGAAGCGCCTTGTCGACCGCGATCCCGCCAAGCCAGCGGGGAAGCTCGATGTGATGAGCGTCTTCGGCCGGATCGCTGCCGAATGTGTACTGGCCGTTCAGGTGAATCCGGGCAACCGAGAACGTCCGCGTCGCGATTCCCTTGAGCGCCGCGTACGTGCGATCTGGTCCGAGGGCGCCGACCGGGAAGAGCACGTCGGCGCGCAGTCCCAGCGCGGGCAGCGTCCTCGTCTCGACGTTCAGATTGTGAAGCGCCGAAAGCTCCAGCCCGGCGATTCCTGACCGGCTCGACCCATCGCCCAGGTCGGCGAAAGCGAGCGGAAGTCCGATCTCGACGTGAGTTCGCGGGAACAGGCCGTACGCGATCTCGGGCTCGAGGCCGGCATTATAGCGTCCCCCC
Organism: Gemmatimonadales bacterium; assembly: GCA_038208015.1. Taxonomy (GTDB): domain Bacteria; phylum Gemmatimonadota; class Gemmatimonadetes; order Gemmatimonadales; family Gemmatimonadaceae; genus UBA4720. The sequence continues at coordinate 2,381 of JBBQZF010000225.1, forward strand.
GAGAGCCGCTCGAGACTGAACGATGCAACCTTCAGCTCGAAGGCGTATCGCTCTGTCGCGTATGCATCTTCTATATGAAGAGGCCGTCCGGCGTCAGTGTTGTAGTAGTCGGTTTGCGCTGAGGCAGCTGACGCGCCGAGCGTCAATGCGACCGCCATCACGGCATGCAATGCAGGCCGCCGGGCGTGAGCCGATGGGTATTTGTGTTTCATTTTGAAGTCCTTCGAATCAGTCGTTGCGCCGCCCGTCGGTGGACGGCGTTGTGCGCTCGCGGCAATGGCGCGGCGCGCCAGGGCTGAAGGACTACAGTCGCGGGGGAGGGAAGTCGGGTCGCAGCGCCCAGTCGTGGGGTGCTGCGGTGCACGGCGGGGCTATTGGCGCGGCGGGAGGGACGGTGCCGACGGCCTCGGAAAGTTCAGGTACTGCGGGTGCTGTCGCGCACATCCCGCGCATGTTGCAGCCGTCAGACGAGTCCCTGTCAGGCGTCGTCCGGACGTCGGAGCCCGGCTCGTCTGCAGTCGTCGCATGATGCCCGGCGTGATCGTCGTGCTGCACATCCACCGCGGTCCCGGCCTCGCTGCAATGGATCAGCAGCTGGGCCTGCACAAGCTGGGCGGAAAGTGAAATCCCCAGCGCTGCGACAATGAGCCAGCGAAAGAATGCGAGACTGCGGGAGCGAATAACCATCGTTTCTAAACCTAATTGACAGCTAGTCGAGTTGTCTCAGAAGGGCCATATCCTCAGGAGTATCAATATCGAGCGGCGACGCGGGGAGGGGAATCGCCGTCACTTCCTCCGATCGCTTCCTTAGCCACGGCCCCGCGCCGCGATCTCCCTCGAGCTGTGAAAGTTCGGCGAAGAACTCGGCGCCGATCACCGCGGGGACGCCGATCGTACCCCCGTACGATGACGCGACGAGGCGGGACGCGCCGAACGCATCTATCAGGCTTTTCAGGCTGTGCGAATCGACGAACGGCTGATCGGCGAGGACCACCAGCGCACCTTCGACATTGTCATTCTCGCCAAGCGCCATCAGGCCCGCCGAGAGGGAGGTTGCGAGCCCTGATTCCCAGCGGGAATTGAGTGCGACTCTCACGTCGGGAAGGCCGACGAGCGCGGGCAGTATCTGGTCAACATCGGCGCCGAGGACGACGATTACCGGAGAAGCGCCCGCTTCCTGCGCCGCCGCTGCCGCGCGGCGGACGAGCGGCTGTCCCCCGTGCTCGATGAGCTGTTTCGGCTCGCCGAAGCGGGAGGATCCACCCGCTGCGAGGACAATGGCGGCGATCCGGGGACGTTCTTCAGGCATGACGTAAATTACCTTCAGGATCAGGCAACCACGAATCTGAAGTCACGGGAGATAGAAAAGTGCTAATAAGTCGCGAGCTGGCTGAAGCCCTCAATGGGCAGATCGGGAATGAATTCGGTGCGAGCATGCAGTACCTCAGCATCGCGGCGTATTTCCAGGAGCGTCACCTGACGCTGCTCTGCAAGCTTTTCACCCAGCAGGCCGAGGAGGAGAAGGAGCACGCGATGAAATTCGTGCGCTACCTGATGGATACGAAGGGCGGCCTCGCGATTCCGGCGATTCCGGCTCCAAAGCCCGGCTTTTCGTCGGCCGAGGATGCGGTTCAGGCGGCGCTGGACTGGGAGAAGGGGGTCACCCGGCAGATAACGGCGCTGATGGATCTCGCGGTGGGGCAGAACGACTATCTGGCGCAGAGTTTCCTTCAGTGGTTTATTGACGAGCAGCTCGAGGAAGTCGTGAAGATGGACCGGTTGCTGGGGGTCATCAAGCAGTCAGGCGAGAAGAACCTGCTGATGGTCGAGGCGTATCTCGTTCACATCGAAAAGGCTCACTAATGCTGGTGCTATCGCCTTATCCGTGAAGTGGCGCGTTCCGGTCACGAAGGTGTCCAGCCTCTCTCCGGTCCAGCACCGCTGATACCTCGGTAGCCACCGAGAGAGCGATTGCCTCGGGACCGTCGCCGCCGATGTCGAGTCCGATCGGAGCGTAGAGCCGGGGGTCAGTCGGACGCGAGCCATCGCCGCTGATCGCGTCGAGCATCCGCTCCGACCGTGGGCGGGGGCCGAGCACGCCGATGTATGCTGCCTCAGACGCG
>JBBQZF010000226.1:0-4454 GCA_038208015.1 Gemmatimonadales bacterium
CGTGCATGTTCCAGGCGTCTCGGGTGCTGCGGGTATCTTCGTTCAGGCCAGCGGGAGCACCCGGACCTGGTCCGGGTCGATGCCGGCGTGAACGTGCGTGTCGAGCGCGTAGGTCGAGCGCCCTATGTAATGTGGCTCGTCGGCGATGAGGGTGGTCTCCCCTATGCGCACCGTGTAGCGCGCGAATTCTTGCGGGCCGTGCTGCTCGCGTATTCCTCGAGAAGGGTGATCTGCTTGGTCCCGGCCGCGTCGCGCTTGGTGTCGGGATTACGCGATTCGAACGCCTTCTTGTAGACCTCGGTGAGGTCTTTCGGGAACGGCGGGACGATGGTCAGGGTCTGGGCGTGGCCCCCGAAGGGGCGGCCGCGAGTGCGATTGCGGCCAGCCAGCGCCGCGCAACGAGCGTGATTCTCATGTCCTCTCCTCCAGGTTTTCCGCCGGTCGGGGGACAGACCCCGTATTTTGAGTCACTGATGTTGCGGAAAGAAGAATGGGGTCTGTCCCCCGTGCAGGCGCACTGATATTACAATTCCGTCCCCGTTAAAGCCAGAAGAGCGGCCACGAGCCGCTTGAAACGCATGCCCCGGGCCCCCAACTGTAAACGGGTCCATTCAGGAGATCAGTACCATGTCAGAGACCGCATCGACCCGAGAGACGCTGGGCTTCCAGGCGGAAGTCAAGCAGCTCCTCAAACTCATGATCCACTCCTTGTACAGCAACAAGGAGATCTTCCTGCGGGAGCTCATATCGAACGCTTCCGATGCCTCCGACAAGCTGCGCTTCGAGGCGCTGACCGACAAGGCCCTGTACGAGGACGACCCGGACCTCAGGATTCGCGTCGCTTTCGACGTGAAAGCCCGCACCGTCACCATCACCGACAACGGCATCGGCATGTCGCGCCAGGAAGTCATCGACAACCTCGGCACCATCGCCAGGTCGGGCACCCGTGAATTCTTCGACAAGCTCACCGGCGACGAAGCCAAGGACGCGAGCCTCATCGGCCAGTTCGGTGTCGGCTTCTATTCGACCTTCATCGTCGCCGACAAGGTCACGGTGAAAACGCGGCGCGCGGGGCTCACCGCCGAGCACGGCGTGCATTGGGAGTCCGATGGCAGCGGCGAGTACACGATCGAGATGATCGACCGGGCGGCGCGCGGCACCGAAGTGACCCTGCACCTGCGCGAGGGCGAGGACGAGCTACTCAACAGCTACCGCCTGCGCGGGATCGTGCGCAAGTACTCGGACCACATCGCGCTGCCCATCGTGATGCAGAAAGAGGAGTGGGATAAGGACAAGAACGAGAACGTCGTCACCGAAGAGGACGAGACCGTCAACCAGGCGGGGGCGTTGTGGGCCCGCTCCAAGAGCGACATCACCGAAGAGCAGTACCACGAGTTCTACAAGCACGTCGCCCACGATTTCGAGGCGCCGCTTGCCTACACCCACAACAAGGTGGAAGGCACCAAGGAATACACCCAGCTGCTCTACATTCCCTCGCGCGCCCCGTTCGATCTCTACGATCGCGAGCATCGCCGCGGCATCAAGCTTTATGTGCGGCGCATCTTCATCATGGACGACGCCGAGCACCTGATGCCGGTGTATCTGCGCTTCGTGCGCGGGGTGATCGACTCCAGCGACCTGCCGCTGAACGTTTCGCGCGAAATCCTCCAGGAGTCACGCGATGTCGAGATGATCCGCGCCGGGTCGGTCAAGCGCGTGCTTTCGATGCTCGACGATCTCGCCGAGAACAACCAGGAGAAATACGCCACTTTCTGGAAAGAGTTCGGCCGGGTCATGAAGGAAGGCCTCGGCGAGGACCACGGCAACCGGGATCGGATTGCGAAGCTCGTGCGCTTTGCCTCCACCCTCAAGGACACCGAAGAGCAGGACGTCTCGCTCGCTGATTACATCGGTCGCATGAAGGAAGGCCAGGACAAGATCTACTACGTCGCCGCCGAGACTTTCGCAGCCGCGAAGAACAGCCCGCACCTCGAGATCTTTCGCAAGAAAGGCATCGAAGTGCTGCTGCTCACCGATCGGGTGGACGAGTGGGCGATGTCGTTCCTGACCGAGTTCGAAGGCAAGCCGCTGCAGAACGTCGCCAAGGGCGGCCTGGATCTGGGCAAGCTGGCGGACGAAGAAGAGAAACAGGAGCAGGAAAAAGAGGCCGGCGAATCGAAGGACCTCATCGAGCGTCTGAAGAAGGCGCTGGGCGACAAGGTGAAAGACGTGCGCGTCACGCTGCGCCTGACCGAGTCGCCGGTGTGTCTCGTGGCCGACGAGAACGACATGAGCATGCATCTCGAGCGCCTGCTCAAGTCCGCGGGCCAGCAGGCCCCGACCACCAAGCCGATACTCGAAGTGAATCCGCATCACCCGCTGGTGGAGCGGCTGAAGGCCGAGACCGACGAAGCGCGCTTTAGCGACTGGAGCCTGGTGCTGTTCGATCAGGCGCTGCTCGCAGAAGGCGGCCAGCTCGAGGATCCGGCCGGTTTCGTCAAGCGCCTGAATCAGCTCGTGCTGGCGTTCGATCGGAGCTGATGGCTGTCGCCGCCCGGACGGCGGCCTGCGGCGTGGTCCGGGGCGTCAGGCCGCAGCCTGGGCCGCCCGCCCTTCGGGCACACTGCCGGGTGAAGAGGTGTTCGCGCTCTCACGCGGCAACCACCGCTCGAGCATCGCGCGCATCTGCATCCGGCTGTACGGTTTGGTCAGATGATCGTCCATTCCCGCGTTGAGGCAATCATCGCGGTCCTGCGGCATGGCATTGGCGGTGAGCGCGATGATCGGCACGCGCTCGAGATTATTCCGCGCCTGCAACTGCCGAATCAGCCGCGTCGCTTCGAATCCGTCCATGCGGGGCATGTGGCAGTCCATGAGAATCAGGTCGAATGCCGATTTCGAATAAATGTCGATCGCCTCGGCGCCGTCGTTCGCCACGGTCACTTCATAGCCTTCGATATTGAGTATGCCCAGCGCCACCTGCTGATTGACCTGATTATCCTCGGCCAGCAGAAGGCGGCGGCCGCCGCCCCGGCGCGATGCGTCGGTCGCGCCGTCGAGTGGCTTTACGGGGGCCGCGGCGGAGCCGGCCATGATGTTCACCAGGCAGTCGTACAGCGCTGACTGACGCACCGGCTTGGCAAGGCATGTCGCTGTCGCCGCATGCTGAGTCTCCAGTGCCGCGCCTTCGCGGCCCACCGGGATCAACACCAGCAGTTTTGCCTTGGCGAGTTGCGCGTCCGCTTTGATGGCTGTGGTGAGCCCGATGGAGCCCATCCCCGGGAGCATGCTGTCGATTATCACGATCTCGTAGGGCGCACCCCGCATCGCCGCCTGGCGTAATACGTCGAGCGCCCGATCCGCTGTGGCCACGCTCTGGTCGTAGACGCCCCAGTTGCCGATCTGGGCATGCAATGCATCGCGGCTCGTGTCGCGGAAGGCGACGATCAGCGCTCGTACGCCATCGAGCATGTTGCGGTGAACACCGTGCACGAGGAGGGGAGACGCCTGCTTATCCAAGCGGGCGAGAAACCAGAATGTCGACCCGATGCCCACGGTCGAGTCGACTTTCATCGTGCCGCCCATCATTTCGACGAGTTGGCGACTGATGGCCAGGCCGAGACCGGTTCCGCCGTGCTTGCGCGTGGTCGAGCCATCGGCCTGCGAGAAGTTCTCGAATATGCGCGCCTGTGCTTCCTCGCTGATGCCCGGACCTGTGTCCGTCACTGCGAAGCGCAACAGCGCGTTTCCGGGCGCGTCATGCTCGCAGCTCACCGCCACCGTGACTTCGCCGCTGTCGGTGAACTTGATGGCGTTGCCGACGAGATTCAGCAGCACCTGCCCGAGTCGCAGAGGGTCACCCTTCAGATGCGTAACCAGTCCGGCGGGCAAGGTGCAGGTGAGCTCGAGGTTCTTGCTCTGCGCACGCTCCGCCAGCAGCTCGAGCGTGTCTTCGATCGTCTGCCGCACGTCGAAGTCGATGTTTTCAAGGTCGAGCTTGCCTGCTTCGATCTTCGAGAAGTCGAGAATGTCGTTGAGGATGGCGAGCAGCGATTTTCCCGAGCGCTGTGCGGTCTCTGCAAACTTGCGTTGCGTGGGCGTAAGGCTGGTCTCGAGGAGAAGCTCCGTCATGCCGAGGACGCCATTCATGGGGGTGCGAATCTCGTGGCTCATGCGGGCGAGAAACCCCCCTTGGCCTTGTTCGCCGCTTCCGCGGCCTGCCGGGCGGCGTCGAGCTCCTGTTCGGCCTGTTTGCGCGCGCTGACGTCGTGCGCCATACCGATCTTGCCGACGGCGCGGCTGTGTTCGTCATACAACGAGGCCACGGCGACTTCGACGTCGATCTCGCCACCGCCTTTAGTGAGGGCTCTAGTCTCGTAGGAGAAGGTTTCACCGGCGGCGATCCGGGCGGCGCGCGCCTGTTCTTGCGCGCGTGAGCTTCGCGAGTCGAGCTT
>JBBQZF010000227.1:0-4454 GCA_038208015.1 Gemmatimonadales bacterium
CCGCGGCTCAAATTGCCAGGGTAGAAGTGAGCCCGTCGGGCGAAGGGTTGCTGTGGCCAGACATCGATGCCGACCTGAGCGTTGCCGGCATGCTTGAGGCGATGGTGGGCGGAAGGGCTCTCATGAGCGAGCTTGGCAGAGTCGGCGGTCTCGCGCGGACCGATGCAAAAAAGCGTGCCGCCCGTGCGAACGGTGCGAAGGGGGGCAGGCCGACCGTGAAATAGAATGGCGCCATCGCGCAGGCGGCTGCACATTGTGGCCGCCACGGCCAACCCCCATGCCCGGTGGTGTCCATCGCACCCAGCCATGCCATACCACACACTGTTCCGGATTCTGTTTTTTGCCGCCTCCATTTCGCTCCTGCCCTCCCACTCGCGGGCACAGGCGCGCTGGACAGGCGGAGTCACTCACGTCGACACGGTCGCTGCGCCGTCCCTGAGAGGGAATCTCATCGGCGACCCCGACTGGAGAGAGGTGACGGTTTATCTCCCTCCCGGTTACGCGACCGGGAAGAACCGGCGGTATCCGGTCATCTATCTGCTACACGGATTTGCGGCCGACCACCGGCAGTTCATGTCCGGGCAGTATCAGGGTCTCAACGTGCGCGTCTCTATGGACAGCCTGATCGCCAGGGGCGTCGCGCAGAAGATGATAGTTGTGATGCCGAATGCCGACACGTTCTTCGGCGGCAGCTTTTTCATGAACTCTCCGGTGACGGGAAAGTGGGAGGACTTCATCGTAAGGGACCTGGTCTCGCACGTCGACAGGAAGTACCGGACTGTCAGGAGCCGCAGCGGGCGCGGTATCGCGGGGCATTCAATGGGAGGTTTTGGCGCTCTCCGTGTCGCGATGCGGAACCCCGGCATCTACTCCGCGTTTTACGCGATGAGCCCGTGCTGTCTTGCCGAGATGGATCGCCCTGGGAGGGCTGCGGGATGGAAAGCCGCACTGCGCGTGACTGACAGGGAGGACTACGCGAAAGCCGGCTTTACCGCGAACCTCATTTTCGCCCTTGCCGCGGCAAATTCGCCAAATCCCTCGCGTCCGCCGCTGTTCGCCGACCTTCCATTCAAGCTTGACGGGGAAAACCTGGTCCCGGTCCCGGAGGTTTCAGCCAAATGGCGGTCCGGCCCGCTCGCGATGGTCCCTTCACACCTGGACGGGCTGCGCAGGATGTCGATCGCATTCGATGCGGGCAACTCTGACGGGCTCACTGACATTCCGGTCAACGTCCGGACGCTCGATTCACTCCTCACGGCTCACGGCGTTCCGCACGACGCCGAGATTTACGAGGGAGATCATGGCAACCGTGTCAGGTCGCGGTTCGAGACGAGAGTGTTTCCGTTCTTCTCGCGGCTGCTGCGATGAACGACATCGGTCAGTTCGCACTTGTCACGTTCACGTCGATCCTCTTCCTCGTGGATCCGATCGCGGTGATTCCGGCCTACCTCGCGTTCGTGAGGAAAGAGACTCCCGCGCGCAGGGCAGCAACGGCACGCGCTGCATGCGTCGCTGCCGGGCTTACGCTGATCATCTTCGCGGCGGCGGGCGATTCGATCCTGAGGCTGTTCGGGGTGACGCTTCCAGCCTTTCGCATTGCGGGAGGACTCATCCTCTGGCTGGTGGCGATGGACATGTTGCGGGCGAAGCGCAGCACGCAGGAAGGAACCGAAGAGCTGAAGGAAGGCCAGCTGAAGGAGGACGTCGCGATAACTCCCCTTGGAATTCCGATGCTCGCCGGACCCGCCGCAATGTCGACAGTCATGGTTCTCTCGGCGCAAGCCAGGGGGACCGCCTCGCACGCGATCGTTTACGCGTCGATAATCGTGGTGATGCTCATCTCGTGGGCTTCGCTTAGAGTCGCCGACCGCGTCTTTGCACGGCTCGGCGAGTCAGGCATCCGCGTGGCGACGAGAATCATGGGGCTGATCCTCGCCGCCATCGCAGTGCAGTTCGTTCTCAGCGGGATGAGAGAAGCCGGCGTAATCGGGCCGCTTCCTCTCCCCTGACGTCACTCTCCCGATGCCTTCCTGCGGCGCGGCCTGACGGCACCCTCTTTCTTCGGCCGCTTCGCCCGCCCGATCGGGACGATGTCGGATTGCGCAGCCACTGCCGGGATCGGCTCTTCTGCAGGAACCTGCCGCGGCTGCTTGTACGAGAAGCGTTTCCCTTCGTAGTTCCGGAAAATCACTTCGTCGTCGGTGATCTCCTCGACGTACTCCGGCAGCAGCGGAACCTTGCCGCCTCCACCCGGCGCGTCGATCACGAAGTGCGGAACAGCAAGGCCTGAGGTCCAGCCGCGGAGCGCCTGGATGATCTCCAGGCCCTTTTTCACCGTCGTACGGAAGTGCTCGCCACCGGCGACCTGGTCTGCCATGAACAGGTAGTAGGGGCGCACGCGCGCCCGCAAAAGCGCGTGCATCAGCTTCAGCATGATCTTCGGATCGTCGTTCACTCCCTTCAGCAATACCGTCTGGCAACCGAGCACAACGCCGGCCCTGGACAGCCTGTCGAGAGCCGCGACCGCCGCCGGCGTCAGCTCGTCGGGATGGTTGAAGTGCGTGTTCATGTAGATCGGGTGGTACTTCTGCACCATCTCGCAGAACTCGGGAGTGATCCTCTCCGGAAGGTGCGAGGTGATGCGGCTACCCAGCCTGATTATTTCGATGTGCGGGATAGCCCGCAGCTGCTGAAAGAAATACTCCAGGCGCCTGTCGCTGAGCATCATCGGGTCGCCGCCCGACATTATCACGTCCCGGATCTCCGTATGCTCCCGCAGGTACTGGAAGGCGGAGTCGAACTGGTTGAGCGGTATCTTCTCCGGGTCACCAACTTTCCGCCGGCGCGTGCAGAACCGGCAGTAGCTCGCGCACACGGGGCTCACCAGGAACAGCGCCCTGTCCGGGTACCGGTGAGTGATGTTCGGCACCGGCGAGTCGCCGTCTTCATCGAGCGAGTCGATCACGCCGTCCACGACCTCGAGCTCTTCGACAGTCGGGATGTACTGCTGCCACATCGGGTCGCCGACTTCCTTTATCGCGTCGATCGCTGCAGGCGTGATTCGCATCTGGAAGTTGTCGAACGCAGGACCCAGCGCCTCGACATCTATCGCGTCGCCGAACTTCTCCCTGAGCTTGTCGAGAGTCGCAATGCTCTCCTCCTTCAGTATTCTCTGCCAGTCACTCATGTGTCATCACTCCAGGCGTCATCCACTCAGCAGTGAACGCGCGGCTTTGCAGGCGTTTTGTAAAAGTGATCCGGTCGTCTGACGGCGCGTAGAAATCGCTCGCTCGCGCAGCTTCTACAAAACCCCTGCGGAAATAGAATCCACGGGAGTTCTTGTAGTCGGATCGGGACGATGTTTCGACTACCAGCATTCTGGCGTTCTGTCCCTGTAGCCTTCGTTCAACCTCGTTGAGGAGGATGGTTCCGCTGCCGGTCCCCTGCGCGGCGGGATGCACTGCGATCCAGTAAAGATCGTAAGTGCGGTCAGTGCCGGGCGTGGGCCCGTAGCAGGCAAAGCCGGCCAGCTCCTCTTCCGGGGTGAAGGCGCCGAGAAAGAAATAGTCGGAGCTGGCTGGAGTGACATTCGTAAAACCTGGATGTGACTGATGATTCGCCTGATTCATGCCACCGCTCGATCCGAACGCGGAATCGAACAGCTCGAGTGCAACATCTATCTCCTCTGCGCGAAAGACGCCGGTAGCGACGAGTATGTCACGCACTCTTTCGCGATACTTTGCCGCCATGTCTCCGACCACGATTCGCGGAGCCGCGACCGGCGCTGCCTTTCGCGACGGAGTGAACCGCATCACGGCGACACCGCGAGAAGCTTTTCCATCCCGGACAACCTGAGCGAGCGCTGCCAGAGCTCGGGATCGGTGTCGATCTTCTGCGTCAGGCCCGCCTCACATACGCGCCGTATCAACGCGTTGTAGTCCATCCCCGCCACGCGGGCCATCCTGGCAAGTCCGGCATCCGCCGCGATGTCGGGATTCGGGTTCACCTCGAGCAGCCACGGCCTTCCGTCAGCGTCGATCCTGAAATCGACCCTGCCATATCCCCGTCCCCCGACCGCCTGCCAGGCAGTGCTCGCAATCCTTTCCAGCTCACGCGTCAGTTTTGCGGGGAGATCGGCCGGGCATGACGGAACGGACCCCAGATCCTCCTCGCTTCCGGTTATCCACTTCGACTGGTACGAAACGATCTTCCACATCCCGCGCGGCATCCCGCCAAAGTTTATCTCGGCGATCGGAAGCACCTGGCTATCCACGATACCGACATTCACCTCGCGGCCATCGACATATCTCTGGACGATTATCTCGTCCCACCGCTCGTGCATCGCCGCAAGCCGCGCCGAAAGCCCACGGCTGCTTCGAACGACAGAGCGCTGCTCGATCCCTATCGACGCATCCTCCGCCGCTGGCTTGCAGATCGCGGGGAACCCGACGCTC
>JBBQZF010000228.1:0-4436 GCA_038208015.1 Gemmatimonadales bacterium
CAGGTCGCGTAGTACGTCGTCCAAGTCCAAGAGCGCAGCGGGCAGCGCGCTGTCGCAGCGCAAGACGTCGCGCGTTACGTCCGCGAAGGCAGCGAAAAAGGCCTCAGCCACGCTGCGTGACGGCCGCACCGCCAAGGCGTCTAAGTCCGGCGCAGGAAGCGCACTCTCCCAGGCGCGGAAGAAGCGCTAGAAGTAGCACGCGCGATCAGGCGAGGTCTATCGCGTTGAACCAGGGGACGTTCACATCCCTGATCGCCTGTTGCTCCGATGCCATGTCAGGTGCTGCTGTTGTAGCAGCAGCAGCACTGTCGGCACCCGGTTCACTACGCAGATAACCGATGAAACCCACCGTGCGTCTGGGCGCGGCACGGACGCCCGACGGCACCGAACTCGTGCTTTACCGCCACGACGGCGCGTATCTCATCCGCGCCGACGGCGTCGAGCTGATGTCCACCCGGCGCCACCTGTCGGAGGACAGACTCGCCGAGGCCGCGTGCGCGTCGATCGGCACGGCCGCGCGGGCGAGAGTCCTGATCGGCGGGCTGGGGCTCGGCTTCACGCTACGCGCAGCGCTCCGTCTTCTGCGTAGCGACGCCGAAGTCGTCGTCGCCGAGCTGGTGCCCGAGGTGATCGCCTGGAACGCCGATCCCGCGTACGATCTGTCGGCGGAGGCGATGAGCGATCCACGCGTGCGGATCGTGCAGGACGACGTCGTCAACGTCCTTCGGAGTCATCCCGGATCGTTCGACGCGATCATGCTCGACACCGACAATGGCCCGGCGGGGATGCTGATGTCGGAGAGCGCGCGGCTGTACGACGCGCGCGGCGTGATGACTACCGTGGCCGCGCTCCGGCCGGGGGGAACCGTCGCTTACTGGTCGGTGGATGACGATCCGCGGTTCGTGCGGGCGCTGCGAGGTGCCGGCCTCGAGGTGGAGACGCTTCGCGTGCGGGCCCACGACACGACGGGGCCGATGCACACTATATATGTAGCGCGGGTTTGCCGGATGGATTGAACGCAACCGGCCTGCCTCACCCGTGTCAATGCAACAACGGATGAAGGCAGACCGTGCAACCTGTGGATCAGGAGAATCTCAGTTGAACGCCGTGAAGAACTCCGCCGGCGGCGGCGGTTCAATGTTGCTGTTCGTGTGACTGAATGCCTGGAGGCTTCCAATGAACTCAAGCGAGTTGTCGGCACCCAGAGTGGTAACCGCTGGTCCGAGCGTGCTGGCGTACACATTGCTCCTCACGCCGCTTCCGGTCACGCCCCGAGCCAGTACTCTCAGTGAATTCCCGGCGTCCGGATATGTGCCGGCAACCAGGCTGCGAGCGCCGGCGAGAAAGAAGTCAGCAGTGACACTGCTGAACTGCGTCCCGTGGAGTTCAAGGCTCGCTGAGTTGAACGAAAGCGGTGAAGGGTTGGACGTTGGCCGCGACGCTCCGAAGGCCGTAATTGCCCTGGCGCCAGCGACTGCCGAGAGAAGCAGTGCAGCGGGGATCATGATCGACCTGGACATCGCGACCTCCATATATTGGATGAGCGGCCGACGAAATGGGCCGCTCATCCAATACACGGTTTCGGTGGTGAACCGGCTCATTCGGCCGGTTCGCTGCCGGGGTCAGTGCATTTCCGGCCGGCCCCGGCTAGCGGGCCCAGGTCGCCGCATCATGGAGCCACTTGAGCAGCCCGGATGACAAGGGACGAAAAAAGACCGGCCGCTTCGTCCAGAAGCCGCCGGTCTCGTAAGCAGGGAGCGGTCGCCCTTATTTGGTGAACCAGGACAAACCGGCGGAGAGCTCCAGTCCGTTGGATCCACCGTTGCCGAAGTTCCGGACGTAGCCTGCCTCCAGGCGCGTGCCCAGCTGCGTAAGGATCGGGCGCTTCAGGCCGACTCCAACACCTCCGTAGAAGTTCGAGTCACTGTCGTCGCCGCTGAACCCGGAGACACCAAGTGATGGTCTCACGTACATCCCCGAGCGCTGGTTGCCCGCGGCGTTGAGGTGATAGAGCGCGCCGACGGCGAGATTATAGCTGGTGAACGTATCCCCGCCACCGCTCAGGACTGAAAGGCTACCGCGCGGCTCGATCGAGACTCGGTTGCTCATGGGGAATCCGACTCGGACGGCGCCGGAGGGCAGGTTGAAGCTCGTGAACGAATTGTCGCCTAATCCGATCGTCACGGTGGCGTCGACTCCAAGCTCAGTCGCCTCCGGCGTCTGTGCCGAAGCAGTTCCTGCGAATACAGCCAATGCTGCGATTGACAGCGCGATACGATGTCTCAAAGTAGATCTCCAGGTTCGGGTGGTCGTAACTGTTGCGGCGTCAATGTCTGCCTCAAATGCGCCTAAATCAATGATTTTGTTCTGGCAAGCGCCGTGGTTTCGCCACCATTCCTGCCACTCCTGAACCTGAAACGATGGCATTCATCACAAGCCTGCTGTTGCGGAACCCCTTGCGCCCTACGATGCTGGCGGGCGCGCGACATGACGTCAGGCCTCTGATCCTTATCACTCCAAATCAGCCAATGCAGCTGCCACTTCCTCAATCGCTCTCGTCTGACGCTGGCCGCAGCGCGGCTGGCTGGTCTGCGCTTCGACTTCTTCTGGCGGGTTTGATCGCGGCTCATGGCTGGGCACGGCTGGTGGCTGGAGCAGTCGCCCCCTTCGGAGGCTGGCTCTCCGAACAGGGCATCCCGTTCGGATTGGCTGTCGCCGCAGCCATTACCGCGTTCGAGATCATCGGCACACCCCTGCTTGCATTCCGCAAGGCAGTGTTTCCGCTGACCGTCCTGTACTCGTTCATCTATGCCATGGGTATCTGGCTCGTCCATGCCCCCGCCGGCTGGTTTGTTGTGGGCCTCGGGCGCAATGGCAGCGAGTTCAGCGTGCTCCTCATCGTCTGCCTGCTGTGCGTTGGTCTTCAGCATGTCAAAGCCGGCAACGGGGCCTGACCTCCGGAGTGTCACGTTGCATCCTTCTGGCAGCGGTTGGCGTCCTTGGCGCCTGCACCGCGCGTGGAGCGGTCGCGGTAAACGCGCCGCCAGCCCCGCTTGCCACTTACCAAGTCCGCTTCGGTGCCGAGGGCGATACGGCCATCGCCAATGTCCGGGCGAGGCTGCCGGTCCGCGATGGCACGCTGCTGATGTATCCGGAGGGTGCCGAGGGATTCGCTTCGGGGTGGTCGCACTTCGTGACGCAGCTCGAAGCCCGCGACACGACCGGCCAACCGCTGCAGTTGGAGCCAGCGGGACGCGACCAGTGGCGGGTAAGTGGCGCACGGGTCGTGGATCTTTCCTATCGCGTTCGGCTCCTCCACGACCGCGAATCCCACAAGTGGCAGTTTGGAGTGAAAGAGGTCGCCTACGTGCGGCCCGACTTCGTGTTCTCCACGGGCAAGGCCCTCTTCATTACTAACCTCGAGATGCCCCCGGCCCTGGTGCGGATCGAGCCGCCACCCGGCGGCCGTGTCCTCGCCAGCTGGAGCCGCCTCGCAGGGACTCGTGCCGGAGGACACACTGCCGCAGGTGATCAATGCGCAACTCACGGACTACCGGACGCAGGCCGGGCGCGCGGCAATGCAGGCGGTCAGCAGCGAGAAGGCGAAGTACTACGATCTCATCTACAGCGGAGGATTCCTGGTCGCTCTGGCACTGGACATCGAGCTCCGAGCCCGAACCGGCCTGATGCGCGGACTCCCCGACATGCTTCGTGCGATGTACGCGAAGTTTGGAGGAGAGGGAGACGCACGCTACACGGCCCATGACATCGCCCTGGTGGCGAGCGAGACCTGCGCGTGTGACCTGCAGCAATTCTTCACGGCATACGTATTCGGTGCGAATGTTCTACCAGTCCAGCAATTCACGCATCAGCTCGGCATCATGCTTCCAGACGACAACGCGCCCTTCCCGGCGCGAACAGAGCCCGTAGATTCGGCGACACGGCGCCTTCGTGCTGCGTGGCTGGACGGGTGGCGGACGTCTGCGCCACAAAGGTGATGTCTTGTGGAGCGGGCTGTCGTCGGCGCTCGCCCGGACCGCTACCGTCCGCGAAAATGCCGCAGAAATGCGGCCGCGAAGGGAGAGCGCTCCACGGTCGCGGCGTCCAGCGGGTTCGCCCACCACAGGCCCTCGCTGTTGGCGAGCAGAATGAGCGTCAGCCCCTCGTCCGGCAGCTTCAGGTAGAGGGCGGAATACCGCTTCTCCCACCAGCCGGCGTGCCACACCAACCGCCGCCCGTCCGCCTGCTGGACGTACCATCCGATCCCGTACGGCAGCACCGTCCCGGAAGGAGAGCGCCCCGGCCGCCACATCTCCGCCTTGGCGGAGTCGGCGAGCAGCTGCCCGCCATTCAATGCGATGTCGAAGCGCGCCAGATCCATCACCGTCGAAATCACACCACCCGCGGCACCGTCGCCCTGCGGCCCCGGCGGATCT
>JBBQZF010000229.1:0-4423 GCA_038208015.1 Gemmatimonadales bacterium
AGAGAAGCCCGGCGGCGATCCCGACACCCAGCCCGGCAATCCCCGCGAAAATACCGGCTGTGGTGACGATCCCGAAGAAGTACCACAGACCCCGCGCGAACCTTCCCGCGTCGAGCTGCGCCGCAAGCAGCCCCCACGCGAACGGTGCCGAGCCAAGGAACCCGACAAGGAACCCGAGATATGCGGCGATGTCCTTTATCGCAGTGCGTCGAAGACTGTAGAACTCGGAGATCACTTGCCCTCTTTGTCTGCCGCAATCAAATGTACCTCAAAGCCGGTGCGGCCCGCCGCCTGAGGCGCGTCCGCGGCACCTCGCTTGCTCTTGTGAGCCTCGTAATCTCCACGAGAGGAACAATGATCGGATTCAGACGTTCAGCGCGGGCGGGTGCGGCATCTTTACTGATGCTGGGCACCGTCGCCTGCTCCAGCACTGGCGGACTTGGCGGGATATTCGACGACGTCCTTGGCGGCGGCGGCAGCCAGGTCAGTGGAACAATCCAGGGCGTGAACACGAGGAACCAGCAGCTGGGCATCACTCAGTCGAACGGGCAGACAGTGACGCTGTCCTACGACAACAACACTCAGGTCATCTACCAGAACCAGAATTACCCGGTGACCGCGCTGGAGTGGGGAGACGAGGTGACCGCGAGGATCTCCAACACCAGCAACAACACGAATTATACTGATCGCATCACCGTGACGAGGTCGGTCGGCGGAAACACGGGTACCGGGAATGTCCAGACATTCGAGGGAACCGTCAGGAGCATCGACCGCACGAACGGGCTCTTCAGCATGAGCACTAACAATCAGGGCACACTGACTGTCTCGATGCCGTACAACGCACGGCCTGCTGACGTAACGCGCTTCAACAACCTCCGGAATGGCGATTTCGTGCGCTTCGGCGGGACGCTCCTCAACAACAACCGGATAGAGCTTCGGCAGTTCTACTAGCCATCCCTCCAGGGCCCGGCACCTGGCCGGGTCCCGGACGGACCGGAAAACGCTGGCGCCGCGTGCGGCGGAGTGCAGTATTGTCCCGATGGACCTCCAATTGACACAGCAAGAGACAGACAACTCCGCGCAGCCGCGCTCGGTTTCGGCATCTCTCGACGTTTACGGGCTGACTCACCCCGGCAAGGTCAGGCCGAACAACGAAGATCACTTCCTCATCTGCGCACTCAGGCGCAAGATCGAGGTCTATCACACAAGTCTCCCGAACCCGTCGATACTTGGCCGGAGCGAGGGACTGGCTTTTCTCGCCCTTGTCGCAGACGGAGTTGGTGGGGCCAGGGCGGGTGAGGAGGCGAGCCGGATCGCCCTCGAACACGTCACCCGGTATGTCTCAAAATCGCTCAACTGCTACTACACCAGCGATCCCGGCGACGACGAGACATTCGTTCAGGAGCTTGGGGAAGCGGCGATGAAGGTTCACGCCGAAATCATCGAGGAGTCGCATCACGATGCCGAGCATCGCGGAATGGCCACGACGCTCACGCTCTGGCTCGGCGTGGGCACCAGCGCGTATCTGCTGCAGGTCGGAGACAGCCGGTGCTACATCCTCCAGGGTGACGAGCTCACGCAGATATCACGCGACCAGACGATGGCCGAGGAGTTTGTGGATGCCGGCGTGATTACCCGCGGGGACGCCGCGTTCAACAGGTGGACCAACGTCCTGTCGAGCGCAATTGGCGGCCCGCAGGCGGCGCCGATGGTGACGCGCGTGACGCAGTCACTTGGCAGCATCGGGCTGATGTGCAGCGATGGCCTCACCCGTCACGTCCCTGACGAGCAGATCCGGCACCGGCTGATGACGATGACCTCGGCGCGTGAATGCTGCGAGCTCCTGCTGCAGGACGCGCTCGATGCCGGCGGCGAGGACAACATCACGATCATCGCCGGGAGACCGAACCCGGACTAGGTCGCCGGGGGGGACTGGCGCTGCATCGCGAACCTTATCGCCATTCCAAGAATGATCACCAGCGGAAGGAACCATGCCTGCGCCAGGCTTCGTGTGCTGAGAAGGAAGATGCAGAACGCGATTCCGACTACGGCGAGGGCGACTCCGCCAGGGGCGCGGAAGCCTTCCGGCCCGCCGTGTTTTCTCCTCAACGCTATAAGGGCGGCGCACGTCGCGATGTAGATGCCAAGTCGCGAAATCGCGCTGAACGTCGCAAGCTGGCCGAAGTTGCTCGCGAGACCCAGCCCGAGCCCGATCACGGAGTTGACTATGATGGCGACGTACGGCGTGCGGAACTTCTCGTGAACCCTCGCGAGACCCCCGGGGAGCTCATGCCGCTCAGCCATTGAGAAAAAGATTCTCGGAGACATCAGCGAGTAGCCGGTGAGCCATCCGTAAACCGATATGATTACCGCGACGCTCCCTAGCGTAAGACCGACAGGCCCGAGGATGACGGCAAGCGTCTCCGCGACCGGCGCCCTGCTGGCTGCCGCGTTCGGAAGGACTCCGACTACGGCAATCTGCACGAGGCAATAGATGAGAGTGATCCCGAGCATGGCGGTGATGAGCGCGAACGCGGTGTCCCGCTTCGGGTTCTTCGATTCGCTTCCCGCGACCACCGCCGACTCGAATCCTCCGTACCCGAACACCAGGAGGAGCACAGCCTCGGTCCAGCGTGGCTCCGGTACTGTCTGCGTCGCGGCAACACTGCTGTCGAAGCTGAAGAGGCCGATCGCGATAAGGAATACGAGCGGCAGGAGCTTCGCTATGGTGAAGAGGTTGACTGTCCACGCTGCCTGCTTCACTCCGATCACGTTGATGACGGTGACGAGCGCCATAGCGAAGATCATGACCGAAGCGCGACCGACTGTCGTTCCGGTCCATGGGACGAGGGGAACGATGTAGCCGCTCAGGACGTTCAGCACGGCCGCGCACGACAGCAGGCGTGTCCAGATATGCAGCCACCCGATCTGGAAGCCGAGGGCGGGCCCGAACGCCTCGCGCGTGTAGAGGTATGGGCCCCCGGCTCCGTCGAACCTGCTGCCGACCTCGGCGAAGCAGAGCACGATGACGAAAATTCCCGCGCCGGCGATGAGAACCGCGAGAGGGCTCAGCGCGCCGGCGAATCCAGCGAGCGCCGACGGGAGACCGAACACCCCGCTGCCGATCACGCTGTTTATGACCGCGGCGGTGAGCGCCCATTTTCCTATCGCGCGAATCAGGGAAGGACTTGTCACGCAATCACCACGCGAAGCGGCCTGGTCTGACTCATCAAGGACTGGGCATCAGTCGGAACTTCTGCCTGGAGGGTGTACAGACCCGGCGCGACAAACCTGCCCGAGGCATCCCGCTGGCCCCATACATCCTCCAGCGTCATCGACTCGCCTGGATCGAGGGTGTCGAGCCGGAGGATTGCCTGCACCGACTGGCCTTCCAGCCGGCGCCATGCTGTAACGCCGGCTTCGTCGGTGACGCGAAGATCGAAAATCGGCTCGCGGCCCTGGAGGTGAAGGTCGAGCGACTGACTCCCGATGTTGCGGATCACGACCGCATATGCAACCGGTTCCCCGGCTGCGGCTACATCCGGTGCCTCGAGCGTTACCTGGAGATGGTTCACCTTACGGCGAGTGCCCTCAGCGTCTCTTTTCGCGGCGCGTCCGCCCGCTTCATCAAGTCTGAAAGCTCGGCGTATCGCTTAGCCGCAATCTCGGACTTTCCGGCCGCCTTCGCGGCGCGTACCGCGCCTATCAGGGCGCGAGCGCGCCCTGGCTCACGGGTGAGTGTCATGTCGTATGCGGCCAGGGCGTCGGCGGGGCGCCCAAGCTCCATGAGCAGGTCACCCTCGAGCTCACGCGCGGGCAGCAGCGGACCTGGCGTCACGGGATGTTTCTCCACTGTCTCCTCGAGGTCGGCTGCCTGCCTGGCGAGACGCACCGCCTCAGCGGGATTCCCACGGGCGTGGGAAACCCAGGCGGAAGCTGCAAGTCGCTGGGCCTCGACTATTGTCGCCCAGTATGAATCGTTGCGTGAATTGAGTGTATCCCTCAACCCGCCAAGTGCGATGACATCCCCTTCGGCCTGCGTGAGGTTGCCGCTTCGCGCCGATCCTATAGCGCGTGCGAAACGCGCGACCGCTTCAATGAACGGAGCGGACCCGACAGGAACCGGAAGCGCGGCCGCTTCGATCCACGCCGATCTCTCGAGCGGATGGCGGGCCTGCATCGCGACTGCGTTGAAGCCGAGTAGCCCTCCGTAGAACTTGTCCGCGGCGTTCTTCGTGCGGCCGATCACGGCGAGGGCTTCAGCGTCGCGCCCCTGCTGCAGATAAGCATAAACCATGTAGTCGTTGGGATGCACCGCCGCGTTAGAGTCAGGCTCAGCTGCCGCGGACTTGCGATTAGTCACAATCGATTCGTCCCAGTATCCAAGCCGCGTGAAGATGTGCGATGGCATGTGGAGCGCATG
>JBBQZF010000230.1:0-4410 GCA_038208015.1 Gemmatimonadales bacterium
GTAGATCCGCCCCCAGACCACGCCGCCGGCAAAGGTCGAGAACGCAAGCGCGGCGGCGACAACGGTTGCCGACCGCCACAGGGATCCCGTGCGCAGCCCGTGACCCATCGACACAGCGAAAGCCAGAATGCCGGCGACGACAAACACGATCAGCGCCGCCGACCCTGTGAACCTGCCGGCAAGGAGCGTGAAAAGAACCGCGCCAAGCCAGTACGTCGAGTACGAAGTCGCCCACGAGGTCACGACGCCAATCCTGCGGGAGATCAGCCGCGCCACGTATGGGGCGTTGATCATGAACAGCGAAAGCGCAGTCACCTCGACAACCGGTCTCACGGGATTCGCGAATCCGGTGCGGGAGCCCCAGTATATCGCCGCCAGGCCGATGGCGAGAGAAGATGCCGCGGCTGCGACCGTTCCGAACGAACGGTCGTCGTAAGCCGCCATTACAGTCCGGTCGAGCGGCCTATCACGTACAGAGGCCTCTGCTTCACTTCGTCGTATATGCGCCCGATGAACTCGCCGATGACTCCGAGGCAGATGAGCTGCACGCCGCCGAGGAAAAGAACGACCACGATTGTTGAGGCCCATCCCCGCGCAAGATTGCCGTCCCCAGCGAGCCGCTCGACAGCGAATACGACCCCCAGCAGAAAGCTCACCGCCGACACGAAGAACCCGAAATACATCGCGATCTTGAGCGGCGCCTTCGACAGCGAAAGTATGCCGTCCACCGCCAGCGCCATCATCCTGCGGAACGGATACTTGGTCACACCGGCATACCGTCCCGGGCGCTCGAACATTATCGCTGTCTGCCTGAAACCGAGCCATGCCCTGAGGCCGCGGACGTACCGGTTCCGCTCGGGCATCGCGTTGAGAAGGTCGACTACCCGCCGGTCCATCAGGCAGAAGTCACCGGTGTCGGGCGGGACCTCGATCTCAGTAAGGCTGTTGAGGAGGCGATAGTACACATAATAGGCCATCCTCTTGAACGGACCGACACCCATTCTGCGCTTTTTCTGCGCATACACGACGTGAGATCCTTCAGCCCACGCGTCGAGCATCCTTACTATCAGCTCCGGCGGATCCTGGAGATCCGCGTCGATGACCACAACGACCGCACCCGTCGCGGCATGGAGCCCTGCTGTGACCGCCGCCTGATGGCCGAAGTTGCGCGAGAAATGCAGCGCCTTGAACCGCCTGTCGGCGTTGCAGATGGAGTCAAGCATCTCCGGCGACCTGTCCTTGCTGCCGTCGTTGACGAAGATCACCTCGAAATGCCCTATCGCGGGGCCGAGGACCTGGATGAGGCGGGAGTGGAGTGCCTCGATTACCTCTTCCTCGTTGTAGACCGGCACAACGAGGGAGACCTGCGTGGACCCGTCAGCTGGGAGCGTCCGTCTGATTGGCTCGGTCATGCGGCAAATCTAATATCAGCCCGGCTTTCAGCAGCTTCGAAGCCGTCTCCAGCGCCTCGTCCGCGCTCAGGCCGACAACCTCGGCGATCTCGACCAGGTCTTTCGTGCCGTCGGCATAGGCAAGCAGGTTCGTCATCGAGCGAACCGTGTTCCCGGCGCCGCGGGTGCTCAGGGTAGGATAGAGCCCGCGCTTCCCGAGCTGCGGCTCGCACGGGTGTACGGCGCGGTAAACCCTGTTGCCCTCGAGGAGCTTCAGGACCTGCTGGACAACGCTGAATCCGCCGGCGAGCCCTGACGGCGTCACGAGCGAAAGATCGTCGAGAGATGTGTGATACTCGGGATAACTCTGGTACCTCGTCCTCATGATCGATGCTACCGGCAGGTCCACGCCGGGACTGCAGTACTGCCGCTCGTCGCTTCCCCTGTCGAGATATGAGTAATCGACGTGATCCGGAGCATGGCGGCGCAAAACGAGCTTCGCCGCACGATCAGCAAGGGTGTCGCCGTGACGGGAGCGGAGGAGCGAATACGCGCGGTCGTCGCCGATGCACGTCAGCACGTACCCTGCGTCAGTCTTCCTCCTCAGCTCCTCGAGGTGCCTGCTTATATAGACAATCGAGCCGATTGTTTCGGGAATGAAGAGGATGCGATAGCTGTAACGCCTTTCCGGAAGAGCCGCGATCCAGCGGGCGAGCGCCGTCGTCACGACCGGTCCCGACAACTCGTTGTTCGCAAGCGAGGGATGACAGATGTAGGTCGAGAGGAGAATCTCCCTCTCCCCGGTCCCCGGAAGCAGCACCTCCCCATACGTCAGCGACCCGGGCTCGAGCGTGCTGTCTATCAGCACGTGATATCGTCCATCACTCAGCTTCTCGCGAACCGAGTGCGCGAGACAGAATCCCCACCTCCGCGCGTAATACGAGGTTACGTATGGAATGGCGTCAGGTTGCTCGGGCAGCGAGTGCAAATGCGGCTGAAGCTCCGCCAGGGTCATCCATTCATCCACCGGCGTCGAGTAGCCGAGGACGTGGAGGTTGCTGTGGGCGAAATCGACGATGCGATTGCCTGACTCATCCTCGATGTACGCCCGGCGAATGTTCCACTCGTCGGGCACCGTCCAGTCGAACGCCGGGGTTCCGGACGGAACCTCGTGGACAGTGAGCTCAGGCACGATACGGCCGATGTAGGCGAGCGTTTCACGGACGCCATTGCCCGTGAGGGAGCGGCAGATCGGAAAAAGGTCTGTCGCCCAACGGTGCATCTCGAGGCCGGTCTGATCAGTCAAGTGGTCCCTCGAAGTCGGTGATGACGAATCGCCTTCCAAGCTCCTCGATCGCAGGCTCGACCCACTTCCGCGACTTTTCGTCGAGAAGAGACAGCGGATCATCCCTGAGGTCGCGCACCCACAGGTCGTGCAATCCCTTCGCAGAGGCGGCCAGAACCTCGCTGGTTCCTTCGAGCCGCCTGCATACGCCGGCTTCGAGAGCTTCGTCGAGGAGCCGTGGCCAGTCGTAGTCGAGCCCGGTGCCAAGAGGCCTTACATGATACACGAGCGTTCCGGGAACTGCAGCGCCATTGGTCATCACCACGTCGCCGGCGAATACCTTGTCATAGCGATACACCGGTCCGCCACTCGCCCGCTCCGACCGGTGGACCAGCGTGTTGTAATGAAACGTGTCCCCGTAATACAGCACAACGCCATCCTTCTCCATGAGCTCGGCGAACATCGAACCCGGGCCGAACGGGTCTGTGTCCTGACCCCATGACTGCGTCGGCTGCAGGCCGGTTCCGGAAACAGGGAAAATCGGAACAGACGTCCTCCACTCGGCAGCATTGGTTCTGAAGCGTTCCGTGATGGGACCGATCTGGGACTCGCTATTCGCTACATCGAAAATCCTCGACTTGCCGAAGTCATAGTTGAATGTGGGACACCAAAGCGGCCGGTCACGAGCAGATTCGCGGAGCAGCGCGATGTGCGAGTCGAGATAGGCGGAGCGATCGCGAACGGGAGCAACCAGGCGCGCTGCGCGAAACGCGTCGATGTGGACGAACACCGGTCCACTTCCCATTTCCGCCAGGAGACCGGCGATGCGGTTTTTCACTTCTGCTTGAACCTGTGGCTCACGGGAACCTTGCCGATGATCACCCGGTGCGGGGAGAGCTGCTTCTGAAGATGAGCGCGGAAATGCGCCAATATTTCCCGCCGGTCGATTGTTGCTCCTTCCTGCGGCTCGACAGTCACCTCGATGTGCTGTCCGGTGATCGGGTTCGGAACGCCGACGACCTTCGCCCGCAGCACACCCGGATACAGGAGGGCAACGCGCTCGACTTCGCCAGGGAGAATCTTGAGTCCACCGACATTCAGCACTTCCTTCGCGCGCCCGACAACCTTCATCCAGCCATCGTCGACCTCGACTATGTCACCCGTGTCGTACCATCCGTCGGAAAACGGAGACGGCGCGTTGAGATATCCGAGCATCCGGTTGTCCGAGCGTATGTGAAGCACCCCGTCGACAATACGTGTCTCGATTCCCTTCCCGCCGACCTGCATCCACAGGCTGTCCCGGGCGCGCGACTTCACCTGAAAGACGCCTAGCTCGGAGAGCCCGTACGTCTGCCTGAAGTCGACGTCAGGGAGCTTCGCGCAAAGCCGCTCGAGAGTCGCCTGGTCCATGCGTTCAGTCCCGTAAGTCACGACGCTGAGGTGCGGGAACTCCATTGTGTCGAATATCCCCGCCAGGAGCATCATGCGGAGGAATGTCGGTGTAGTGGGCAGGAGCTCAACCCGGTACTGGACCATTTCCGCCGCGAGCGTCTCCGGTGTCCGCTCCGAAGGCACGATCACCACGCCGCGATTGAACAGCGTGTGGAGCATCGTGTTGATGCCGCCCGCGTGATCGAAGAGCAGAAAGTTGAGGGCTCTCAGCGGGGGCCGCGGAACCGAATACCGCTCGAGGAAGTTGTTGAAGTCGTGAAGAATCGCCTTCGGCCGGCCGGT
>JBBQZF010000231.1:0-4387 GCA_038208015.1 Gemmatimonadales bacterium
TCTGCCGGCCTCTTCGCGCGCGGGGACTGCCGATCGCGACTCACATGCGCAACGAGGACGACAGGCTCCTCGAGCCGATAGAGGAATCAATTGCAGTCGCGCGTGGTGCAGGGTGCCGGCTCCAGATATCACACCTCAAGACTCAGGGCCCGCGCAACTGGGGAAAGCTCGATGAGGCATTCCTGCTCATCGAGGCGGCGCGGAGTGCACGGACCGATGTGATGTTCGACAGATATCCGTACCTGGCCTATTCCACAGGTCTTACAAACCTTTTTCCCGTCTGGAGCAGGGACGGTGGAACGAAGGCATTCTTCGCCCGTCTCGACGATCCTGCTGTCGCGCCGCGCGTCAGGGCCGAGACTCTCGCGAAGGTCGACCTGATCGGCGGGTGGGACAACGTTCAGCTCTCCGGCGTCGCCGATGCTGCCGATCGTGACGCCGAGGGCAAACGTCTTGGAGCGTATGCGGCGTATCGTGGCCTCGATCCGTACGACGCCGCAGTCGCGCTGCTCAGGCGGAGCAACGGAAGCGTAGGCATGCTCGGCTACGCCATGAGCGAGGAAAACCTGGAAAGGATCCTTGCGCACCGGCTGTCGATGGTCTGCACTGACGGCAGCGGTTTCGCGATCGACGGACCGACGCGGAGAGGAAGCCCTCATCCGCGCGGCGCAGGAAGTTTTCCGCGTGTGCTCGGCCGCTATGTGCGGGAGCGAAAAATCATGTCCCTGCCCGACGCCATCAGGAAGATGACGTCCGTGCCGGCGTCACGTGTCCGGATCACTGACCGCGGGCTTGTCCAGCAGGGGCTGGTGGCCGACATCGTGGTGTTCGATCCGGTCACCATCGCCGACCGGGCCACGTTCGACAATCCCTTCATGTATCCGGAAGGGATCGCCGCCGTGCTCGTGAATGGCTCCGTTGCCCTTCGCGATGGGCAACGGAGCGCGCAAGGGTCGGGAAGAGCGGTGCGGATTCGCTAGGCGCGCCGCTCAGCCCCTCAGCGGCCGGGCCACCAGGATGCCGGTCGCGCGCCTGATATTCGCCACGTACTCGGGAAGCGTTGCGCGGGTGACCTCCACCGCTCCGCCGGAGAGGGGAGCGTGAAGAACCCGCAGCGTTCCCGACGAGTCGCGATATGCGAACGCGGCGTGGCTGACGTCGAGTCCGGGTATGCTCGTAGCGAAAGCGAGCACGTCGCCTGATTCAATCCGGTCTTCGGCGCGCGTTATCCGGTTGGCGGGGATCATGAACCTGACCTGCTTGTCGAGCCTTGCCTCCATCAATCCGATCTCGCGGAAAACAGAGTCGCTGGCGAGTGCGGGGTAGCTCCCGCGGTGCTCAGTCATGAACCGGAGCGGCCGCGGATCCACGACTCCTCCCAGGTCTTCGCCCAGATCCCTGACCAGACCGCGGCTCTGGCCGTCGCTTATCCATTCGCTGAAGTAGTGAAGTCTCGATGCGTAACCGCGGCGGCGGCCGCCCCGGTACCTCATCCGCTCGACTTCCCGCCCGAACCGCTGCCAGGATGGCTGGGCCGTCGCCGACGAAGCACGCGCTATCGCGAGGCACGACTCGACCAGCGTCACGCAATCGAATCGCGTGAGCATCAGAGCGAGTGGCTCACGCTGGACAGGGCTGCCGCCTTCCCTGAGATATGCCTCGAGCGTGAATGCCTCGTACGGGGTTCCGACTGCGAGCTCGCCGATGCGGACCGCCCGGGTTCCCACTGTCATCGATCCGGCCTGGCGTGCCTGGTCCCTCACCATTGACGACCACTCGGCGAGCCGCTGCTCGTCGGTGTCGTCGCTGGCGGACAACAGCCGGTCGGTGGACGCAATGGGTCCCGGCGCCGCCGAGAGGGGAAAAGGCAGCGCGACAGCGGCGGCCCCGAGTCCAATGCGCTTGAGCAGCTCGCGCCGGGATAGAGAGATTGTCATGGCGGTCCGGAGAATTGTTCTATTGTATTCGTATTGCTGATCGCAGGTTCCTGCAAGGGCGACACTTCGGGATTGTCGAATCCGTAGTGTTTCCAGGCCTAGACGGGGATAATCATGCAGCTGCGCCGCCTTTCAAATTTCTTCACAATCACCGGTGTCGTGGTCGGGTCGATCGCGATAATCGGATATGCTTTCGACCTTGTCCCGCGGCTCCCGGAGTCGGTGCTCAAGCTGGTGATCTACAAGCTGACTTTTATCGGAGCGCTCGGGCTTGTGATATTTGGCGCGATCATCGGCAGGCTTGCCAGGAAGCCGGACATGCCGGCTGGCCAAGCCGCTGTCGGCCCGGAAGCCGCGCCGCTCCTGTCGGAACCGTCGCCCGACGGGATCGGCATCGGCGCCGAAGCACCATTGAACGGCAAGGTACACCAGCCCACATCGAGGGAGAACTGACATTGTTGACGCCGCGCTACTGGCACGTCGTAGTCCCGTTTTGCGCCACGCTTATCGCTGCGAGCGCGTCAGGGGCGCAGTCGCGTGAGTTCGAGAGGGCAGATTTTCAGAGCGGACGCTGGCTCAAGGGGAACACCCACACGCATACGCTCGAGAGCGATGGCGACTCCCCTCCCGAGACGGTCGCAAGGTGGTACAAGTCGAACGGGTACAACTTTCTCGTGATCTCCGACCATAATGTGTGGGTTGATCCAGCACCTCTCTCTCATCTGGTCGATTCCGCATTCATCCTGATTCCGGGCGAGGAGCTTACATCGTCGTTCGACCGGAAGCCGGTTCACGTGAACGGGCTGAACGTTCCCCGCCTTGTCGCTCCGCAGACAGACACCACCCTGCTGGGCACGGTTCAGAAGAACGTCGATGCCGTGCGGGCGGTGGCTGGAGTTCCCCATATAAATCACCCCAATTTCGGCTGGGCAATCAGCGCCGACGTGCTTGCCCGCGTCAGGAACGACCGGCTCATCGAGATACATAACGGACATCCGCACGTGCATAACCACGGCGCTGGAGGATCACCCGGAATGGAGGAGGTCTGGGACCGCCTTCTCAGCGGAGGCAAGCGTATCTATGGGATTGCCGTCGATGATGCGCACCATTTCACCGGCGAGTTCGGGCCGATGCGTGCAAATCCGGGGAGAGGATGGGTTGTGGTGCGGGCGGAGTCGCTCGATGCGGAGTCGGTCCTCTCGAGGATGGAGGAGGGACGCTTTTACTCGACGACCGGGGTCGAGCTCGATTCGATAACTGTGACTTCCCGCGAAATGACTGTCTCGGTGCGGAAGCAGGGCGACTTCAAGTACGACATCGAGTTTATAGGCAGCGGGGGACGCGTGCTGGCGAAGGTGCCGGGTACCCGGGGCAGTTATCTGCTGAAGGGGGACGAAGTGTACGTGAGGGCGCGGGTCACCGACTCGGGCGGAAGGCATGCCTGGGTGCAGCCGGTGTTCGTTTCAGGGAAATGAAAAAACCCGGCAGACGCCGGGCTTTTCAATGATCAGGCGGCGAGCGCCTGAAGACGCGCCACTCTTTCAGACGCTACATTTACGATTGTACGCACAACGGAGGCTTCCGTGCGCAGTCTACCCATTTTCGTCCTCGCCGTGGTCGCCACGGCAGCGCCCCTTTTCGCCCAGCAGCATGACCACGGCCCCGACATCGGCAAGCTCGGCGCGGTTTCGTTCGAGTCCTCGTGCGCTCCGTCGGTTCAGCCGTCAATCAACCGGGCAGTGGCAATGCTCCACTCGTTCTGGTTCGAGGCGGCCCAGCACGAGTTCGAGTCCGTGGCGGCTGCCGACAGCACCTGCGCCATCGCGTGGTGGGGTACCGCAATGACCGCATGGGGCAACCCCTTCATCAGGCAGTCGATCCCGCCGCAGCAGCAGGCGGGGGGCATCGCAGCAGCGGATCAGGCCCTGAAGCTCGTCGCGGGGGCGTCGCACCGCGAGCAGATGTACGTCGACGCTGCGCTTGCGCTCTGGCGTGACGCCGACAAGCTCGATCACCTCGCCCGCCTGGCCAGGCACGAGGCCTCGATGAAGGCGCTCTACGAGGCCCATCCGGAAGATCCCGAGGCCGCAGTATTCTATGCGCGGGCAAAGATCGCGAACGCGTCCCCTGCCGACCTGGAGTTCAGGAACCAGATCGAGGCCGCAGCCCTTCTCGAGCCGATGTTCGCGAGCCAGCCGGATCATCCGGGCCTGGCGCACTACATCATTCACACTTTCGATTCGCCGAAGCTCGCGAAGCATGGTCTCGAGGCCGCGCGCAGGTACGCGGAGATCGCACCAGCCGCGCCCCATGCGCTCCACATGCCATCGCACATCTTCACGCGGCTTGGATACTGGGACGAATCGATTGTGACTAATCGCAAGTCCGCGGCAGCTGAGCCTGACTCTAACGCGGCGGTGCATCCCAACGACTACATGGTTTATGCTTAT
>JBBQZF010000232.1:0-4326 GCA_038208015.1 Gemmatimonadales bacterium
GACTCCACGCCCAGTTGCGGTCGGAGATCATGCACCGCATCAACAAAGCGGGAGTGAGGCGGGCATCGAGAGTGATAGCGATGACGCACCGGATCTCGGCGGAGATCACCGATCTTTATGGTGTGAAACCGATCGTGATAAGACCGGGTATAGACTTGCCTGGCGCCGCCGTTAGTCGCCCATTCCCGGATGACACGTTGAGATTCCTGACAATCGGGAGACTCGTGCACACGAAGAGGATCGAGTGGATCCTCGAATCGCTTGCTGAGCTCGAGCGGAGAATGTGGAAGGGCGCAATCGCATGGGAGCTCGTGATCATCGGCGAGGGGCCGGTGCGGGAAACGCTGCGGGCCACGGCCGACCGGCTCCGAATCGCCGGAAATGTTCGCTGGCTCGGAGTAGTCTCGAACGAGGTTCTGGAGCAGGCATATGCGGAGTCCACGATGTTCCTAATGCCTGCCGCCCAGGGATGGGGCCTCCCCGCTCTCGAGGCGCTTTCCCGCCGTCTGCCAGTCGTCATGGACGCCGCCTCGGGGGTCGCCGAAATACTCGGTGATTCGCCATGGGTCGAGATCGTGGATGCCACCTCCGCGGCGGGCTTTCAGGGCGCTCTCGAAAGAATGCTTTCGCGTATCGACGACCTACGTGGCGGCGGAACGGCGCCTCCGCTTCTGCCGGCGGGTGACGACTGGGCCGCGAAGATCTGCGAGGCATGCTCCTGGCCGATGGTGCCTTCAGCGGGCGTCGTGAATGCTTGAAGCCGGCGTGAATGCTTTCGTCATCGAGATCGATGTATCAGTGGCGGATCCGACACCCCGATGAGGATTCTTTTCATCGGCGGTCTCCAGCCCGGCCAGACCTCGCGGATGCGCATGCTGGAGTTGGAGGCTCTTGGCCACGAGGTGAAGACAGTCGAGGCGTTCAACATCTGGAACGACATAAATCCCATCAAGCGCCGCCTCCAGCAATGGCGCTGCGCGGGGAGCATCGTCGATTCGTTGAACCGCGAGGTTATCGCCGCCGCGCGAAGTTTCCGCCCTGCCCTGGTGTGGGCCGAGAAACAGGAATACCTGCGCGCAGAAACAGTAGAGGAGCTCAAAAGCAGCGGCGCACGACTTCTCCACTACACGCCCGACCCATACTTCGCCCTGCGCTGGAAGCGTACGCGCCTGATGGATGAGGCGATGTCACACTTCGACTACCTCGTGACATCGAAGGCTTACGAACTGGAGGAATACCGGAAGCTTCCCGCGAAGGTCATCTACGTCCCGCTCGGCTTCTCTGACGTCGCTCACCGGCCAATCATTCCTGCATCGAGGGCGGGCTTCGAGAAGTTCGCCAGCGACGTTTCGTTCCTCGGCGGATGGGAACCACGCCGCGAAGTGCTTCTTGACGCGGTCGCGGCGCGAGGCGGTGTTAACTTGAAGGTGTGGGGCTATGGATGGGATCACCTTGCCGACGGAAAGCTCACGCCGAGAAGACTGTTCGCCATGCGCCGGAATTCCGGGGGTGAGCCCTACTCGGTGAAGCGCAATCCGCGTCTTGCGGCGTCCGTCCAGGGGAACGAGGTCTACGGCGACGAGTACGCCTGGGCCATTTCAGCCTCGAAAATCAGCCTGGGGTTTCTTCGCAGGATATGTCCCGACCAGCATACAACCAGAACGTTCGAGATCCCTGCGTGCGGAAGCATGCTTCTGGCCGATCGAACCGATGAACACCGGGACCTTTTCGAGGAAGGCGTTGAAGCGGAGTTCTTTGATTCGGAGGCGGAGCTCATCGAGAAGCTGGAGTTCTACCTTGCACACGAGACCGAGCGCGCGCGGATTGCGCAACGCGGGTTCGAGCGCTGTTTTCGAAGCGGCTATTCGTACAGGTCGAGGGTCACTGAGATAATGCGAACGATCGAAAATCCGGACGGAGTGCCGTCTTGACGCATCCGGGTCATCCGGCAACCGCGCCGCGGGCACAGGCGCCCCTTCGCGCGTACCCTCGCCCGGGTGTCAGGCAGATTCGCATACGGCCAAGCCGCGTTGCGCTGCTACTGGTTGTCGTTGCTCCGCTTCTGGCCGTGCTCGCGGCGGAATCCGCCATCCCACTCGAGACGCGCCTCGTCGGGTGGGCGCTGTGGGCACTGTGCTTCCTGCCGGTGTGGGAGTACATGCGCGAGCATCCGTCGGCGCGGAGGCCGATTCCCTTCCTCCCGATGATCGGGCTCCTCTTTGCGTGGTATTACGCTCGTCCGCTCGTGTTCGGGACGTACAATGAGCACTGGCGCATAAGGCTCGATCCGACCACGGATTACGGGTTTGCTGCCCAGGTGGCGCTCGAAGGGTGGATAATGCTCCTCCTCGGATGGAAGCTAGTTCTCGCCCGGAGGGGCGGGTGGAAGCTGCTTCCCTCGACCTTCGACGAGAGGCGCGTTCGCTCGGTCGCGCTCATTCTCTCCGGAATCGCGCCGCTTGCCCAGTTTGCCCAGGCGCAAGCCGCATTGCCGGTAGTGCTGGGAGGATTCGCCAGGCTGTTTGCCGGGCTCGGCTACCTCGGCCTCGGCCTGCTCGTGATGAGGGTGACGGAGAAGCGCGCGACATTCGGGGAAAAAGCCTGGCTCGGCATCACCGCGAGCGCGCTGATCGGGCTTCAGATCGCCACCGGGCTCGTTTCGGGTGCGCTCATCAGCGCCGCGGTGCTGGTGCTGGCATTCTGGGCTGTGCGCCGGCGGCTCAACGCCCCTCTCGCGGTGACCGCCGTCGTGATCACTCTCCTCACCGTGATGATAAAGGGGAGCACCGACGATTTCCGGAAGGCCGCATGGCGCGTTTCGACAACTATGTCGACTGCCGAGAAGCTTTCGCTGATGGCAACGATTGCATCCGGCAGGATCGAGGAAAAGGGCGTCGGCGGCGCGCTGGGCGCTGGTTGGCGGTCGGCAGTGAAGCGGTCTGCCAACATGGACCTGTTCGCCGACATCGTGCGTCGAACTCCGGATCCAATCGAGTACTGGAAGGGGCGAAGCTATGTGTCGCTTGTAGGATTCGCGATTCCGCGATTTGTCTGGCCGACAAAGCCGACGAAGAATATGGGCCAGGATTTCGGTCACCGTTACAGCCTTCTCGATCCGCACGACATCCACACATCCTTCAACCTTCCGTCGCTGGTTGAGTTCTACGTCAATTTCGGGGAATTCGGGGTATTGTTCGGGATGCTGACGATCGGCGTCATTTACGGAATGCTCAGCCGACTGGCGAACAATCCCGGGCAGGGCGCGCTGATTACCGTCGCAGGACTGGTTCTTATGCTTCCACTCCTCAACATCGAATCTGACTTCTCTCTCACTTTCGGCGGCCTCGTAATGGATGGCACGGCGCTCTGGCTGGTGCTGAGGAAGATTCAGGGCTCTCCCTCGTCAGGGCGCGCCTGATGTGCGGAATAGCGGGCGCGCTTGGCAGCCCCGACAGCGCCTCGGTGGTGACGCGGATGTCGGATTCTCTCAGCCATCGCGGGCCTGACGACGCCGGGCTGGCGGAGCTTGTCTCCCGCGACCGTGCGCCCGCCGGGGCCTTCGGTCATCGGCGGCTGGCCATCATCGACCTCTCCGCCGCCGGGCATCAGCCGATGTTCACCGGCGATGGCCGCTTTTGCATCACCTACAACGGAGAGATATACAACCATGCGGAACTGAGGGCTGACCTCGAGGCCGAGGGCATCAAGTTCCACAGCAGCTGCGACACGGAAGTCGTCCTGCTTGGATGGCAGCGACATGGCATGGCGTTTCTCTCCCGCCTGCGGGGAATGTTCGCATTTGCGATCTGGGATCGTGACCGGCAAACCTGTCACCTTGTTCGCGACGTCTTCGGCATCAAGCCGCTTTACGTTTCCTCCGAGCGGGGTGAAGTGCTCTTCGCAAGCGAGGTCCGTTCGATTCTCGCGTCGGGGCGGGTGCTTCCCGCGTTGTCCTCGGACGCCGTTGCGTCATACCTGTTCACCGGCTCCGTGGCGGAACCGCTGACTATCATCGAAGGGATCGTCGCGGTGCCGCCGGGCTGTGCAGTGGAGGTGGGACTGGAGAACGGCGGCTTCCGGATGCGGGAGCCCCACCGGTTCATCTCGCCGGTGCCCGAGGCTGACGATCATCGCGAGCCGGCCTCACACGTGCACCGGGTTCGTAACGCGCTTCGCGAATCTGTCAGGTATCATCTCGTGAGCGACGTGCCAGTCGCGGTCTTCCTTTCGGGAGGCATCGATTCATCGGCTGTCGCGGGGCTGGCGAGCGAGGTTTCGGAGCGTCGGCTCGAGAGCTTCACGGTAACCTTCACGGAGACGGACTAC
>JBBQZF010000233.1:0-4313 GCA_038208015.1 Gemmatimonadales bacterium
TGTCCTTTAGCACCTTCTCGGAAGAGGCTTTCCGGCCAGCGTGATTTGCTCTCATCTTCGTTCCTTCGTCACTGCGATGAGACCAAATCACTCCTTAAATCACAACCTCAGTTTGGTGCCAATGGTGCTGACGTCGAACAGTGACGGCGGTGGAGCGACACGATGGCGGCCGCTCGGACTTGCAGTTGCTCGTCGACTACGGTCGCCGCAATTGGTGGGTCATCGCAGTCTGCGTTGCCGGATCCTTGATCATTGCCGCGATTTATCTGGCGTTGCGCCAGCCGACGTATCGAGCGACGGCCATCATGCTCATTCAGCCTCAGAGCTCCGATGCCGATTCGAGGGAAGTTTCGCCCGCGACGCCGGAGCTGGTTCGAAGCCAGCTCGAGATCCTGAAATCCCAACGCGTTCTCGACGCGGCGGTCGCCAGGCTCAAGCTGCCCGACGATCCCCAATTTACCAAAGGGCTCGCTTCGGTCGCGGGCCGACCATTGCGAGCGGCAGCCGCAAGCGAAACCCTCCTCAATCGGATCGATGCGGAGAATGACGGCCGTTCCTACGCCATCCGGCTGTCGGCTGAAGATTCGAATCCGGACAAAGCTGTTCGCATCGCCAACGTCGTCGCATCGACCTACATCGATATGCAGCAGTCGCAGAAAGTGAGAACGATCGAGCGCACGCGCACGGCGCTTGAGGGGCGCCTTTCGGACTTGCGTGATCAGACCACAGCCGCCGAGATGCTCGCCGAGGACTATCGCCGGCGGTCGGGGTTGATCCCTCTCAGTAGCGTGCCCGAAGACAGTGAGAGCTACGCCGCGTCGACTCCTGCTTCCCGCGAGATCATTGAAATGTCGAAAGAGCATGCGGCGCTCGCGGCCAAGCGGGCCGAAGCGCAGGCTCGATATGCTTCGCAGCAGCGGGCGATCGCCGCGGGCCAAGGACAAAGCACCGCGGAAGTCATCAGCTCGCCAGTCGTCGCCGATCTTCGAAGCCGCGAAGTCGACCGTGCCCAGCGCCTGTCTGTGTTGGAGACCCGCTACGGGCCGGATCATCCGCTCGTTCGGCCGGCGAGGGAGGAGCTTGCGCAGGTTCAACAAAATCTTTCGGCCGAAGTTCGGCGTATTCACTCGTCGGTCGCCTCGCAGGCCGGTGCCAGCAGCCAGGCGTTTCGGTCGGGAGACGCTTTCATGGGTCAGCTCGAATCAGCCCGGAGCCGCGATCTGGCCGCGGCGACCCAGCTCAACCAACTCCAACGGGAAGCGCACCTCAAGCGCGAAAATTACGAAGAATATGCCAAGCAGATGCAGCGCGCCGCCGAGCGCGTCGGATTGCAGCTCCCAGATGTGATCCTCGTCTCGCCTGCTTCGCGCCCGTATCGGCCTAGCGGCGCGAACGCGTCGCTCGTTCTCGCGATCGCTGCGCTGCTCGGGCTGCTCGTCGGATTGGTCGCCGGCTTCGCGCGCTCGCTCATGGCCGATCGCCGCGTCGCCGTCCGAACGAGCAAGGTCGGCGACCGAGCTTAGCGGTGGCGAACGAGCTGTTCGTAAAGGGCAAGCGTATCGTCGCCCATGATGACATCGGTGTGAGAGGCAGCGAGAGCTCGGCAAGCTTTGCTCATCGCCTTGCGGCGTTCGCCGGGCATGTCCGCGAGTCGCTTCAGAGCGCCGGCGGCCCCGCTCGCGGTCGGGGCGGTTATGAAACCGGTCTCGTCCGGCCGGACCAGCTCGTCGGTTCCGCCGACCGGGAAGCTGACAATAGGCACTCCGCAGTTGACCGATTCGAGGAACGTCACCGGCATGCCCTCATACTTGCTCGTGCACAGCAGGCAGTCGAAGGCGCTGAACAGCTTTTTGGCATCCAGCGGTCCATGAAAGCTGACCGGGATCCGATGCTCCGCGGCCTTTCGCTCGAGTTCGGCGCGCAATTCGCCGTCGCCAATCATGACGAGCATGACATCGGCCGAAGCCGAGAGCCGAGCGATCACGTCGAGTGCGGCAAAAGGATCCTTTTGTTTGGAAAGCCGGCCGACAAATCCGACCGCGAACACATCCGCGAACAGACCCAGCTGCTTACGCGCGGCAGTGCGGCTCATCGGCCGGTACGGTGCAATCCCATTAGGTATTACCGTCACCTTTTGAGGTGCGATCCCGATCTCGATGGCATGGCGTTTCTCATGATCGGAGACTGCGATTATCCGGTCCGTGATCCGGCTCAGCAGACGTTCGACAAGACCGACGTAGCCGGGAGCTTCGCCCGTCATGGTGTAGAATCCGTGGGGCGAATAGACCTGTGCCGTTCGGCGGAAGCGGCCGAAGAAGCGCGCGAGAGCTCCCGCTTTGGAGCTGTGGCTGTGAATCACGTCGAGCGGTCCCAGCGCGGTCAGCGCGCGCCGCAGCGCAAGCCCGTCGGCGGCATCGCTCGGAGTGACCTGCCGTCGCATCGGCGTCGGCGATACACTCGTGCATCCGCCCTCCGTAAGCGCATTGATCAAGTGCGGATCGGCGCGGTCAGGCGAGTAGAGAATATGCACCTGATGGCCGCGCCGAACGGAGTGACGCGCGAGGCTCGCCATGATCGCGGCACTGCCGCCGGCCGCAGATTCGATAATATGGCAAATGCGCAATTGCCTCTCCCCTCGACGACTTCACCCGCCCATGCGTGTTCGCGCTGTCGATGACCGAAGTCCAGCCGCCTCTGGCCCGCTCGAGTGTCGTTCGCTGCCTGTTCGCCGCCGGTCTCGTCGCCATTCCGTTTGATGGAGTGCGGGGTGTTGCCGCCCTCGGTGAGGTTGGCAATGAACTTTCGTTTCCATTTTTCGCGAGCGCAATCTTCGCGGCGCTGGTGGTGTCAGTTCGCAACGGCGGCTCGGCGATATCGTCCAGTCTCGTCCTTCGCATTGCGGCAGCAGCGCTGATCATCATTCTCCTGTCGTACCTAATCAACATGGGCAGCATTCACGGAATCGTTTTCCGCGAGCGCACCGGGTTCAACAAGTTCGCGACCTCACTGCTGGTCGTCCTCTACGGCTTCGGGCTCGCATGGCTCGCCGAGCAGGTGCATGAAGACCGTTGGGTGAAGCTTGTCGCCCGCTTCGTCTGCTGGAGCGCGGTCGTCGCATTGCTTTATCTGCTGATTGAAATTCCGGGCCGCGCCGGGCTTCTCGGCGGGGTCTATGACGCGGTCGAATCCGTCGTCCACTCAAGGCAGACCGACATCATCAATCCTTGGAGTGGGGGGATCAACGAAAAGGTCCTTTACGGCTGGGACGAGCGCCTTCGGTCGGTGTCGTTCGAGCCGCCTGCGTTCGGAAATTATACGGGGTTTGCCTGGCCGTGGGTTTGGTACGCGGCGGTGAAGGCAAGGCCGGAGCGTAAGCTACGCGCCTGGACTCTCGTTACTCTGTTCACTGTCGTAATCGTGGCCGCCGCAAGCCGCACCGCGCTCATGATGTTGCTCGTGAACGTCGCCGGGATCGTCCTGCTAGCCTCGATCTACAGTAATCCGCGTCGCGACTCCGAGGCTCTCGCGGCGGCGCGATTCCTGCTCCCCGTCACCATCTTGTTGTGCGCCGCAGGTGCCGCTGTTTACCTGGCCCCCGGCTACGATGACATCGTCGGTCGGTTGCTCGCCGGCGAATCAGTGTCGAACATCTCGCGCGTCGCCTTCCAGTTGGCCGGAGTTCAAATCTTCGCCGCCCATCCGGTCGTTGGTGTCGGCCTCGGGCAGTTCGGGTTCCACGTCGCCAGCGCACTTCCGGACTGGGCTTATCGAAGTCCCGAAGTTTTGCCGATGGTTACCTATCCAGCGGCGCCCTGGCCGACCGTCTATTCGCTCTATGTCCGCCTTGCGGCGGAGTTGGGGCTTCTCGGGCTGATTGGATGGGTATCGCTCTGGGTTGGCCTCGCCCTCGCGCTCGCCGCCCGGGCCCGGCGCGCCCGATCCGCTAGCGGCCAGACCATCACGCTGCACTATCCGGTGATTCTCAATTGCCTCGGGGTGCTGCTGTCGGGAGCGGCATCCGACACGTTTCGAACGCCGATGTTTTGGATCGCGCTAGGGCTCGGCTGTTCGATCCTGCGACAGCAACGACGTGTCAGCGCTGCGCCTCGAGCTGTCCCTGAAGCGCCAGCTTGAGCAAATCGTCGATACCGCTTCCTGCGATGACGGAGGGCCATGCCATCGGAGCGGGATCGGTGGAGCGATTGTCGCTCCAGTCGAGCGGGTCGGGGGCCCCTTCGAACATGTCGGCGGTTGCGCCCCACAAGCAGCGAATACCATATTGCTCGGCGGTCAGCCGGCTTTGCGGATGGTCG
>JBBQZF010000234.1:0-4299 GCA_038208015.1 Gemmatimonadales bacterium
GACTACTGCGGACCGGTACAGCGGACCGGTACTGCGGACCGGTACTGCGGGCCGGTAACTGCGGACCGGTAACTGCGGGCTAACGGCACCCCGGTCCGCAGTAGTCCGCAGTCCAAGTCCGCAGTACGTCCGCAGTCCGCAGTCAGTCAATAGACATCTTCCGACCACCTCTTATACTAACTGAAGCCGTTGTTGTTCAGGAACGGTCGCGTGAAAGGCGGACTTGTCCCAGCGACCGAAGATCAGTCTCGCGACAGGAGATGCAATGCAAGCAGACAGCCCCCGCGCATCACTTGGCAGGATCGGACAGATAGCACTGAACGTGAAGGACCTCGAGCGGGCCACCGCATTCTACAGTGACACGCTGGGGATGAAGCTGCTCTTTCAGTTCCCCGGCCTTTCATTCTTCGATGCGGGGGGCGTGCGGCTGATGCTCTCCAGAGCGGAAGACCCGCGTTTCGATCACCCCGCCTCGATTCTTTACTACAAGGTCGACGATATCGGCGGGACGCACGGCGTTCTCGAAGCGAAAGGCGTGCGCGTCGAAGAAGCGCCTCATCTCATCGCCCAGATGCCCGATCACGATCTCTGGATCGGATCCTATCAGGATTCGGAGGAGAACGTTTTCGCCTTGATGAGCGAAGTGCCTCGATAACCCCCTGTACGGAATGTGTAAGATCGGTCCGTAATGACACAAAACGACAAACCATTCGTAATGCCTTCATGTCCAACGAGCAGAAGGGACAATTCGCTCGTTCAATCAGAGAGGCATAAATGCAGGCTCCATGGCACGAAGGCGACACATCGGCAACGAACTGCACGGTCTGCAAAAAGCAGGTCAACGCACGCTTCGAGACACGCGATCTCCGCATGAACAGATCTGCCGTGACCTTTTCAGACATCCTCGTCAGCGTTTGCGGCGAGTGCGATTCAATGATCGGCCTCCCGAGACAGTCGGTTGCGCAGATCCGGGAGCTCAGCAGCTGGAAGTGAGTCCCGCGACGTAAGTCTGGCGCTGTGGGGGCGGCCAGGCCCGGCCCGCGATGCGAGAACACCCGTATCGCGGGTCTTTTTCTAGCTATCCGCTATCCGCTATCCGCTATTCGCTACTCGCATTGTCCAAATGCTAAGAGCGTCTTGCGAATAGCGAATAGCTGCTTTGTCCGGCAAACCATCTCGCGGCAGTCTTCGACTCACCACGGTATGAGCGGTCCCATGGCCATTTCCGGGCAGGTACAGATTCCTGAATTGAGTCGTATCGGTGAAGCCCTGCCTGCGGGCGGAAGTGACGCGGCCCTGATTGCCGCAGCTGTTTCGGGCGCCGAAGCGGCCTTTCGTGAACTGTTCCGCCGGCACACCCCGCACCTGCTGCAGTTCGTCACACGCGTCCTCGGCGCATCATCGGCCGACGCTGAAGACGTGGTGCAGGACACCTGGCTGAGGGCATACCCCGCGCTTGTCACATTCCGCAATGAGTCGAGCTTCTCCACGTGGCTCTGCTCGGTAGGACTGCGAGCCGCTCTGGATTCGATACGTCGCGGTCGGCGGCACACGGCCGGTGAGTTGTTCGATGATGATGCGTCAAGCGATCCGCCGCCGACAGAAGACAGGATGGACCTCGAGTCCGCGATAGCCAGGCTGGCGCCGGGCTACCGCATGGTGCTGGTGCTCCATGACGTCGAGGGTTTCACGCACGAGGAGATCGGAGTGCAGCTGGGGATCGCTCCGGGAACATCAAAGGCCCAGCTGTTCAAGGCGCGGCGAGTGATGCGCGCGCTGCTAACCGGAAGGGAGAAGAACGATGCATAACGACAACGATTGCGAGCTCACCGCCGACGAGCAGGTCATGTTTTCGTCGCTGCGCCGCGAGCTTCAGCCAGGTGACCTGCTCGAGGAGCGCGTTGTACGCGCGCTCCGGCGTGAGGGCCATCTGGGCGCCCGGAAACGATCGGCCCGCAGGCGCGGCCAACTCGTGAGGATCGCGGCAGCGATTGCGCTCTTCGCGGGCGGCGTGGCGACCGGGCGCTACGTGATAACGCCCGACGCGCCGCAAGCTGCTGCGGCCGCTCTGCCAGCGGGGATGGCAGGAGACACAAATCAATCGAGCGAGACGCCTATTCCCGTGAGCGGAGAGCTGATAGTCGCTGAAACCGAGCTGTGGCTGTAGGCGGGGCAGACTCCCCGCCGACAGGTCCCGGTCAATAGAGGACAACATGAGAGTGAAGATGACAAAACCCATAGCTTCCCTGATCGCCGCGATGTTCGTCGTGGTCGCCGCGATGATTCCCGATCGCGTACACGCGCAGGAGGTTGCCGGTGGCGGCACTACCATCAACAGCACGAGTGCGGGATACCTGGGCATAACGCAGCTCCGGTGCGACTGCACGCTGCGCGTCGATCCTGATGAGAGGCTGAGGTTTTTCTCGTTCAGGTCGGATCCCGTGATCGTATCGATCGAGCGGGGCGGGCCCGCCGATGGGGTGATCCGCAGTGGCGACGTGGTCACCCACATCGATGGCCACTCGCTTCGCACCACTGAAGGGGCGCGCAGGTTCGCAACGGTTCGGCCAGCCCAGCAGGTCGAGCTCACCATATCGCGTTCGGGGCGATCGTCGAAGGTTCCGCTGATCGCGGCCGGAGTGGACTGGAGCGACAGGCGGGTCCTCGGCACCCTCGCTCCCGAGGTCGCCGGCGGCTACGCAATCGGGTTCGGTGACCCGCCAACGCCGCCCGCGGCGGCTCCGCCCGCGAGGCCTGCGACCCCTCGCGCCCCGACGACGTGGTCCTATACGGTACCCGCCGTCCCACCAACGGCTCCCGTAGCGCCGACGCCTTCAGCGCGGCCGGGGGTCGCCGGAACCTGGAGCTTCACGGTGCCTGACAGCCCCGCATCACCGGATGGCTGGTTCGGATTTTCATTCCGGTGCAGGAACTGCGGCTGGTCGCTGAGCCGGGGCGATCTGGCTCCGGTGTTCGAGTCAGGCGACGCGCCGCCGGAGCTCTCGATGATCGCCGCTGGCGGACCTGCGGCCAGGGCGGGCCTTCGCGTGGGTGACAGGCTCACGCATATCGACGGACTCACGGTGACATCGACTGAGGGCGCGCGCCGGCTCGGGGCAGTAAAGCCGGGCGACAAGGTTCGGCTGACCGTTCGCCGTGGCGCGACGACCCTCAACCGCGAGCTCACGCTCGGCAGGCGGCCGGAGGCGAGAGCAGCGGTAACGGCGATGGCGGCGGGACGGGCGGCCCTTGCCGCGGCCGCCGTTGCCCCATCGCGAACCGAGCTTCGTTATACGGGAAAGCTCGACGACGTATCGGTTGAAGTGTGGAGCACGGCAGGCTCGACCGTCGAGAAGGTCGGCGACACGATGGTCATTACTGTCGGAGGCACGATTGTGCGCCTGAAGGTGGATCCGAAGCCCTAGAGATGGCCGCCGGTTGCCGTGAGTCAAGCGGCGGGATCAGAATGCCAGCCAGTAGGTCGCCTTTATCAGGAAGATGTTATCGGGACGGGCATCAAACAGTGCGCTGCGGTCGCGGCTGAAACTGAAGTCGCCAACAGGGTCGATGTCGGAGCGGTTCTGCTGCCAGACGAAGAATACGGTTGACCCCGGGCGGTATTCCCAGCGCATCACCGCGCTTCCACGGAGCGAGCGGAAGTTGAAGTTCGGGTCGCCGAATGAGATCGGCTGAGCCCGCGTTCCCGGTCCGTCAGCGTCAACCGTGTAGATCCGCCGGCCGTCGACCACGGTGCTGTGAAGCTCGACCCCGGGGCGAAAGTCGTTGAATGTCGCTTCGCGCGGGTTCGTGAACTCCCTGAACGTCTTGTAGTCGCCGCTTGCGATAAGCGGCTGCGCGAAAGCCTCAAGCGTAAGCGTCGGGCTGAAGACGATGTTCGCCCGCGTGGTCATCGATAGCTGGCGCTGATCGATCTGCGCAAAGATATAGCGGCGGCCGTAGAAATTCGCCGCCGTGCTGTCCGCCCCTGACGTGACGAATTGCGCCAGGCTCGGCGACTTGCTGAAGCCCGGGCCAGCCGACAGCTGAACACTCGAAGTCGGCTTCCAAGTAATGCTGGCATTGAGACTGTACTGGTTCGCACCCTCGTTGCGAACGAGGTAGCTCGGGTTCGTAGAAATGGAGATTCGCTTGCGTGCATCAGTCGCGACGAAGAGCTGGTTGAAGCGGTAACCGCGCCGTTTTACGACCGGCCCCCCGCGAGTGAGGCCGTCGTCAAGCATATCTGGCGCGTATATCGTGAACATGTTGAGCTGCCAGAAATTGCGGAGCTGACCAAAG
>JBBQZF010000235.1:0-4294 GCA_038208015.1 Gemmatimonadales bacterium
TTTCCTCCGTGGTCTCTCCGTTCGCTGGGGGACACGACGAGCGGCGACGATGAACGCCCGCCAGCGGAGTGCACGGAGGGACCGGGTGCACAACGAAGACACAGAGAAGCGGAGTTCCAAGCCACGAGCAGGTTGGCGAGGTAATTCCGACCAAGCGCGCACGCATTCTGGCCTGGTGACGCGACGCGGAGGCTTGGTGCGCAAGCTCCTTGACGATGCGCTCGACCAGCGCTGCCGACACTGGCGCAGCCAGTGGAAACCGCACGGTGCCCTTGCTGACCTCGTACGGTGCCAGTTCGGACTCCAGCCCTGCGCGAATGAGGTCGGTGACCGGATAGAGCGACCAGTGCTGCTTCCAGCCCGCGAAGTACACAACGTGCTGGCCGTGCAGCCTGTAGGCCGGGATCCGGTAGCTGATTCGTTCTTCCGCATCCGGCAGTGCCTTCCGGATGATGCGACGCACGCACCGCAGGACAGGCTGCACCTGCCTGGGCTGTGCCGCGATGTAGGCGTCTACGACGTCAACGCCCGCGGTTGCCACACTGCCTCTCCTCTGCTGCACGACGGCACCCATTGTCAGCCGGCTTCACTGATTGACCACTCCGAAAGCAAAGGAACGGTGGCACAGGTTGTGTTCATCTGGCCGGCCAGCGATCCGGAGTTGACATACACGAAACGCTCTTTCGCGGGCCCCTGCGCATACTCACCGGCTAAACGCGGTGGATGGCGTCGATATCTGCGAGGACGAGCGGAAACCCGAATACCAGTCGCGATGTCGTGGACTGGGATGGTGCCAGCAGGTCGGACCTACCCCGCTGCAGGCAATGAATGACGCCAGGGAGCGGATCCGCGACAACGATTCGGAAGTTGATCTGCGATTTCATGACCGCGTGTCGTCTGGCAGACGTCGTTCGCCCGTCCGGGGCTTTGTACCATGTCCACTCTTGCATCCCGTACGCCGTGAACACGTCGGCCAGCGCCGCCCATTGGCTGCGCGACACCCCTCGGGTCGAAGAACATCTCGGTCGCCATGGTCGCGCCCGGGACCACGGCGTCGAGATGCGCTACACTCCGGCGTCCCGCCTCCCCAGACTTCCCCTCACTGGAGCACCAGTCACATGGCTACTGTCCTGATCACAGGTACCAGCACCGGCATCGGTTTGGCGACCGCCCTCGCGTTCGGTCGCGCCGGCCATCGCGTGGCCGCGACAATGCGTACCCCCGAACGCGCGCCCGCACTCGCAGACGCCGCGGCTGCCGAGCAGCTGCCGATCACCGTGCTGCCGATGGATGTAGACACGGACGCCTCCGTTCGCGACGGGGTGGCCAGGATCGAGCGGGAGATCGGGCCAATCGAGATCCTGATCAACAACGCCGGCATCGAGCGCATGGGCTCGGTGGAAGAGTTACCGCTGGAGGCGTTTCGCGCCGTGATGGAGACCAATTACTTCGGGGTGATCCGCTGCACGCAGGCGGTGGCCCCGGGCATGCGTCAGCGGCGCAGCGGCTGCATCGTCAACGTCTCCTCGGTGGCCGGCCACGTCGCGACGGCGCCGATGGCGGCCTACACGGCGTCGAAGTTCGCGCTCGAGGCGCTCAGCGAGTGTCTCGCGCAGGAGATGAAGGCGTTCGGCGTCCGCGTGGCGATTGTCAAACCGGGGATCATCGACACGGCCATGGCACGTCACATCGGTGTCGAGCTCGCGCCGTCGCCATACACGCACCAGCGACGGATGGCCGCGTTGTTCGCGGCGGCGCTCAAGGCGCCGGTCCCGCCGTCGCTCGTGGCCGAGAAGATTCTCGAGGTCGCCACCGGCGCGACGATGCAGCTGCGCCATCCGGTCGGCCCTGACGCCGAGCCGTTCCTCGGTTGGCGCCGCTCCATGACCGACGAGGCGTGGGTGGATCTGGGCGGTCTCGACGATGACGCCTGGTACGCGCGGATCGAGAGCGACTTCGGGATGGACCCGCGCCCGCTCGCCTGAGGGGGCGCGCGGCGTGGGCGCCTCGCAGAATCCTGCGGCCGACGCCCCGAAGAGCGCGCTAGCGTGGGCCGCCGCTCGGATGAGCGATGCATCACATGGAGCGGCGGCCTGTCCGGCGCTACGGCGTCGGCATGTGGATCAGATAGTTCACGCCCTGCCGGTTGCTCCAGATGCGAATGTACTCGCCGCCCTTCAAGTGATCGACTCGCACCTCGTTGCGCGGGCCAGGCGTGGCCGCGATCTCGCCGATCTCCGCATCGGGCACCACGA
Source organism: Gemmatimonadales bacterium (assembly GCA_038208015.1). Classification (GTDB taxonomy): domain Bacteria; phylum Gemmatimonadota; class Gemmatimonadetes; order Gemmatimonadales; family Gemmatimonadaceae; genus UBA4720. The sequence goes on from JBBQZF010000235.1 coordinate 2,256, forward strand.
CAGCGAGGGCTCGCCCCGCGACTTTGCCATTGCGGACGAACTCGATCCAGCGGCCCCGCCTCGTGCCCTCGCTCGGCGGTCCCTCGTCGCGCAGCTCCAGGCGGTACGTCCCGGCTGGCAGGGGCTTGCCGTCAACCAGCACCGACCGCGCAAGCGTGACGTCCCCGCGCGCCATGCGCGCGGCCGCCTCATCCTGCGCTCCCATCACCTCGGCCTCGTGCGCGGCGATGGACGTGCGCACGCGGTTCGCCGCCTCCGAGGCACGTCTGAGCGCCTGTTGCGCTTCGGCGTGCTGACCGCTGGCGCGTAGTCGTTCCGCTTCCTCGAGAGACGCCTCCGCAGCGGCGAGGTCGGTCTGCCAGCCGGAGGCCTGTTCCGGCGGACGCCTGGCGCTGGCCAAGGCGTCGAGCGACTGCCGGACCTCAGCGAGCCCGCGTTGGGTCTCGCCGACGAGTCGATCGGTTTCGCCGGACAGCCGCTGCTTTCCGGCCTCGATGGCCGTGGCCAGCTTCTCGGCCGACGCCTCGACCGCCGCGACAAACTCGTTCGTGGTGCCATAGGAACGGAAAGGCGCAAACCCACTGGCCTGCTCTGCCAGCTCGGCATCCAGCCGCGCGACCGCCTGCTGCGCCTCCGCATACGCGGCTGGGGCATAGGTTTGCGCCTCGGCAGCAAGCGCCGCGACTCGGGCCTTTGCTGCGTCCACGCGCGCGGTCGGTGGGTCGCTGCAGCCCGCTGCCCAGACCGCAACCGATAAGGTAATCAATGCCTTCGCAATCGTGCCCATGGCCACCTCCTTGTCCAGAGACTACGCCCAACGGGGCCTGAAGGGAAAGGGAGTGCCTCTCAGACCCGAGCCGCCCGCAGGCAGTTGCTGTTTCCCTTACGGGCTCGCGAACTGCACCAGCTGGGCTACCATTTTGTCTGCAGTCGAGCCGTAATCGGATTCGTACTTCCGCAAGAGCTCCTCTTTCGAGGGCTTCTTCCCCTTTGCCTGGCGATCCCAGAGCACCGACAGCGTCGCGTACGGAGGGACCAGGAGGCCGATCGCATTGAAGAAATTGCAGATATTCCCGATAACCTGCTGGGCGCCGTCCGAGTCTCCGGTGATTATGATGCCGCCAGCCTTCCCAGTGAGGGGTGAGTCCTCGCCTGCAAGGATCCCGTCGTGCAGTTCGTCCAGGCGTTCTATCGCGCGCTGGATCAGGGAGGACTGATTGCTCCACCAGATGGGGGTGGCCATGATCACGATCCCGGAGTCGAGCACCTTCTCCAGGATACCGGGCCACTGGTCACCGGCACCCATGTCGGAGCACGCGCCGGGCGAGATCTCGTAGTCCACCAGCCGAATGATTTCACTGGAGATTCCGGCCGCCTGGAGTCGCTGGGCGAAGAACTCGCAGAGCGTCTCCGTGTTGGACAGGCCGGACCGCCTGAGGGTTCCGAGAAGAATTGTTGCTTTCATGAAGGCTCCGGAATCTGGGTGACTGCCGACGGTTCCTGCGCAGCTTCGGACCCGCCGTATACGGCCGCTGCCAGCCCGGGTGCCGGTGGCACCTTGCCGTTGCCGGGGAGTTGCTTGCCGCGTGACTTTCCACACCACACCGGTCCCTGGCTGATAGGCATAGGGTGGCGCCTGGGAAAAGTCGATGGTGACTACCCCGTAGTCTACGATGTACATGGTGCCATCCGGACCAAACTTCACATCGAACGGCCGCTCGATGCCTTCGCCCCGGTCGCCGAGCGCCGATGCGGGTCCGGAGGCACAGTTCGGCACGAACGGCGAAACCGTGCCCATTTCGGGGTCTAGACGTACCACACGGAACCCGGCGGGTGCGGTCCTCGAGGGATTGGTCGGGGGGCGAGATCTCCCCATGTCGCAATGAACACATCGCCCGCCAGCGAGCCCCAAGACGCCGGCGCGACATCCAGGAATGAAGGCGATGAGTTGAGTTCGTAACGGCCCAGCACGACCGCGGGGGTCGGCGGCGTGAGCCCGCGGCTGAGTTTCATCACCTGCAGCATCCTTGGCATGATGG
>JBBQZF010000236.1:0-4242 GCA_038208015.1 Gemmatimonadales bacterium
GGCCCCACCCGCGCTACGGCAAGCATCTGGTCAACAACCTTGTGCGGCGTCGGCACGAACACAACGTCGGGTGCACGCTCAGCTGGGGGGGCGACAGGGGCCTGGGTGCTTCCCGGGTTTGTGCACGCGCTCAATGCAAGCGCCGCTGCAATCGAAATTAGTCGCGTCATGGTTTGCCCGAATGTCTGTGCAGGCCGGAGACGATACGCCCCATGAAATATGCTGCCGGGCGCGAGCGTCTTGCAGCCGCCTCGATCGCTTCGATTCACACGACTGCGGCCGGGCTCTCGGCTTCGCTCGCTGCCTCGGTCAGCCAGCGCGAGGGTCAGGCAATGCTGGAGCTCGGATCACACTATCGCGCACTCACCGGCGATGCTCCGCCCCGCAGCCGCGCTCCGGACGAGACCGAACGGCGGCTCGCATCGTTGCGTCCCGCATTGGCGGCGGGGCCGCGCGAGTTCCTCGATGGACGTGGGCAGATCGCGGGCGTCTCCGGGCTGCACGGGCTGATGGCTTTCGAGTTGCTGAATCTCGTAGACGGCAGTCGCAGCGGACTCGACATATATCGCTACGCTTCAGCGGAGGCGCGCGAGGCGGGCGCGCACTATTTCGGGACAGTGACTCCCGCCGCCGTGCTGCAGTATCTGACCAACGCAGCGACGGCGGGAATGATCAGGCTTCGCTGAGCTACGCGCCGCCGGTTCTCGAGTCCTCGCCCGTTTCGATGAACCGCACGCACTGACCCTGGTTCCGCGGGTTCCGGCAGGCGGATGGTCCCGGGCCTGCTCAGGTATCGAGCTCGGCGCTGAGCTTCGGCTCAGCGGGCGCGCTCCGGCCAAGCAGGCGCGCGACGATCTTGTCGCCATGGTACCTGCCGTTCTCGATAAAGATCTTGTTCGCATCGAAGCCAGCCACCACGACGCCGGCGATAAAAAGCCCGGGGACAGGTGTCTCGAGCGTGGCCGGATCGTGCGCGGGTATCCCGGTCACCTCGTCGATCGCGACGCCTGATGCCCGAAGCAGGTCGGTGTTCGGGGCGAAACCTGTCATCACGTATACGAACGATGCCGGCAGTCGCTCATCACCCGATGGCCCGCTCAAGTGAACACCATCAGCGTCGATTCTTCCGACCCGGCTGTTCCACCTCACGCCGATGCTGCCTTCCTTCGCGCGATTCTCGAAGTCGGGCAGAACCCACGGCTTTATCCGCTTGTCGAAGGTCGGGCCGAAGTGGGTCAGCGTGACACGTGCACCCGATCTCCAGAGATCCAGCGCCGCCTCGGCCGCGGAATTACCGCCGCCGACCACGACGACATCCTGGTCGAACGCCTCGTGCCCTTCGCGGTAAACGTGCGCGACATGCGGCAGATCCTCCCCGGCAACTCCAAGCCGGTTGGGTGATCCGAAGTATCCTGTCGCAACCGCAACGGCTTTCGCGCGAGTATCGCGGGGCGTCCCGCCGCGAGAGAGCGACCTCACGACAAATCCGGTGTCGGTCCGCGAGATGGATTCGACGCGCTCGTATTGCCACACGCGAATTCCGAAATGTTTCACGACCTCGCGGTAGTACGCGAGCGCGTCGCGCCTCGATGGCTTCTCCGCCGCCACGACAAATGGCATTCCGCCGAGTGATAACTTCGCCGCCGTGGAAAAGAACCTGACGTAGGTCGGATACTGCGTGATCGTGCTGACGACTGAATGCGCCTCGACCACGACTGCCTCGAGGCCGGCATTCTGCGCCGAGATGGCGGCTGCGAGGCCACAGGGGCCGGCGCCGATAATGAGCAGGTCGATCTGGCTTTCGTCGTCAGTCACTTCATCTCTCGCGGAATGCCGGGAAGTCGCGCACACGATAAGCTAGCGAGGGGTGTGGCTGGCCGGACTGCCGCGGGTTGGGTATCCTCCGGATATGAGACCGGAAGAACACGCCGGAGCGGACGCCGAAGGGTTCCGCAGCGACCCTTCGACCACCTGAGAACCTGAACATGTTGAAGTGGCTTGGCGGCTGTCTCCTCGTTGCGCTCGCTCTGATCGTTGCTGCGTTCTGGTGGGGATACAACTCGATGCAGAGCTCGATCGAGCCTGACGGGTCGACGTCGGTGACGATCGGCGCCTCTCCGAGCCGTGTGTTCGCCTCGCTCGCTGATGGAGATTCAGTCGCGACATGGATGGCGCAGGGGAACACGGTGAGAACGAGCCGCCGCGGCCCGCTCGTCACGGGCGACATTGTGCGAATCGAGATGGGAACCCCTGGTGGAATCGCCAACCAGAGCGCGAGCTGGGTGGTGGCAGAGGTGATTCCTGATCGCCTCGTCGTCTTTCACCTGCTGCCCGATTCAGTTCAGGGAGTCGCTGCAATCCGTCGCGACTCACTCAGCGCCGAGGGTGATTCGACGAAGCTGACAAGCCGACTCGTATCTCCGCTGATTGACCAGGTCGCGACTGACGAGCAGGGCCGGCCGGAGGGCGGAGTTTACGGGCTTACCTCGAAGCTCATGTTATCCATGCTGAGAATGCAGTCGAGGATGGAGCTCATGCAGCTGAAGGCACACATCGAGGGGTCGGCACGCGCTCTGCCGCCGGCAACGCCACCGCCCTGACGTGCGCGTCGTAATCATCGGCGCGACTGGTCACATCGGCACGTGGCTCGCGCCCCGGCTCTCGAATGCCGGGCACGAGGTGATCGGCGTATCGCGGGGTGCCCGCGAGCCGTATCACGCGTTCCCCGGATGGGAGAACGTGCGACGCGTCGGAATCGATCGCGAAACGCGCGAAATCGACGGATCGTTCGGCAATGCGATCGCATCACTGACACCGGACGTAGTGGTGGACCTTATCTGCTTTGACGCCTCATCGGCCCTACACCTTGTCGATGCGCTGCGCGGCAGGGTCGGGCACTTCCTTCATTGCGGCACGCTGTGGGTTCACGGAATTCCGCGGTCCCGCCCGTACGATGAGGCAGTCGCGAGAGAGCCCGTCGGGGACTACGGGATTCGCAAAGCTGAGATCGAGCGTTTGCTGCTGGAGGAATCAGAACGCGGATTCCCCGCGACAATCCTTCATCCGGGACACATCACCGGACCTGGGTGGCATCCGATAAATCCTGCCGGCAACCTGGATCCGTCGATCTTCGATCATCTTGCGCGTGGTATCCCTGTCGTGCTGCCGGATGACGGAGCGGCCACGCTGCAACACGTGCACGCGGATGACGTTGCGCAGGCGTTCGAGCTGGCGATCGAACAGCCCGACAAGTCGATAGGTGAAGCATTCCACGTTGCCGCGTGCGAGCCGGTGACGATGAAGACATATGCGGAGCAGGCTGCGGCATGGTATGGACGCAAAGCTGCCATCGAGTTCCTGCCGTGGGATTCATGGAAAGCCGGGGTGACCGAGCGTGATGCCGAAATCACCCTCGACCACATGATCCATTCGCCGTTCGCGAGCGTGGAGAAGGCTGTCACGATGCTCGGCTTCAATCCCCGCTTCACCGCGGTCGAAGCAGCGCGTGACGCTCAGATGGGTTTAGACATGAGGATGAGGTGAGCCGGCCGCTTCAGCTGGCCGGTATCCGAGAAGCTGCCGAGCCCGGTTTTGCTGAACCCGAACGCTTCATATAGAGGAGGCAGCTCCTCGCGCAGGTTTACAACCTCGATGTCGAGCGCAGAGCACTCTGCTTTGCGGCAGTAGTCCTCGACTGCGTCGATCAGGCGTCTTCCGAGTCCCGTGCCCTGATGCGGCGGATCAACGGAGAGCATCGCGAAATGACCGCGTTCTCCAACCGTCTCCAGCCATACTGATGCAGCGAGTGTTCCCCGGACCTCGGTTTCTATTACGAGGAAGCGCGCGCCCGGGGCCCGCATCCGGGCGGCAACATCTTCGGCTGACGTCCGGTCGCCGTCTATAAAGAAGTCCTCGACGCGATAGGCCGCGTTTATCACGCGAACAAGCTCAGGAATGTCCCCCGGCCCACCCATGCGTACGTTCATGCCGGGCTCAAAGTAGTCCCTGTGGCGCAAGCGATGCAGATAAATTTGCGGATACTCCCACCCGGAGGCAGATGACGGCCGCTGTGGAATTCATGGAACGCCTGTTCCCCGCCCCGAGAAACTTCGCCGTGAGGGTCGGGGACCGCACAGTTCTCCGCTCTGCCGGCGATCCGGTTTTCACGCTGGTCATCCGCGACATTCCTTCGATTCGTCGCCTCTTCAGGCCACCTATCGAGACCTCTCTTGGCAACGCCTT
>JBBQZF010000237.1:0-4239 GCA_038208015.1 Gemmatimonadales bacterium
AGGACCAACAGTCTCCCGCAGTCTGGCTTTATCGATTTTGGGGGTAACTGCACAACAACTTCCCGATTCTCTGTAGTTACCCCCAAATCGATGAAGCTCGAATGCAGGACGCCAACCTGCCTTAGGGGAAAAACTCGCGTAACTCAGCAGTTCTCACCCCACTCCCCAATTTGGTTTCCGTAGTTCCGCCCTTCGCAGTTTCAGGATGAACTGGGGAATAGGGCGAAACGAGGATGGGGTCTATCGGCAAAGCAGCTTAGTTCCCATCGTTACTGATGAGCGACATACTCGCCCGGCTCGCCACTTCTCTTGAAACACGGTATCGCGTCGTCCGCGAGATTGGAGCAGGCGGCATGGCGACGGTTTACCTCGCTCACGACCTGAGGCATGAGCGTGACGTCGCGATCAAGGTTCTTCATCCCGAGCTGGCCGCCGCGCTGGGAGCCGAGAGGTTTCTCGCTGAGATAAAAACAACCGCGAAGCTCCAGCATCCGCACATACTTCCACTGCTCGATTCCGGCGAAGCAGACGGGCTCCTCTACTATGTAATGCCGTACGTGTCGGGCGAGTCTCTCAGGACGCGACTCGAGCGCGAAACTCAGCTCCCAGTCGACGACGCTGTTCGAATCGCCCGAGAGGTCGCTTCAGCCCTTGAGTCGGCACACCGCCAGGGAGTCGTTCACCGTGACATAAAGCCCGAGAACATCCTGCTTCACGAAGACCAGGCGCTCGTCGCGGATTTCGGTATCGCGCTCGCCGTCAGCGCAGCGGGGGGACCGCGGATGACGCAGACTGGCCTTTCCCTCGGCACTCCGGCGTACATGTCGCCGGAGCAGGCAATGGGAGAGAGGTCGATCGATGCACGTTCCGACATCTATGCGCTCGGCGCAGTCCTTTACGAGATGCTTGTCGGCGAGGCGCCGTTTACAGGGCCGTCAGTGCAGGCAATTGTCGCTCGCGTGATGACGGAGCAGCCTCGCAACATCAGAACTCAACGACGTTCCGTATCCGAGCACCTCAACTCCGCAGTGTTGAAGGCTCTCGAGAAACTACCGGCGGATCGTCATCACTCGGCCGCCGAGATGAGCACAGCCCTCTTGGCTACTGTCTCGGCGCTGTCACATACCGCGGACCAATCGCCGCAGGCAACGATTGCGAAACGCCGTCGCACCGGCCTCGCGGATATTCTTCCGTGGAGCATCGCAGCCCTCGCAGTAATCATTGCCGGGGTTTCACTGGTTCGTCGTGCGGTGAATGCGGGTGACCAGCCTCTCGCGATGTTCTCCATCGGAATGTCTCCCGGAATGACCCTGGATCTCGTTGATGGAAGTGCAAGTCTCGATTTCTCTTCAGACGGTCGGACGCTTGCATTCTCGGTGATCAGCGACGGTGTCCGGAAGATCGTGCTCAGGGGGCTCTCAGCGGATACGCTGCGATTTGTTTCGGGCACGAACCACACGACCGGATCGACCGAGATCTCTCCCGATGGTAAATGGCTCGCATTCAGCAGCGGCGAGTCGCTCAACAAGATTCTCCTTGCCGGCGGTGCAACGGTGGCGCTTGCTGAATCGAGATGGGCGCAAGTCGCATGGATAGGCAACGAGTCCCTTGTCTACACAAAGAGCTACAACACCGGCCTCTCTCGCATCTCCGCCGAGGGCAGGGACACCTCGACTCTCACCGTGCCCGATCGCGACAAGGGGGAGTTGGGTCACTGGTGGCCACAACTTCTGCCCGATGGAGATCATGTTCTCTTTACGAATTACACTACTCCCGCGGACAAGTCGATCATCGAGATTGTCTCGCTGCGCGACAAGTCTCGACGCGTGATTCTCGAGAACGGTTATTACGCGCGCTACGCCAGCGGCTACCTTCTTTTCGCGCGCGGTCAGACAGTTATGGCGGTCCCCCTGGACCTCGACGGAATGCGACTGCAGGGTGCGCCGGTGCCATTGCCATTGCCGATAGCGATAAATCCGACGAACGGATGGGCTGGATTCGCCACATCAGAGCAAGGCGTCCTTGCGTATATATCCGACCCGAATGCTCCGGTCGAGCTGGTGTTGGTCGACGAGGGTGGGGCGGAGCAGGCGGTGAACATTGAAGCAGGCAATTACGATGAGGCGACAGTCTCGCCGGACGGCAGTAAGATTGGCCTGGTTCGCGATGCTGACGTCTGGGTGCTGGACAGGACACGACGTCTGGTCACGAGGCTCACACGGACTGAGCAGAAGGAAGGCAGCCTGGTATGGAGCCACGACAGCAGGTCGCTGTTCTACATGAGAGACGTCCCGCAGTTCGACATCTTCCGGCGCGCGGCAGACGCGGGATCTGAAGAAGAGAAGATGCTGACGTCCGGCGACGACAAGGCACCGACGTCTGCGTCACCCGATGGAACCGTACTGTTTTTTGAAGACGACAGTAACGCTGATGCGGTGAGCGTCCTGAAACTCGATGGCGCACAGCCGCTCCAGGCGCAGGTGCTGATAGATGCGGTGGGAAACCAGCGCGCGGCACGTATTTCTCCGGATGGGATGTGGCTTGTCTACGAATCTGATGAGTCTGGCCGGCAGGAGATTTACCTGATCGCGTATCCGCTGGGCCGGGCCAGCGGACGGCACCAGATTTCGATTACCGGAGGGTTCAGTCCGGTGTGGGGACCGGACGGCAGAACCGTTTATTACGCGCAGGCAGGTCGGATCATTCGCGTGCGCGTGAATCCTCGAACCGCCGAGATCGGCCAGCCTGAACCGCTCACCAAACTTCCTCCGCATGACTTCTGGTCGATTGCGCCTGATGGGCGATTTCTGCTCGGAAGGAAACAGCAGAACGCCGAACGACCTTCGATCAAGGTCGTGATGAACTGGCCAGCGTTGCTCGAGACTGCGAAATAGTCAGACGTGGAGCTACGGCTGCGACGTAATCACGTTGACCGTAAACGTCACCCTCAAGTCCCCGGCCGTCGCACGTACCCCTACAGCTCCTGGAGTGGCGGGCGCGGTAAAGCCGGCTGAGGCGAGTCCGCTGTCGTCGGTGGTCGACGTCGCAGTGGTGAGGGTACCGGATCCCGTGGATATGGTCCACGTGACAGTCACACCGCTCATCGGTGACGCCGTGTGGTCCAGTGCCTGAACAGTAAGGGGGTCTGCGGCGCTGGCGCCAACCTGAACGTTCTGATTGTTCCCGCCAATTATGCTCAGCAGGGAGAGCCCTTCCGGCGGATCGGAAATGGTGAGACACGCAACTGCAAAGAATGCCGACAACATGATGAGGACGTGTCGCATCAACGGAAACTTTCGAGGCACAGGTTGCTCCGATCGGAATGTAAAGGCGCCAGAAGAGCCAGAGATTTCGGTAAAGTACACCGGAGATCGTGAAACTGCCTTGCGCGCCCAGCGTAGATTCCGATCATGGCCCTGAGCTCGAATATCGGCGGATCGCTGGCGGTCGGCGTACAGACCCTGATGGCCAATCCTCTCCGTACGGTGCTCTCGACGCTCGGGGTAATAATGGGCGTCGCCTCACTCGTCGCCGTGCTGGCGATTGGAGACGGGGTCGAGGCGTTCGCGCGCGAGCAGATCGAGAGCACAACCGACCTTCAGGCGATGATGATCTCGCCAGTAACGTTCGACCTCGTAGATGGCATCCGTGTCCCAAGGACAGACTACCCGACTTTCGGTCTCGCGGATATCGACAAGCTCGAAGCCACACTCGGAAACAATGCCGTCGTCGCACTGATTCTTCAGGGATCTGCGCGAATTACGCCGGATACCGGGCGTGCTCGTGCCGCAACCGTAACAGCGACGACGGCTGCAGCAGCCTCACTCATAAGGAAGCCGTTCCTTGCCGGCAGATTCTTTTCAGATACTGAAGTCAGGGACAGCGCTCGCGTGGCGGTGATCTCACAAGGCCTCGCCGATGCCCTTTTTCCATCATCCCCGGCGACCTCGGTGCTCGGCAGGCAGGTCACGCTCGAGGCCGCGAGGTTCAACATCATCGGCGTGGCAGAGAACGACGCAAGGTCGACGACGCTCGCAGCGTTCGTTCCAGCAACGACTGCGTCGATCGCGCTCACGCCTTCGGTGTCTCCGCGAACGGCGAACATCTACGTACGAGCATTGGACATCGTCAGCGTTCCCGGTATGCGAAAATCCTCGACCGAGTGGCTTACCAGTCAGTACGGTGTCTGGAAGAGAAGCATCTCGCTGAGCGGAGGAGAGGGCGTGCGGCTCGACCAGG
>JBBQZF010000238.1:0-4237 GCA_038208015.1 Gemmatimonadales bacterium
TCGCGGCGACGTCGCAGCAGTCGGCCTGCTCGAAGTCGATCCCCTCGGGCAGGTTCTGCAGGTCGCCGCCGATCATGTTGTCGCAGCCCGAGACCTGGTTGTCCCCGGCGATAAACGCATCGGCAAGATGGCTTCCGAGGAATCCCGCTGCCCCGGTTACAAATACTTTCAACCTTCCTCCAGGGCGGCGTTTTCAGAGTGCAGGCACGCCCGATATAAGTGAGCCCGCAGCAATCGCGGGCAACCTTCTAATTTCGCTGTTTCTTAGGCGTGAGGCAATCGGTCACGCGGCACCGTGGCGAGTTTCGTACCCGGCGAAAGGATCAACAGCTTTGGGGGGGGAGACCGGTGAGACCGGTGAGGAAGCGCAGGTGTCCGGTGTCAGAGAGTCAATCGCGGTTGGCGGATGCGTTTCTTGATGTTTTTGTTAACTGCGCGAAGCTCCTCACGGGTCTCACCTACCCTCACCGGCCTCCCCACCCCCCCCGTGCTTTTCCGCAAACCGGGAGGCCTGTCTCAGTAAGCCCCAGTCCGCCTCACCACAGCAGGCAGTGTCCGGAACATGATGCTTATGTCGAGCCACGGTGACCACTGCTCGATGTACTGCCTGTCCAGGTACACCACATCCTCGAAGTCCACAACCGAGCTCCGCCCGCTGACCTGCCACAACCCAGTGATCCCGGGCTTCGCATCGAGTCGCCTGAAGTGATGATCCTGGTAGTTAACGAAATCCGCCTCGAAGAACGGACGCGGGCCGACCAGCGACATGTCGCCGAGCAGGACGTTCCAGAATTGCGGGAGCTCATCGAGGCTCCACCGTCTCAGCAAACCTCCCAGCCGCGTCACACGCGGATCCTCAGGGATCTTGAACAGCCGCGAATCACCCGAGTGATTGAGGTGCGACAGCGTATGCTTCTCCGCATCCGCGCCGAGGCGCATCGTGCGGAACTTGAGCATCCGGAACCGCCTGCCGCCGAGTCCAGCCCGGTCCTGCGTGAAGAACACAGGGCCCGGTGAATCCAGCTTGACCGCGAGCGCGATGAGCGCAAACACGGGAGCCATGATCAGGAGGCCGACGGCCGCACCGACGATGTCCACCACCCGCTTCGTAATCACCGCCGAGGCCTTGAGAACCGGGGCGCCAAGCTCGAAGAACGGCTGGTCCTGGTGCCATACGAGCGCGGGCCGAACACCGGCAATCTTGACGGCGCGAGCGGGATAGAGGACCTGGCACCCCGCCGCAAGGCTCGCCTCGCGCACGTTGACAATCTACTGGTCGTTGAGGTGCTGGCATACCACCACTGCCTCGACGTGGTGCTCGTGGATTATCTCCGGCAGGTCGCGGATGCCGCCGAGTGCACCGTCAAAGGTGACACGGCCGATTGGAACGTAGCCCGCCAGTGAGTAATCCCCGCCTGCCCCGATCACAGCCTTCTCGAGGAGCAGGCTTTCCTCACTGCGATCCGTCACCAGTACTGCCGGCGCCGCGCCCTTCGCGCCCGGCCACACGCTCGACAGGAATCTCTCGGTAATCATCCGGTCGACCAGGAGCACAAGGCCCGTCAGCGTGGCGGCAACCAGGTAAACCACGACAGCATCTACGATGTCCCCCGACCTTATCAGCCCCCACAGGAGGACCGCGGCGGCGAGAAACGACGCAGCGAGAATCCGAAGCCTGCCGTTCAGTCTCCGGTGCCGGCTGTAGTTTCCGGTAATTGCGAGACTTGCGATCACTGCTGCGGCAAAGTTAGGCCCCGTCCAGTATCCGGCGGCGACTGCGTGCGCGATCGCCGTCGAAAGCCCGCTGTTCAGCAACTCGCTGCCGGCCGCGCCAGCGGAAATCAGCGCGCATACAGCTATTGCAACGCCGTCGCCGAAAAGCAGAACGCCGAGTCGCGTCGCGATACGCGCCGTATGCCGCCTTACAGAGACGGGACGCCTTTCGCGAAGCCTTGTCCTTACCCTTAACGGGGAGGCTCCGTATGCCGCCGGGGCCTGGCTTCCCCGGCTCGACGTAAGCCGGAGATGATGATGATCCGCTAAAGAAGACCTTTTTGCCATCAGGCAGGGTTGTTCGTTGAGATTGTGCCGGCCAGGCCGGCCTTTCGCCGCCCCTGCTCCCGCGTGGGCAAGTTGCTGGCCAGCAGCAATTTACGTAGCCGGGTGCTCCCCCGCGACAGCGGGTTTGAGGAGTGGGCGGAAGACTGGCGCACCAGACGTTTCCCAGTCTCACGATTGCTCCCCGAACGCCTAGATTGTGTGACGCCGACCGGCCGCCGCTCTGCCGGACACTCTCGAACCCGTCGCCAGCGATAATGAGACGACAGCCAGACCGTCCTGCAACGGGAAACCGCTGATGCGTGGTCAACTAGCCTGGACCGCCCTGACCGAACTCACGGTGATGATCGCCGGGGTTCTGGTGCTCAAGGCCGCCGCCGACCTCCTGGGGCCTGCAGGGTTCGGCGAGTACACGCTCACTCGACGCGCCCTCAACCTCATGCATCTCCCCCTCATGATGGGGATAGGGATCGCCGCCCCGAGGTACATCGCGATCGTTCGGGCCGGAATGTCGAATCGTGAGTCCCAGAGCTCGTTCGTCTTTGCGACGCTGATGACCGGGGCAATCCCGGCCCTTGTCGTATGCGGTCTGCTCAACCTCGTTCCGGGAACTGCCGCCGTCATCCTCTTCGGAACGAGCTCGCTGGCTCACGTGATACCGGCCGCAACTGTTGCCCTGGCCGGTGTGGCGCTTCACAGCGTCGTTTATGCTGTCTATCGCGGTCAGGGGAGAATGGCGAACGCGAACGCCCTTCAGTTCGTCAACCTCGGAATCATCCCGGTCGCAGCATTTCTCTTCGCCGCGGGCGGCACAGCGTCAGTCCTTCTGGCGATGGGTACGGCATGGCTCATCTTCGCCGGCATCGCCGCCGCCCACGCCATCACCTCGGAACGACTCGGCTGGTTAGGCATCGCCAGCGTTCGCTCTCACTCGGCGACACTTCTCAGGTTCGGGCTGCCGCGCGTGCCCGGTGAATTCGCGCTCGTCGGGCTCTTTGCGATCCCCGCACTCATAGCAGTTCGCGCGCATGGAGTCGTCGTCGCCGGGCAGTTCTCCGCGGCGATATCGATCCTGACGATAGCCGCCGGGATGTTCAGTCCGATCGGGCTCGTTCTCCTGCCCCGCGTAAGCGCACAGGCAGCGGCCGGAGATCTCGATGGAGTGCGGCGGCTGGTGGTCAAGGTCCTCACCGGCGGTATATTGCTCGCTGGCGCCGGTGTCGCGGTTGGCGAGCTGATTATTCCCTCACTTGTGCGCTGGTATTTCGGAGAGGCGTTCATGGCTGCGGTCCCGATATTTCGCGTCTGCCTCGCTGGCGCCGTGCCGTACGTCATCTACGTTCTCATGCGAAACATTCTCGACGCACTCGACGTGAAAGCTGTCAATTCGCGGAACCTCATCATTTCGCTCGTCGTGCTCGTCGCGCTCTGCCTGGCGAACAGCGACGTCATGTGGATGGCCTGGAGCATTGTCGCTGCGCTCTCGCTCCTCGGATCCCTGACACTCTACGACACCTGGCTTCGCCTCAGACCGGCACGGGTTCCAGCATGAACAGAAAAGGAATAATCCTGGCCGGCGGGGCGGGTACGCGTCTGTGGCCTTCGACGAAGGTTATCTGCAAGCAGCTCATCCCGATCTTCGACAAGCCGATGATCTACTATCCCCTTTCTACGCTGATGCTTGCGGGGATCCGGGAGATACTGATCATCAGCACGCCGACCGACACTCCGCGGTTCCGCGAGCTTCTGGGCGACGGCACGCAGTTCGGCATCGAACTATCGTATGCGGTGCAGGAAAAGCCGGAAGGCCTCGCTCAGGCATTCATAATCGGCGCCGAATTTCTGGGGGATGATCCAGCCGCGCTCGTCCTCGGCGACAATGTCTTCTTCGGGCAGGGGCTGCCCGAGCAATTGTCGCGCGCATCTGCTGAAACTGAAGGTGCGACGATATTTGCGTACCACGTGAAGGATCCTGAGCGCTATGGCGTCGTGGAGTTCGACGCCGAAGGAAGGGCTCGGAGCATCGAGGAGAAGCCTGAATCGCCCAAGTCGTCATACGCGGTCGTCGGACTCTATTTCTACGACAACGACGTGATCAGCGCGGCGAGATCGCTCAGACCCTCGCCGAGGGGAGAGATCGAGATTACCGATCTCAACAAGCTCTATCTGGAGAGGGGCG
>JBBQZF010000239.1:0-4200 GCA_038208015.1 Gemmatimonadales bacterium
AAGCTCCCGCTCATATGCGGCAGCCCGTCCGCCGACAATGTCCCGGATTCCCGCAAAGAGATCCTTGAAGATGTTTGCGCCGAGTATCGCTTCTCCGGTCACGACTCCGATGTAGCGGCGGATTGTGAAGCCCTGCAGCTCGTGGGCAGTGACGATCAGCATTTTCAGCTCTCCGGGCAAAGTGGGGTCGAAACTCGCCGCATCGCGCTCGACGCGGTATGATTCGAGTCCCATGATCGCACAGCGTCACGCGAGGTGCTAGACCGCCTCGAGAAGGCCCTTTCGGGCACATATGAGATCAGGCGCGAGCTCGGCCGTGGCGGCATGGCCACGGTTTTTCTCGCGCACGACCTGAAACACGACCGCGAGGTGGCGCTCAAGGTCCTGCATGACGCGCTGTCGTCCTCGCTCGGGCCGGACCGCTTTCTCCGTGAGATAAAGGTGGCCGCCAGGCTCAACCATCCGCATATCCTCCCGCTTCACGACTCCGGGGAGGCGAACGGGCTTCTGTACTACGTCATGCCGTACGTCGAGGGCGAGTCTCTTCGCGCCCGCCTCAACCGTCTCGGAAAGCTGCCTCTCGAGGAGGCGCTCTACCTTGCCCGGGGAATAGCCGGAGCGCTCGACTATGCCCATCGCCAGCGGGTCGTTCACCGCGACATAAAGCCCGAGAACGTCATGCTTCACGAGGGCGAAGCTATGGTGATGGACTTCGGCATAGCGAAAGCGGTCAGTGTCGCGAGTGGCGACACTCTGACTCAGATGGGCATGATGGTCGGCACTCCCGCCTACGTCAGCCCCGAGCAGGCGGCAGGCGAATCCGAGGTCGACGGACGGTCCGACCAGTACAGCCTGAGCTGCATGCTTTACGAAATCCTTTCCGGTCGAAAGGCCTTCGAAGGCTCCACGGCGCAGGCGGTCTTGAGCAAGCGATTCAGCGACCCGGTTCCGTCGCTACGCAAGGTGGAGCCAACTATCCCCGACGAAATCGATGAAGCGATATCGAAAGCTCTCTCCAAGGAGCCGCGGGAGCGGTTCGCAACATCGAGCGAATTCGCCAAGGCGCTGGTGTGGCCGAAGGTGACGACCCCCGCGGATCAGGCAGCAATGAAACAGGCGACAGCGCCAAAATCGATCGCCGTGCTTCCCTTTGCCGACATGAGCGCCGAGCGCGAGAACGGCTATTTCACGGACGGCATGGCGGAGGAGATCATCAACGCCCTGACGACGATCAAGGCGTTGCGCGTTGCATCGAGAACATCTTCCTTCGCGTTCAAAGGCACGACAGAGGATATCCGCCAGGTCGGCAGGAAGCTCGACGTCGCGACAGTTCTCGAGGGCAGCGTTCGCAAGGCGGGGATGAAGCTCCGCATCACTGCCCAGCTCGTGAACGTGGCTGACGGATACCAGCTCTGGTCCCAGCGCTACGACCGCGACATGGAAGACGTTTTCGCGATCCAGGACGAGATAGCGCAGAACATCGTGAAGGCGCTCAGCGTGATTCTCAGTGAGGATGAGAAACGGGCTATCGAGAAAGTGCCCACAGCGAACGTCGAGGCATATGAATGCTACCTTCGCGGAAGGCAGTTTTTCCATCAGTTCCAGAAATCCTCCCTCGAGTTCGCGCGGCAGATGTTCTCACGCGCGATAGACATCGATCCCACATATGCTCTCGCATATGCAGGGATGGCCGACTCATGCTCGATCCTCTACACGAACTTCGACGCATCAGAGGCGAACCTGCTTAATGCTGACACTGCCAGCATGCGCGCCCTCGAGCTTGGACCGGAGCTGGCCGAGGCGCACGTGGCTCGCGGGCATGCAGTTTCCCTTCAGGGGAGGCGGGCAGAAGCGGAGGCCGAGTTCGAGACTGCGCTCAGCCTCAATCCCCAGCTGTTCGACGCAGCTTACATGTATGGGCGGGCCTTGGTCGCACAGGGGCAGCTCGACAGAGCCGCGAAAATGTTCGAGCGGGCAGCCGAGCTTCGTCCCGAAGATTACGTCGTCCCCGGACTACTGGGTGGCGCGTACGCGAGCCTTGGCCGGACGGCCGATGCCCAGCGCGCCTTCAAACGCCAGATCAACGCTGCAAGCAAGCGTCTCGAGCTGAACCCTGACGACCCCCGCGCCCTCTACATGGGCGGATCAGCTCTCGCGCGGCTCGGCGAAGGAGCACGCGCGAGGGAATGGGCAAACCAGGCGCTCGCGATCAACTCAACCGACGCAACCGTGCTCTACAATGTCGCGTGCATCTACTCCAGCAGCGGGGAGGTGGACGAGTCGATATCACTGCTCGAGCGCGCAGTAGCCGCGGGATTCGGCCACTGGAACTGGATAGAGCACGATTCTGACTTCGACCCGTTGCGCGCGAGTCCGCGCTACAAGGCGCTTCTTGCCCGAAAGGAGAGCCCGGGCGACGCTACCAGATCCTGATCACCCCGTAGTCGTCGAACACTTTTTCGTTCGATACCAAGGCGAGATCGTTTCGCTTCGCCTGCGCAATGAGCACCCGGTCGAACGGATCGCGATGCGGGCCGACGAGGGATCCTGCATGCTGGCCGTCGTCGAGCCCGATCGGGAGCTCCAGGAATCCCTGTGCCGTGACTACGCCTCGAAAGTCGGTAGCCAGGGGACCTGCACGCGGCAGTTTTCCGATCCGGTGTTTGGTGGAGACCTCCCATGCCGAAGCCGCGCTGACGAAGATCGAGTTCGTCTCGTCCTCTATTATCCATCTCGCAGTTGCCGAAATCTCCTTGTCGCCGGCAAGCCACCACAGGAGTGCGTGAGTATCGAGGAGAACTTTCACCTATTTCTCCCACCCGGCGAGCTCGTCTTCGGGCAGCGGGTCGAAGAATTCAACCGGCACAATGAGCTTGCCCTTGAGCACGCCGAACTTCCGGACGCCGGGGCGCGGGTCGAGCGGGACAAGCTTCGCCACAGGCTGCGAGCCGCGCGCGATCACTATCTCCTCACCGCGAAGAACGCGGGCGATAAGCTTCGAGAGTGTCGTTTTTGCCGCGTGAACGGTGACGTAGGGCATTGTTAGCTAAATTAGGGTATTGTTAGGACTAAATTAGCTAATTTAGACGCCCTTCGCTCGTTTCGCCACCCAGATAGTCCGCACTACGTCCGCAGTCCGCAGTAGTCTGCAGTCCGTGCCCGCAGTACGTCCGCAGTCCGCAGTTAGTCGAAGGCCGCCAAAACCCGCCGCTGGACTTTCCCCCCGCCGCCGGCCCGGTCATTTTCAGGAAGCTCATAACTCAAAAGCAATCCTGATGACAACCCAGACCGACGCGCGCCCGCCACTCACGATCCTCACAGAAGAAGAAGAGATGTTCCGCAATGCAGTGGCAGGTTTCGCGGAAGAGGAGGTCCGCCCCCGGGTTATGGAGATGGAGCGCGCAGCCCAGCTCTCGCCCGACCTCATCCCCAAGTACTTCGACCTGGGCCTCATGGGCATTGAAGTCCCCGAGGAATACGGCGGCGCGGGCGGGTCGCTGTTCATGGTAACGCTCGCCGTCGAGGAGATAAGCAAGATCGACGCATCCGCGGCGATTCTCTGCGACGTCCAGAACACCCTCGTCAACTATCCGATAAACCGCTACGGATCAGATGCACAGAAAGCGAAGTATCTGCCCATGCTGACATCCGACACCGTGGGCGCGTACGCGCTCTCCGAGTCAGGCTCGGGCTCCGACGCATTCGGGCTGGCGGCAAAAGCCGAGCTGAAGGACGGCAAGTGGATACTCAACGGGCAGAAACTCTGGATAACGAACGGCTACGAAGCAGGGATCTTCGTGATCTTTGCCAACGCGAACCCGTCAGCCGGCTACAAGGGGATCACGGCATTCATAGTCGAGCGCGACTTCCCCGGATTCTCAGTCGGAAAGAAGGAAGACAAGCTCGGCATCCGCGCCTCGAGCACCGTCGAGCTGCTGCTCGACAACTGCGAAGTGCCCGAAGAAAACGTACTCGGCCCGGTAGGCCAGGGTTACAAGATTGCGATCGAGACGCTCAACGAAGGCCGCATCGGCATCGGCGCCCAGATGATCGGGGTCGCCCAGGGAGCGCTGACTGCGGCGGTCGACTACCTCAATGAACGGAAGCAGTTCGGGAAGTCGCTGAGCGAGTTCCAGGGCATCCAGTTCCAGGTTGCGCAGGCAGCTACCGAGCTCGAAGCCGCGCGCCTCATGGTCTACA
>JBBQZF010000240.1:0-4117 GCA_038208015.1 Gemmatimonadales bacterium
GAAGCAGGTCTGCGAGGCAGACTCCCTCCAGCACGTCGTCGATCTTTTTCTGCAGAAGCATCCACACCGGGCGGATGCTGCAGAGATGCGATGCGGAGCACCTGTCGGTTTCGACCGGGTGGCTGACGCAGTGGAGGTCGAATGTCTCGAGCTCGGAGGCCTGGATCACGGACCTGATCGTCGTCTCCCCCGGAGACTTCGCGAGCACATATCCGCCCCGCGCGCCGCGAGTGCTGGCGACAACGCCTGCCCGGCGGAGTCGGAGCAGGATCTGCTCGACATAATCGGCCGGCAGCTTCTCGAGAGCGGCGATCTGGCGCCCCGTTACCGGCCCCTCGTCCGCACGCTTCGCGAGGTGAAGAGCGCAGATGACTCCATATTCTGCCCAGGTGGTTATCCGCATGTATTCAAGATAGGCAAATCAGGACGTTGGAACCAACCCCAACGACGCGGATCGGGCGGATTTGGGCGAATCTCGCGGATCAAAACCATGGGGGGATGCTTACACGAGAAACGGGAGACACGTCACCGAGCGAGCCTACAGTAAGGGTCCGACATCAGCGCTTGATCCGCCCGATCCGCCCCATCCGCGAAATGTAAAAAAGGCAGTTTCCGCAGGCCTCGTCGGTACGACTAACCTTATCCGACCGACCCACCGCCATGCTTTCCCCCCGGAATCCCAATCTCTGTCATCTTCCGGAGATCGAGCACTTCATCGATCTCGTCCTCGGGCAACACCTTCTCGCGGTGGACAAGCTCCCGGATCAGCACATTCTCCTTCACCGACTGCTTGCTGAGGTCAGCAGCGCGGGCATACCCGATCTGCGGAGCGAGTGCGGTCGCGAGCGCGGCCGAGCGCTCCACCCAGTAGGCGCACATCTCCACGTTCGCCTCGATCCCCTTGATGCACCGCTCGGAAAGCGTCTCGGCAGTATTGGTGAGGATCAACATCGACATGAGGATGTTCTGCGCAATAACAGGCATCATCACGTTAAGCTCGAGCTGGCCATGCTCGGCCGATACTGAGACGCATGCATCGTTGCCGACAACCTGGAAGCAGACCTGATTCACCATTTCCGGAATCGACGGATTGATTTTGCCGGGCATGATCGACGATCCCGGCTGCACCGCCGGGAGCCGCACTTCGTCCAGCCCGGTGCGCGGTCCGCTCGCGAGAAGGCGGAGATCACTCGCGATCTTGCTGAGATCGAGTGCGAGAACCCGCATCTGGGCGCTGAATGCGGCCGCATCACCCATGCTCTGCATGAGCTGGATATGGTCCTTGCCCTCGCGAACTTCTACTCCCGCTGACTTCGCGAGCTCGCGGACCATTATCGCTGGATATTCAGGCTCGACGTTCACCCCGGTGCCAACCGCGCTCCCGCCGATGCCGAGGTCGCGGAGATAATCCGCCGCCTGCTCCACGCGCCTGATGCCCCGGCGAAGCGTCCCGGCATACGCGGTGAATTCCTGGCCGAGCCGTATCGGCATCGCGTCCTGGAGATGCGTCCGGCCCGACTTCATCACATCATCGAACTCCCTTCCCTTCTCCTCGAGCGCCCCGATCAAACCCTCGAACGCCTTCAAAAGCTTCGGAAGCTCGGTGACCGACGCGAGCCGTATCGCCGTTGGAATCACGTCGTTGGTCGACTGCGCCATGTTGACGTGATCGTTCGGATGCACCGGGCTGTAACCGCCGCGAGGCTTGCCGAGTATCTCGTTGGCGCGGTTCGCGAGAACTTCGTTGATGTTCATGTTGTGTGAAGTGCCCGCGCCGGCCTGGTATGGATCGACGACGAAATGCTCGCGGTGCTCGCCCGCCAGCACCTCGTCAGCCGCCTTGATTATCGCGTCGGCGAGCTCCGGGTCGAGGCGCCCGGTCTCACGGTGAGTGAGTGCTGCCGCCCGCTTTATCCTTACTGTCGCCTCCACGAAAGCGGGCAGCGGCTTGAGCCCGCTTATCGGAAAATTCCGCACTGCGCGCAATGTCTGGACTCCGTACAGCGCACTGGCCGGGACGGCGAGCTCGCCAAGCGGGTCCTTCTCCATTCGTGTGTCGTCGGTCATTTCGAGTTCTTGTCGGTTCAGCCGCGCACTATCCGCGCGGTGCCATTGAGAAAGGGATTCGAGACGCGCTCCTCGCCGATTGTCGTGGCGTCGCCATGGCCGGGATGCACCAGGGTGTTATCTGCAAGCTTCACGATACGCGCGAGCGACGCTTCGAGCTCTGCCGGATTGGAGAACGGAAGATCCGTCCTGCCGATCGATCCCGCGAAAAGGCAATCGCCCACGAGCGCGTTGCCATGCCCGTGCAGCACCACATGTCCCGGCGAGTGTCCCGGTGTGTGAATCACGCTGAGCTCGAGCGATCCGAGCTTGACCGATGTCCCCTCAGCGAACTCCCTGTCGGGCGAGGGCGGTTCCTCGTACGGTATACCATATAACTGCGCCTGCCGGCCGCCCACACGGTACAGCGGCTCGTCGAGTGGATGCAGCCAGACCGGAACGTCCCACCGGCGCTTGACCGGAGCTATCGCACCGATGTGGTCGACGTGCGCATGGGTGACCCATATCGCTTCAGGAGTCCGGCCGGTTTTCTCGATTTCCGCGATTATCGCGTCAGGATCGCTTCCGGGATCCACCACCGCGAGCGTGTCGCCCTCGGGGTCGGCGACGAGATAACAGTTCTCCTGGAACGCACCAACCGTGATGCGAGTGACGATCACGAATATCCCCCGCTCGCGTGAATCGCCGGCTCGTCCTTTGGCGATCTCATCGCGCTCAGGTACTTCTCAGCGGCGATCGCGGCCGTCGTTCCGTCACCGGCGGCAGTGGTTACCTGCCTCGTCAGCTGGACACGCACGTCGCCGGCAGCGAACAGTCCCTTGATGGATGTTTCCATGTTCATGTCGGTCCGCAGGTATCCCATCTCGTCATGGTCGACATGACCATCGATGATCCCCGTGTTCGGCCGGAACCCGATGAAAACGAATATTCCTGTCGCGGCGAGGTTTGTCGCCTCATGCGTGTTGACGTTGCGCAGAACGAGGTTGTTGACGAGTCCCTGACCGTCGGCCTGAATCTCCTCCACGACGGTGTCCCAGATCACCTCGATCTTGGGATTCTCGAAAAGCCGCTTCTGGAGGATCTTCGACGCGCGGAACTCGTTGCGGCGGTGAATCAAATAGACCTTCTCGGCATAGCGCGTGAGGAAGTCTCCCTCCTCCACTGCGGCGTCGCCGCCGCCGACGACCGCGACGACGTGTCCGCGGAAGAATGCTCCATCGCAGATCGCGCAGTAGCTCACGCCCTTGCCGGCGTATTCAGCTTCGCCTGGAACGCCGAGCTTGATCGGCGTTCCGCCGGAAGTGATGATTGCCGTCTTCGAGCGATAGATCTTTCCGCTGTCGGTAGTTGCCTCGAACGCGCCATCCTCGAGCTTCTTCAGCGTAACGACCGTCTCCTGGACAAATTCGGCCCCGAATTTCTTCGCGTGGCTCTCGAATTTCTGCGCGAGATCCCAGCCCTCGATATGCTCGAACCCGGGATAGTCCTCGATAATCTCGGTATTGAGGAGCTCGCCCCCGGATATCCCGCGCTCGAGGACGATCGTCTTGAGCATCGACCGGCCCGCATAAAGCGCGGCAGTCATGCCGGCAGGCCCTGCGCCAACGATTATAAGGTCGTAGTCAACACTTTCTGACAAGTTCGCTTCCATTGATGGTTGTCACTGCTCACGAATCCTACCCTTGAAAGGCAGGTCATTCCAGTCTCACCGCGGGAGGAAGAAGAAATTCCTCACATACGCGCGTGACAGCGGGTTGTCCCGCAAGGCCACCTGGTCGCGCTCGACATCGAATTCACCTACCGGCCGCATCTGATAACTGGTGCCGAGGAAGGATGTCGTGTACCTGGGGCCGATGATCGAATTGATTTGGGCGAAGACGCCGGCGATCGGCTCCGCATGGTGCCGCTGCTCGATCTCCACAAGAAGCGCTGGACGCCACCGCCGGATTGTCGCTGAAGCGCCCTCGAGGGCCGGAAGCTCGCGGCCCTCGACGTCCATCTTTATCACCTTCACGTTATCGAGACCATAGTCGTCGAGGCGGCGCACGGG
>JBBQZF010000241.1:0-4104 GCA_038208015.1 Gemmatimonadales bacterium
CGTCGAGTGTCCTGAGAGCATGCCCGGCCATCGCGTTTGCAAGCTCCTGCTCACCCATCACGGCAAGGCCGACATTCATGCGCTCGAGATATTTCCGCTCCCGCTCGCTGTGAGTGCGGACCACGGTATCTATCCCGGGATTCACCTTGCGAGCAACGTCGATGATAGCCCTAGCTTTGTACGGGTCGGGGGATGTGACGATCAGCATCCGGGCATCCGCGAGGTTTGCCTGGTCGAGCACGCTGCCTCTGCTCGCGTCCCCGAAGAATGCGGAAATTCCGCGGCTGCGCAGTGATTCAACCTTGGCGATATCGTGTTCCACGACAACGTACGGAGTCTCCTGCTTCGCCAGTGCAGCCGCTACTATGCTCCCCACCCGCCCGTGACCTACAATTATCACGTGATCCCGGAGCGGATGCGGCCGGCTGGGAAGGTCAGACTTGATGATCGCCTCCCGCTCGAACCGCGCGAGCAGCTTCGGCCTCGCCGTCACCCATCTGTTGAGCCACCTGGCACCGCCGAACGCAACGGGGTTGAGACTTATCGACAGGATAGCGACAGCCACGATGAGCCCCTGTCCCTCGACCGGAAGAAGGCCGAGCGTCACCCCGAGCGCAGCGAGGATGAAAGAGAATTCTCCAACCTGCGCAAGGCTCGCCGAGATCGTGAGCGCTGTGTGAAGCGGGTACCTGAAGAAGAGCACGATACCGAGCGCCGCCAGCGATTTCCCGACCATCACTATCAGTAGAACAGCGAGTATCTGGAGCGGCTGCTCGACCAGGATCCTCGGATCGAACAGCATCCCGACCGCAACGAAGAACAGCACTGAGAAGGCATCCTGCAGCGGAAGGGCGTCCGCCGCCGCTTCATGGCTCAGGTCCGATTCGCTGACGACGACTCCGGCAAAAAATGCCCCAAGAGCGACAGAAACCCCGAAAAGCGCCGCCGCGCCGACTGCGATGCCGAGCGCTACCGCAAGAACCGCGAGCGTGAAGAGCTCACGCGACCCGGTGTGCGCAACACGCTCGAGCAGCCACGGCACTGCCCGCCTTCCCACGACGAAGATCAGGGCGAAGAACAGCGCAAGCTTCCCCAGGGTGAGAGCAAGTGTGGAAGCAAGGCCGGGGGTTGTCGTGCCCGCCGTTTCTACGGCGCCGAGTGCGGGCGCGAGCGCCGGCAGGAGTACCAGGACGAGGACCGTCACCAGATCCTCGACAATGAGCCAGCCGACTGCGATCTGGCCGTCCACTGAATCGAGAAGACCGCGATCCTCGAGCGCGCGCAGCAGCACGACCGTGCTTGCGACAGAGAGGCAGAGCCCGAACACCAGCCCGGACCCCCATGACCATCCCCATAGCTGAGAGAGCAGTGCTCCAAGCACTGTCGCTACCGCGATCTGAACGACTGCGCCAGGAAGTGCTATCCGCCTTACCGCGAGCAGGTCCCTGATCGAGAAGTGGATTCCCACCCCGAACATCAGCAGGATCACGCCGATTTCCGCGAGCTGCTGCGCCAGGCTCGAATCCGCAACGAGCCCGGGAGTGAACGGCCCCACTACGATGCCCGCGATCAGGTAGCCGACAAGGGGGGGCATGCCCACCTTCGTCGCAGCGAGCCCCAGCACGAATGCCAGTCCGATACCTGCGGCGATGGTGGTTATGAGTGCGGTATCGTGGGGCATGGGTCAATTTGTTTTAACCCTGCGGCGATTGACACCCTGAAGGGAAAGGTTTGCGAAGTGTACGGCCTCATCGAGGAGCCTTAACACCGGACTCCCGCAGCGTACATTTTTCGGCATGCCCAGATCATCAGCCTTCCGCGCCACCGCGACGAAAGTCGCCGTGACAGTCAGCGTCGTCGCCCTTGCGACGTTCGGCTTTCGCTACGCTGAGGCCCGGGGCTCCGGGCATGAAGCCGCCGACATCCAGTCAGTTACCGCCTTCGTCGGCGTAACCGTCATCCCGATGGATCGCCAGCGGGTTCTCGAGAACCAGACGGTTGTAGTGCGCGACGGGCGTATCGCTTCTGTGGGGCCCGCCGCGAGCATCACGGTTCCGTCAGGCGCTGTACGAATAGACGGGCGTGGAAAGTTCCTGATGCCCGGTCTTGCCGAGATGCATGCTCACGTGCTGGGACCACAGGCTGCGAACTCGGAAGAGCTGAATCGCGATATCATGTTCCTGTACGTCGCAAACGGCATAACGACTATCCGCGCGATGCTCGGCGCGCCGAACCAGCTCGTGCTGCGCGACAAACTCGACCGTGGAGAGATCCTCGGTCCAACTATGTATGTCGCGGCACCGTCCCTCAACGGGCAGAGTGCACCGGATCCTCAAACGGCGGAGCGGCTTGTCCGTGAGCACAAGGCGGCGGGCTACGATCTCCTGAAGATCCATCCGGGCCTCAATCGCGCGGCCTACGATGCGATAGTAGGCACCGCCCGTGAGGTGGGAATCACCTGGGCCGGTCACGTATCGGGGCAGATCGGAGTCGAGCACATTCTCGATACGAAGCAGTCGACAATAGACCACCTCGACGGCTACATCGAAGCTGCGGCTTCTCCGGAAATGCGGCAGGCGATGGTATCGCCATCGGCAGGGGTGAGCCTGCCTCAGGCCTGGCGCTCGGTCACTGACGAGCGGATGCGCGAGCTCGCGCGCCGTACGAAGACCGCGGGGACATGGAACGTCCCGACGATGTTCCTCTGGGAGAGCTTCTTCATGCCGGGGTCGCCCGATGAATGGTCGACGCGCAACGAGATGAAGTATGCTCCGAAGCAGTGGGTGACCAACTGGTCGAACCAGAAGCGACAGAGAATTCAGATGGATGCGCAGAACAACGTCGCTCCCGCTGACGCCGCTCTCCTGATTTCGCTGCGCCGCAGGATGTTGAAGTACCTGGTGGACGAAGGAGCGCCGCTGCTCATGGGCACCGATTCACCGCAGATGTTCAACGTCCCCGGCTTCGCTCTTCATCGCGAGATCCAGGTGATGGCGGAGTCGGGCCTTACCCCGTATCAGGTGCTGGAGTCGGGATCCAGGAACGTCGGCGCGTACGTAGCCGCGGATCTGAAGAAGGACGGAAACTTCGGGACTATTACGGTGGGAAGCCGGGCCGACCTGGTTCTACTCGACGCGAACCCGCTGGAGGATCTTGCAAATCTGGCGAAGCGCTCTGGCGTGATGGCCCGGGGCCGGTGGGTGCCGCGAGACGAAATTGACAGAGGTTTCGCCGCGCTGGCCGCAAAGTACGCGCAACAGTAGCCAGTTTTACATGCGCTTAAGTTCCTGGTAGTCGCCGTTGGTTCGGAGTGTCACCGTTACCGTCTCCCGCCCCCGGTTTCGCCAGAACCATCCGTGGGCGCCATCGAACGCCGCCACGAGCACTCCGTCATCTGACTGCTTGCCTGTACCCTTCGCGTATCCGTGGTAGCTGATCCCCGGTGCGTCAGCATGAGTGTCGTAGTTGACAACACCGCCGCTGGACAGCCACGAGTAAGTCACGCGTGCGTCTTTTTGCATCACGAGCTTGATTTCCTTGCCTTCGTTGGGGACCAGTACGATCTCGGTAACGTGACTGCTCAGCCCTGCCGGTGAAGTCCCTGCAGTGGGAGTCGTCGCCGGTCCAGAAGCGGCCTCCGTTGAATCCGCAGTCGCCGCTTCTTTGGCCAGGGACATCTTTATCTCTCCCATCTCCGTCAGGCCGAGGACGCGGCCGATGCGAGTCGGATCGATCCCGTACTCAGCCGGTAACACAACCGTCACGAGCAGCACCAACGCGACTGCGGCGGCGATGATTGTGGAGCGCAGAAGGGCCGACGACGACGGAAGGTCATTGCTCTGAACTGGATTCAAGTCTGGCATTGGTTCTTTCTCAGAGATCGACGATGAAATAGCCGGCGAGCTGGTAGCCCATCAGAAGAAATCCGGCGCTCATGACAGCGACATTGGTGGCGTAGGCGTGACGGGCAAAACTTGACGTTCGTCGCCAGTAGCTCATGGCAATAAGGATGGCGCTCAGCGCAAGCAGCTGGCCGATCTCGACCCCGACATTGAACGCGAGAAGGTTTGGGATCAGCCCGTCTGGAGAAACCTCGAAATCGAG
>JBBQZF010000242.1:0-4067 GCA_038208015.1 Gemmatimonadales bacterium
CGGGCGACGTCTTCACCGAGAACGACTCGGGAATCGTCAGGGCTGAGGCAGTCCCCTCCCTCATGATGGTCGCCGATGGAGTGGGCGGCGCTGCCTCCGGCGAGATCGCAAGCTCGCTCGCAACGCAGGTATCTTTCGATCACCTGCGCCAGCGGTGGGAGCGCGGCGCCCGGAAGGGCGCCGTGAGTATCGCAGACTCGCTCCAGCAGGCGGTGATCGCGGCAAATCAGGCGATCCACACCGAATCGCGCGCAAACAAGTCGCACCACGGAATGGGAACCACTGCGACACTCGGCCTCGTGGTCGGCGGAATGATCTACTTCGCCCAGGTCGGCGACAGCCGCGCGTACATCGTGCGCGGCGGGGTCGCCCGCCAGATGACGAAAGACCAGTCGCTTGTGCAGCGAATGGTCGACGCCGGCAAGCTTTCGCCGGAGCAGGCCGAACGGAGCGAGCATCGCAACATCATCCTTCAGGCGCTCGGGCCGGAAGCGAACGTCGTTCCCGAGTTCACCCGTGACCGCCTGCTGAACGACGACGTGGTGGTTCTCTGCAGCGATGGACTCTCGAATCAGATGTCAGCCGCCGAGATCGCGGCGGCCGTCGCGAAGCACGACGACCTCGAGAATCTCTGCCTCGCGCTGGTCGACCGGGCAATCGAAACTGGCGCTCCTGACAACGTCACCGTAGTCGCCGGACGCTACCGGATGCCGTCTCCCGGCTGAACGCCGCCCGGGGAGGCGAGCCCCTCGTGCAGCGAGCGGCCGCGCACTGCTCTCCCAAGTGATCCGCATCTGGTTCGCAACTTGCTCAACCGCTGCTGATTCCACGAGCGTCGGCGAGCCTACGATATAGGAGGAGCGGAGACCAGATGCACCTTGCGGACTGGGTCGTTCTCGCGATCTACATCGCCACCATGGTGGCGATCGGCGCCTGGGCCAATCGCCGGCAGACGGATACCGAAGCGTACTTCGTCGGCAACCGTAACATCAAGTGGTGGGCGGCGGGACTCTCCATCATCGCCACCTCCTTCTCCGCCGCCTCGATCCTCGGCGTCCCCGGTTTCGCATACGCCGATGACATGTGGTACCTCCAGTACCAGCTCGGCGATATCTTCGCCGCTCTCATCGTAATCGTTCTCTTCATCCCCTTTTTCCATCGGGTACGGGGGCTAACGACCGCGTACGAATATCTCGAGGCGCGCTTCGACCTCAAGACGCGTCTACTCGGCTCCAGTCTCTTCATTCTGACCGTGCTCCTCCGTGCGGGTACCCTCCTGTTCGGCGCGGCTCTTCTCTTTTCGGCAGTGTCGCCAACCGATCTGCTGCCAGGCCTCACCAGCGTCGAGGAGGCGGTGGTGATCTTCGGCTTGGTGGCAATCCTCTATACGGTCATGGGGGGTATCTCGGCGGTCATCTGGACCGACGTGATCCAGTTCTCGATCATGAGCATCGGGATCATCGCCTCGATCGCGATCGTCGTCTTATCGACGCCTGGCGGCGTGGCGACCGCTCTTGCGGAGGGCAGTCAGTTCGGGAAGCTGGACATCATCCATCTCGATGAGCCGATCGCGAGGACCGGACTGTTGACAGCCGTCTTCGGCTACGGCCTGCTGGCGCTCTCCCTCTTCGGCACCAATCAACAACCGGTTCAGCGGTACATGACGGTGAAGAATGCGAGAGAGGCCCAGCGGGCCCTTCTGCTCGGGGTCGGCGCCGGCGTGATCGGCGTCACGCTGTCGCTGCTGCTCGGCGTCTTCCTCTTCATCTTCTACCAGCACTTTCCCAACCTGCTGCCGGCGGAACTGACGCCTGATCAGGTGATGCCCCACTTCGTCAACACCGAGGTGCCGCCGGTGCTCACGGGCGCGCTGGTGGCGGCGGTGTTCGCCGCGGCGATGTCGAGCCTCGATTCCGCGTTGAACTCAATGGCGGCCGCGGTGACGGTGGATTTCGTCAAGCGCTTCAAACCGGACGTTTCCGATGCCGGGCGCCTCACCTTCGCCAAATTCGTGGTGGTGACCGCTGGTGTAATCGGTATTGGCGTGGGAATCTACTCGTCACGAACTGAAGCCCCGCTGATCGACCTCATCCTGACCTTCATGGGATACTTCGCCGGCGGGCTGCTCGGCCTCTTCCTCCTGGGCATGTTGACGCGGCGCGCGAATGGCGACGGGGCGTTCGTCGGGGCGATCGTCGGTACGCTCGTGGTGCTGATGATGACTGAGAACGATCTCCCCCTTCCGCAGATGTACGCGTGGCTGGGGCGAGAGCCGGTGCCGTTCATCTGGTCGACCGGCTTGGGTCTGTTGATCACCATGGGGGTTGGCTACCTCGTCTCGATGTTGGGGAGTCCCGTCCCACCCGAAAAGCTGGAGGGCACGACCGTGAGGCGGCCCGCCGGTTCTTCGGCCCGGGCGGTGACCGGAAGTGAAACCGGGCGAGGTGCTTAGCCTTACCGGGGAGTGCGCTTTCCCAGGATCCGCGGCCCTGCTGCACCCGTCGCCAGCGGAACGTTGCCGGGCTCGCCCCTGAGATGCAGATACCCAAGCAATGCGAAGGCCACGGCCTCTTTTGCGTCCCCGTCGAAGTAAGTCGCGTCGAAGTCGAGGACTTCGCGGGGGGCCAGCGCGTCAGTGATGGCCCTGACCAGCGCCGGGTTCCTGGCGCCCCCGCCGGATAAAAAGACCTCGGTGACCGGTTCGGCGATGAAGCGCTCGTACGAGTCGGCAATGCTGCGGGAGGTGAGCGCAACAGCGGTCGCGATTATGTCCTCGTCGCTGCACCCCGGAGACTCCGTCCTGCAAAGTGCGATGAGGTCGTCGGTGTACTTCTGGCTGAACAGCTCCGGACCCGTGGACTTCGGAGGCTCGGCGCGGAAGAACTCGTGGCCAAGCAGTCGATCGACGACCGCGTAAACCGCCTGGCCCCGCGACGCGAGCTCGCCGTCGCGATCGAACGGGAGATCGGGGCGAAGAGTCCTCACGACCTTGTCGATCACGCCACATCCCGGCCCGGTGTCGAACGCCCTGACTCCCCTCAGGTCGCCGCCCGGAGGAACGACCGAGACGTTTCCGATGCCGCCGAGATTCTGGAGTGCCCGCCATTTTGCGGGATCCGAGAAGAGCATCGCGTCGGCGATCGGGACCAGCGGCGCTCCCTGCCCTCCCGCTGCCATGTCGCGCACGCGGAAATCACTCACCACATCTATGCGCGTGCGCTCGGCGATCACTGCCGACTCACCGGTCTGCCATGTCGAGTGTCCCGGCTCGTGCCAGATCGACTGCCCGTGCGAGGCGATCGCGGCAACGTCGCCCCGCGCAACCCCGGCTTCAGCCATCGCCCCGATCGCCGCCTGGGCCAGCCATTCGCCGAGCTCGAAGTTGAGACGGCAGTATTCGGCGGGAGAAGCGCCGGTGAGAGCGTGCGCAAGTCGTTCCCGCTCACTTCGGGTATAGTCGCGCGAAGTCAGCGCGAGCAGCTCGGATGAGACCCTGCCATCGCTTTCGCTGAACCGGACGACGGCCGCGGTAATCCCGTCGAGCGACGTGCCGGACATCAGTCCGACGAGAATCATTCCGGCACCGGCGGCGGATCGTCGGGAATCGCGCGGCGGATCACTCCGCCCGCCACTTCCAGCGACTCGAGCGCTTCTTCGCGCGTTACTCCAAGCTTCTGCATCACGATTGCAGTTTTCACGCTCTTGTCGGCCGCTTCGAGAAGCGCCCGCGCTTCGTCACGCGTTACGCCGCAAACCTCAATGACTATGCGCTCGCTCCGATCCTTCAGCTTGTCATTCGTCGCGCGCAGATCCACCATCAGGTTCCCGTAAATTTTCCCGAGCCGGATCATTGCGCCGGTCGTGATGATGTTGAGCACGAGTTTTGTCGCGGTTCCAGCCTTCATGCGCGTCGAGCCCGTCACGACCTCGGGTCCGACTATCGGCACGATCGCAACATCGACCAGATCGACGACCGCCTGCGGAAGCGCCGAGCACGCGATCATCCCGGTGCGCGCGCCCAGCGCGGAGGCACGGGCGAGGGCGGCGTGGACGTAGGGAGTTGTGCC
>JBBQZF010000243.1:0-4058 GCA_038208015.1 Gemmatimonadales bacterium
GTCGAGCTTGAGGATCGACTTGTGCGTAACCCCGCTGAGCCAGATAACCGCGGCGATCTCCAGGTCGCGATCCCAGTCGACCTCGCCCACGATCCAGGGAGTCTGCACGCGCGTCAGCTCGGCTGATGCAGCCGGGTCGACGTAGAATACCGCGTTCCTGTGTCCCTGGAGATATGTAGCCGCAACATCGGGAGCAGGCTTCCCTTCAACCGAGCGCAGGATTATCGCGGCCTTGTGCTCGCCGGTCGCGATCAGCGCGACCTCCCGCGCTTCCATGATCGTCGCGACACCCATCGTTATCGCTTCGGTGGGAACGTTGTCCTCGCCGAAGAAATCGGCTGCGGCGTCACGGCGGGTGACGGTGTCGAGCGCGATGACGCGGGTGCGCGATTCGACGCCTGACCCGGGCTCATTGAACCCGATGTGTCCTGTCTTCCCGATTCCCAGTATCTGGAGATCTATCCCGCCGGCATCGCGAATTGCCTGCTCATACTCCGCCGTGTGGGCGGCTAAACGATCGCGCGGAACGGCCCCGTCCGGGATGTGAACGTTCTCCGGCTTGATGTCGATGTGGTCGAACAGGTTCTCCCACATATACCTGTAGTAGCTGTGGATGCTGTCCGGCCGCATCGGATAGTATTCGTCGAGGTTGAACGTCACCACGTCGGCGAAGCTCAGGCCCTCCGTCCGGTGCATTCTTATGAGCTCACGATAGACTCCGATCGGCGTGCTGCCGGTGGCGAGGCCGAGCACGGGCGTCCTGCCAGCTGCCCGCTGCTCGCCGATCACTTCGGCGATCCTTCTCGCAACGATCTTCGCTATCTCATCGTATTCGGCGATTACTACCTGAACCCTCTCTCTGACCTGCGCGTTCAACGCGAAGCCTCCCAGTTGATCAGTGGTGCGTCGAGGATGGCGCCCTGCGCGGCATCGGCGACTGCGCGTCTCAGCGGAACGTGCCGCTGGTTATCCCGTGTGGGATTGACGCGGTTTGTCAAAAGAATCACGAACAACCCTCTCTCGGGATCGATCCAGATCGATGTCCCGGTGAAACCGGTGTGACCGAAGCTGCGCGGCGAAAAATACCTTCCCGCGCTCGAATTTCCCGACGGGGTGTCCCAGCCGAGGGCGCGGCTCGACAGGCGGGACTGCGGTGCCGTCCAGCGGGCAAGCGTCTCCGGTCTTACGATCCGCGCCCCTCCATACGTCCCGCCGTTGAGCATCATCTGGGCGAAGATCGCAAGGTCGCGAGCCGATGAGAAAAGTCCCGCGTGCCCCGCAACGCCGCCAATTGCATTCGCATTCTCGTCGTGAACTTTTCCGATGACTACCCCGCCACGCGCGGAGTCGATCTCCGTTGCGGCAACGCGGCTCCAGTATGTCGCGCTGTCGGGGTTGAACATCGTGCTGGCCATGCCGAGCGGGGCGAAAATCCTCTCTGTCGTGAACTGATCGAGGTCCTGGCCCGTGATGCGCTCGATTATCAGCTGGAGAAGAATCAGGTCCCAGTCGCTGTAAACCATCTCAGTGCCGGGCGCAGATCTCGCCGGTCGCGAGTTGATCTTCGCCAGGTAATCGTCGCGTCCCCTCGTATCGCGGTAGAGGGCGGCAAAAGCCTCGAGGCCGCCGCGATGCTCGAGAAGCTGCCTCACGGTAATTGTCGCCTTGTCGGGCGCATCGAAACCGGGCAGGTAGCTTGCGACAGTCCGCTCGAGGTCGAGCAGTCCCTGCTCCTCGAGGATCATCGCTGCGGTCGTTGAAGCGATAACCTTGGTGAGCGAGGCCATGTCGAATATCGAGTTTTCGTCAACCGCGCCTGATGCCCGCGCGGTATCGAGCCGCCCATAACCCGCGACGTGAACGATTCGCCCGTACCTTCCCACAGCGAGCGAGGCGCCGGGCGCCACGCCTTCGGCGAGGGCAACGTTCATGAGCGAATCGAGCTCGTCGTTCAGGTCGCCGCGCATCCCGGCTTCCGACGGGCCGGTCCTGGCGAGTGCCTGCAAGGGCTCAATCCGCACGGGGACAGGAATTCGTGACGACTGCGCCGCGCATCCCGCTAATGCGAGCAGGGCTGCCGCAAGGGCTGGCTTCCTCATCTTGAAGGAGCTTGCGCAGTCGCGGGCCTGTCGAGTCCATCGCCGGTCCTGAACCAGGGGGGAATCGAAATCGGAAGCTTCCCACCGATCGCCGAGCGTCCCATGAGCGCCGCGGCTGCCGCTCGCTGTGACACGGGGGCGCCGCCCCACGCGAGGAGGTACGCAGGCGCGGACGGGTATGCGCTAACGAGATAAGGACTGCCGAAGCTTATTGCTATCACTTTCCTGCCGGCCGATGAAAGCTGCTCGACGAAAGATGGAAAGCCGCCTTCTGTCGAAATGACGCCTCGCCCGTCCCGGGGGAAGACGTACGCGGCGGCGATGACAACGTCGGCGGAGTCAGCGCGCGAACGAAGCGCCGCGAGCTCGGCCTCTGTCGTCCTGCTGTCAACCGAAGCCGTCGACAAGTCATATCCGCCGGAACGAAGTTCCTGATTGAATACGCGGCCTGCGACGAGGTCGCCGCCGTCGGAATATGTGATGGCGAGCACCTTTGCCGGGCGCGCGAGCGGTACCAGTGAGAGCGCGTCGCGCGCGAGAGTTATCGATTTCTCCGCAACCTCCCTCGCGACTGACGATCGGGCTGGCACGTTGACGATCGAATCGACCGCTTCGAGATCGACAAGGCGCCCGGTGCGCAAGCCCGCCTGGGCCTTTGCGCGGAGCAGGCGGCGGACCGACGCATCGATGCGCGACTGCGTCAACCGGCCCGACGAGACCGCTGCTTCAACCGTGTTTATCGCTTCGGTGACATTGCGCGGCATGAGGAGGATGTCCGCGCCTGCCTCCATTGCCAGTATCAGCGGCTCTGTTGCACCGTACCGGTTCGCCACTCCGCCCATTGTCATTGCATCCGTGACAAGCAGCCCCGTGAAACCCATCTCCCCGCGCAGGACGTCTGTCATGAAATAGCGGGAGAGTGTCGCCGGCGGAGCGCTGTCGCCCAGAATGCCGGTGACGGCAATGTGCGCTGTCATTATTGCGTCTATTCCGTCCGCGACCGCTGCGCGGAAAGGCGGAAGGTCAACCGCATCGAGGTGACTTCTATTTGACCGGATGAGCGGGAGCCCGATGTGCGAGTCAGTCTCTGTGTCGCCGTGTCCTGGAAAATGCTTGCCGGTTGTCATCAGACCCTCTTCGCGGGCACCTCTTATGTAGGCGGAAGCGAGACGCGAGACGAGTGCGGGATCTTCACCGAATGATCGCGTGTTGATTATCGGATTCAGCGGATTCGCATTGACGTCGAGCACCGGCCCGAACGTCATGTGGACTCCGACCGCGCGTGCTTCGGCGCCGAGCACGCGGCCGAGTTTGTACGCGAGGTCGTCCGAGCGGGTGGCGCCGATTGCCATCACCGGCGGAAATACCGTTCCGCCTCCCTGGGGAAGCATCGACGGGAGCGCATATGATCCCCCCAGCCGCATTCCGGTGCCGTTCTCCATGTCCGACGTGATGAGGAGTGGGACGGGTGCGAGCCGCTGCATGTGGTTCAACTTTGCGGCGTAGCTGTGCGGCAGCCCCATCGAGAGAATGAGTCCGCCGACTTTGTCGTTTTCGACCCATCCGCGAACCTGCTCGTACTCCGGTGATCCGACTGCGGCGTATTCGCCGGGGACCCACGGCATCACGAGCTGCGCTACACGTTCGCGAGGGGAAAGGGAAGCGAGGATTGTCTCGACCCAGGCCGAGTCCTGCAGGCTGAGGCCGGAGGCTGCGCCAGGTGTTGCGCTTCCGATAATGCGGGTTGCCGATGCGTCCGCGTGCGGCGCAAGCGGCCGTGTGGCCGGCGCACTGCACGCAGACAGAATAACTATGAATAACAGTGCCTTGGGGGTGTTCATCCTGGCGGGTTTCGCGCGCCGCTGGAGGCATGCGTGAGGGGTGGCGGCTCCTCGGCGGGCATTGACACAAGACGGTGAACGTACGGCTTAGATAAATAAGTGTCAATGAAGTGAATAA
>JBBQZF010000244.1:0-4028 GCA_038208015.1 Gemmatimonadales bacterium
CGCTCTTCCTGATTGCAGGTAGCGGGTAGCAGGTAGCTCGGACAGGTAGCCGACAGCAGGCAGCAAATCGCGTTTTCCTACGGAGAAACCCCCCGCATCTCCGCGAGATAACATGGCTTGCGCCAGCGCGACGATGAATCCTCTTTCCTCGAATTCGTGCCGCGTTTCCCGGTATTCCGTGATGAACCTAAAAAAAGGTCAACGATTGCGACGCGATGGGCGACGGGCAACGGATTGCCCTCTCAGTCCCCAGTTGAATCCAGACGCGGCTTGTGATATTTTTCACAAGCTCCGAAAACAGCAGCCAACGATGCCACCAGAGGGTCGCACTGCTCCCCAGTAACGTCCCAGCCCCCATCCACAAACATGGCTACCGAAACCTCTCTCCGGCCCGGCGAAATCAAGGATATCCTCCTTCGCGAAATCGAAGCTGCGGATCTCCGCGACCTGGACGTTGAAGAAGTCGGAACCGTCCTCGAAGTGAAGGACGGAATCGCACGCATATACGGTCTCTCCCGGGCAATGTCGGGAGAGATGCTCGAAGTCACAGCATCTGAAACCGGCGAGAAGATCACCGCCCTCGCCCTCAACCTCGAAGAAGACAACATCGGCGCCGTCATCCTCGGTGACTACCTCGTCCTGAAGGAAGGCGATGAAGTTCGCCGCACCTCACGCGTGCTCGAGGTGCCCGTCGGACCCGAGCTGATCGGACGAGTCGTCGATCCGCTCGGCCGCCCGATCGACGAAGCCGGCGCGATAAACGCCACGCACGCGCGAAAGGTAGAGTCTCCAGCGCCTGGAATCATCGTGAGGCAGCCGGTCAAGGAGCCGCTCCAGACCGGCATCAAGGCAATCGACTCGATGATCCCGATCGGACGCGGACAGCGCGAGCTGATCATCGGTGACCGCGGGACAGGAAAGACCGCGATCGCCGTCGATACGATCATCAACCAGAAAGGCACCGGCGTCATCTGCGTCTACGTCGCGATCGGACAGAAGAACTCGACTGTCGCATCAGTAGTCGAGAAGCTCCGCCAGGCAGGCGCGATGGATTACACGATCGTCGTCGTCGCCGGTGCGTCGGACCCCGCGCCGATGCAGTACATCGCGCCATACTCCGGCTGCGCGATGGCCGAATACTTCATGTACAACGAGGGAAAGCCGACGCTTTGCGTGTACGACGACCTCACCAAGCAGGCCGCGGCGTACCGCCAGCTCTCGCTCGTTCTTCGCCGGCCGCCGGGACGCGAAGCATTCCCCGGCGACGTGTTCTACCTCCACTCGCGTCTTCTCGAGCGCGCGGCAAAGCTGCGCGAGGACAACGACGTCGTCGATGGCGTGAACATCCTGAAGCCCGGCGGCTCGCTCACCGCCCTGCCGATCATCGAGACGCAGGCTGGCGACGTATCTGCATACATCCCGACCAACGTCATCTCGATCACCGACGGGCAGATCTTCCTCGAGGCGGACCTGTTCTACTCGGGAGTTCGCCCCGCCGTTAACGTCGGAATCTCGGTTTCACGAGTCGGTGGAGCCGCGCAGATCAAGGCGATGAAGGCGGTCGCCGGCCGGCTGCGTCTCGACCTCGCCCAGTACCGCGAGCTCGAAGCGTTCTCGTCGTTCGCATCGGATCTCGACGCCGCGACGAAACGCCAGCTCGAGCGTGGCGCGCGCACTGTCGAAATCCTCAAGCAGTCCCAGTACCAGCCGATGCCGGTCGAGAAGCAGGTCATGATCATCTACGCCGTGACGAACGGTTTCCTCGACGCACTGCCGGTCAGCGAGATCAGGGCCTGGGAGTCGGGCTTCCTCGATTACGTGAACGCGCAATATCCGCAGATCGCGAACGAGATCCGCACCCAGAAGGCGATGTCGAAGGAAATCGAGGCGGACCTGAAGCGCGCGGTCGAGGCGTTCAATGCGTCGCGCGGCACGGGCAAGGCTGCGTAACAGCAGATGGCCAAAGGTCGTGAGCTGAAGGGGCGAATCCGCTCCGTCGAGAATACGCGCAAGATCACGCGTACGATGGAGATGGTCGCCACCTCGAAAATGAAAAGGGCAGCGGACCGCGTGCAGTCGGCGCGGCCCTACGCCCTGAGTCTCGCGGAAGTCATAGCGGGACTTTACTCGCCGGATCTCGCCGAGCGTTTCCCGCTCCTGCGACAGCCGGCGAAGGTGTCGCGCGCGGCGGTGATACTTCTCACCTCCAACCGCGGCCTCGCTGGCGGGTTCAACTCGAACCTCATCAGGGAAGGGCGCAATCTGCTGCGCCGCCTCGATGACGAGGGAGTCGAGACCCAGCTCCACATAGTCGGCAAGAAGGGAATCGGCTACTTCAAGTACATCGGCCGGCCGATCACATCGAGCCGCATTGACATCACAGATCGCCCGACGGCTGAAAACGCGTCGGAGCTCATGAACGATCTCATCGACAAGTTCGTGAGTGGGGAAATTGATGCCGTCTATGTCGTGTTCGCGAAATACAACTCCGCGCTCTCGACCCCGCCGGTGTCGGAAAAGGTTCTGCCCGTGACGCCGCCTGAAACGAAGGGGCCGCGCCCGGACTATCTCCTTCATCCCTCCGCCGAGGCGATCCTCACCGAGCTGCTTCCGCTCTACGTGCGCAACTCGATGTATCGCGCGCTCGTGGAAACAGTCGCCGGAGAGCAGAGCGCGCGGCGTACCGCGATGAAGAACGCTACAGACAACGCCGGCGACATTCTCAACGTGCTTCGCCGTACATATAACCGCGCCCGCCAGGCGCAGATCACGCAGGAGATCGCCGAAATCGTCGGTGGCTCCGCGGCACTCGAGGGTTAATAAATGGCAACCGCCGTGAAGGCCGAGAAGAATATCGGAAAAGTCGTCCAGGTCATC
This sequence comes from Gemmatimonadales bacterium, assembly GCA_038208015.1. GTDB lineage: Bacteria > Gemmatimonadota > Gemmatimonadetes > Gemmatimonadales > Gemmatimonadaceae > UBA4720. The sequence continues at coordinate 2,878 of JBBQZF010000244.1, forward strand.
GGACCGGTTCTCGACGTGGAGTTCGAGTCGGAGAACCTGCCCGAGCTTTACAACGCGATCACCATCAACGCCAAGTCGGACGGCGGCGCGGACATCCGCGTCACCTCGGAAGTCCAGCAGCACATCGGCCGCAACCAGGTCCGCGCAGTCGCAATGTCCGCCACCGACGGCGTGGTGCGCGGAATGGAAGCAGTCGACACGGGAGCTCCGATCAAGGTCCCCGTCGGTGCAGCCGCACTCGGCCGCATCCTCAACGTGCTTGGTGAGCCGGTCGACAACGGGCCCGAGATAGGTCCCGAAGTCGAACGCTGGGCCATCCACCGCAAGCCGCCAGATTTCGCCAACCTCGAGCCTAAGACCGAGGTTTTCGAGACAGGTATCAAGGTCATCGATCTCGTTGCGCCATTCGTGAAGGGTGGAAAGATCGGGCTCTTCGGCGGCGCAGGCGTGGGCAAGACTGTCATCATTCAGGAACTCATCAACAACGTCGCCAAGGGACACGGTGGAAAGTCTGTGTTCTGCGGAGTGGGCGAGCGCACGCGTGAGGGGAACGACCTCTACCTCGAGTTCAAGGAAGCCGGAATTCTCGACAAGGTCGCGCTCATTTACGGCCAGATGAACGAGCCGCCGGGAGCGCGCCTGCGCGTCGGTCTCTCCGGTCTCACCGTCGCCGAGTACTTCCGCGACGTCGAGAACCAGGACGTGCTCGTGTTCATCGACAACATCTTCCGCTTCACCCAGGCCGGCTCTGAAGTGTCGGCGCTGCTCGGCCGCATGCCGAGCGCCGTAGGTTATCAGCCGACACTGGCAACCGAGATGGGTGATCTTCAGGAACGCATCACTTCGACGAAGACGGGATCGATTACGTCGGTGCAGGCGATCTATGTTCCCGCCGACGACATCACTGATCCAGCACCTGCCACGGCATTCGCCCACCTCGACGCGACGGTCGTTCTTTCGCGCGCGATCACCGAGCTCGGCATCTATCCCGCGGTCGATCCTCTTGCTTCATCCTCGCGTATTCTCGACGCGCAGTTCCTCGGCGACAGGCACTACAGTGTCGCGACCTCCGTCCAGCGCATTCTGCAGCGCTACAAGGAGCTGCAGGACATCATCGCGATTCTTGGAATGGACGAGTTGTCGGAAGAGGA
>JBBQZF010000245.1:0-3987 GCA_038208015.1 Gemmatimonadales bacterium
GGTTTCCGAACACCCCGGTCTCGAGTTTGAGGGGGATGTGAAGTGGTTCGGGGTCGAAGTCGTCCGCCGCCCGGCCCGCCTCGCTCAAGCCGAGCACGTCGACTCCCGAATCGGTCAGTCGTTCCAGGCGTACCTCGGAACTTCGGGTCCACTGCATCGCTGCTTCGGTGACCTGCCGGGCCACTTCCTCAACCGTCGGGGCGGTGCTCAGCGTTCCGGCGACATGGTGGAGCGAGGCCTCCTCTTCAACTCCCTGCCTGAGCTGACTCGCCAGCAGGTTCAGTCGTCGCACCAGCCAGCCGACAACCATCACGATCGCCAGGGCGACGAGTGCGAGCAGCGACACGACGGCGGTTGCCCACCGCTCATCGCTCGCAACCGTAGCGCGCTTTGCGACTTCTGCGCGAATCACCGCCGCGTTCGCCTGATCGGCTGCGCGAAGCACAGCATCCACGCGACGACCACCCTCGGACAGGGAGAGAATCAGGTCCTCGCGGGTCCTCCGGCCGGCGAGAAGATCCTCCGGCTCCTCGAGCCAGGCCTGCTTGCGCGCGTGAAGCTCGGAAACGGCGGTCGCAACTTCAGGCCCGAGCTGCGGGGCAAGCCGGAGCAGCCGCTCGGTGGCCTCTCGATCCCGCTCGCGGCCCGCCTTGAACTGATCGAGAAATGAGCTGTCACCAGTCAGCTCATATCCGCGAATCGCCGCAAGCTCCGAGGCGAATGCATTCTGCACCTCAAGCAGCGAGCTCCTCGTGGGGAGCGCGACGTCAGCGACCTGCTCGCGCAGCCGCTCGGTGTGCCTGCGGGCCCAGAGCGGAATGATGACGAGCATCGCGAGCAGCGCTCCGGTGACGAGAGGCATGTGCCTCATCCACCGACGCACAGGATCGCGACGCTCGAGATTCGTCGCGATCCTGTGTCGCGGCTTCGCGAGCTTCCTCACGTTCAGGCTAGCACCGGGTCAGGACGGGCTCGCCCATCGCGACGAACGTCTCGCGGATCTGCTCGAGTGCCCACTCGAGGTCTTCGCGCAGGACAACGAGCGGCGGCGCAATCCGCACCACGAAGTCGTGAGTCTCCTTGCACAACAGCCCCCGCTCCATCAGCGCCTCGCAGAACGGCCTCGCCGGCCCGGTCAGCTCGATTCCGACGAGCAGGCCACGGCCGCGTACTTCCTTGACCCGGCTGCTCTCGATCCTGCCCAGCTCCCCGATGAACCACGCGCCAAGATCGGCCGATCGCTCGGAGAGTTTCTCTTCGCGAATTACATCGAGTGCCGTCCGGGCGACTGCGCAGCCAAGTGGATTGCCTCCGTAGGTGCTGCCGTGGCTTCCGGGGCTGAACACATCCATGATTTCCCGGCGGGTTACGAAAGCCGACACCGGATAGAATCCACCCGATAGCGCTTTCCCGAGAATGAAAGCGTCGGGCTTCACTGACTCGTGGTCGCAGGCGAACGGTTTTCCCGTGCGACCGAGAGCTGTCTGTATCTCGTCCGCGATGAAGAGGACGTTGTGCCGCTTCGCAATACTCGACACTTCTCGAAGATATCCGTCGGGTGGTATCAGGATTCCCGCCTCGCACTGAATCGGCTCGATGAGAATCGCGCAGGTGTTGGGGGTGATCGCCGCCTCTATTGCCGCAGCGTCCCCGAACGGAACCGAGACGAAGCCGGGAGTGAACGGTCCGAAGCCGTCCTGGTAGCTCTTCTCCGACGAGAAGCCGACGATCGTCGTCGTCCGTCCGTGGAAGTTGTTGTCGCAGACGATGATCTCGGCCTTGTCGCGGGGGATGTTCTTCGTGCGGTAGCCCCACCGGCGCGATGCCTTTATCGCAGTTTCAACCGCTTCCGCACCAGTGTTCATTGGGAGCACCGAATCCATACCGCAGAACTCGGCGAGCTCTTCGCAGAAAAGCGGAAGCTGGTCGTTGCGGAATGCGCGCGACGTTAGCGTGACACGCTCGGCCTGGGTGCGCATCGTTTCGAGAATCCGGGGATGGCAGTGTCCCTGGTTCACGGCGGAGTATGCGCTCAGGCAGTCGAGGTATCGCTTGCCGTCTACGTCGTAGAGCCACGGTCCTTCGCCGCGCTCGACGACGATGTCGAGGGGGTGGTAATTGTGGGCACCCCACTTCTCCTCGAGCGCCACGAGTGATTCGGTGTTTTCTCCGACATGTGCGGTCATGCTGCCTGCTCCCCGGTTTGAGTCCTTCCTCAAGATACTCGATTGGGGCGCGGTTCACGGCCCTCTCAAGCGTAGGGGAAACCATTACAAAATCACCGGTTCCGCCCCGACAGAGGCCATCGCCGGGTACGGGTAGGCTTCGGGTTGGCCATACCAAACTCGGAGAATAGATGATCTCAGCCGTCGCCCCGCCCACCATCATCCAGGGCGGGATGGGCGTAGCCGTTTCGAACTGGCAGCTCGCGAGAGCTGTTTCACTTCGCGGACAGCTTGGAGTCATATCCGGAACTGCCCTCGACACGGTCTTCGTAAGACGCCTGCAGGATGGCGACGCGAGCGGCCACATGCGTCGCGCGATGAAAGCGTTTCCCGTTGCGGGGGTCGCTGAGGCGGCGCTCGAGAGATTCTTTCTGCCAGAGGGCAGACAGGAGGGAGAACCCTACCGTCTCCTGCCCATGTACCGGCGGACCGTCAGCCGCGAAAGGAATCAGCTGACGATGCTCGCGAACTTTGTCGAAGTGTTCCTGGCGAAGGAAAATCATGACGGGGTCGTCGGAATAAACCTTCTCACGAAGGTGCAGATGCCCAACATCGCTTCGCTCTACGGCGCGATGCTCGCAGGAGTCGACTACGTTCTCATGGGCGCGGGAATACCGCGGGAAATCCCCGGGGTGCTCGACGCGCTTTCACGCCATGAGACAGCGTCCATGCGATTCGATGTCGAAGGCGCACCGTCGTCGGATCCACTCTTTCTCACGCTCGACCCCGCTGACCTCGGCGCCGACACCAGCGTTCCGCTGAAGCGCCCCGCCTTTCTCCCGATCGTGTCAGCAAACTCCCTCGCGACAACACTCGCGAGAAAAGCGAACGGGACAGTGCAGGGATTCATCGTCGAAGGCCCCACCGCGGGTGGACACAACGCGCCGCCCCGCGGCGAAATGCGTCTCAACGACAACGGCGAGCCGATTTACGGCGAGCGCGATGCGGTCGATCTCGACAAGCTGAAGGAACTGGGGCTTCCGTTCTGGCTCGCCGGCGGGACCGGCTCTCCTGCGCGCCTGGCGGAAGCACTCGCCTCCGGGGCGACGGGAATTCAGGTTGGGACCCTCTTCGCGTTCGCCAGCGAGTCGGGGTTCGAGGGAAACCTCAAACGCGACGTCCTCGAGCATGCTGCCCGCGGGGAAGTCGAGGTCGTTACTGACCCCCGCGCTTCACCAACGGGATACCCGTTCAAGGTCGTGCGCTGGGCGGGCGACACGACCCGCGACACTGAACGCGCGCGTAAATGCGACCTCGGCTACCTCCGCATCGCGTACAGGCGCGATGATGGGCGCACGGATTATCGCTGCGCTGCCGAGCCGGTCGAAGACTATGTGAGAAAAGGCGGGAATGAGGCTGACACCGTCGGGCGCAGGTGCCTCTGCAATGCGCTTACGTCGAACATCGGCCAGGCACAGCCGCGGGAGGAAGCTCCCGACGAGCCGCCATTGCTCACCAGCGGAGACGACCTCGCGACGATCGCAGGATTTCTTGCGGGCCGGGACAGCTACAGCGCGGGGGATGTAATTGACTACCTGCTCGCGTGATATAACCGGCGTAATTCTCTACTTTGTCACCTCAACCACCAAAGCCGTACTTTGCCGGATCCTTGGCGATGCGTGCTGCCGCGATCATCTTCGGAACATAGTCCCGCGTTTCCTTCGGCAGCCTGTTCGCGATCAGGTAGTAGTCCTCATCCGTGCCGCGCTCGCTTCCCGTCTCCTCGCGCATGATGCGTCCGACGCGGTTTTCGCCCGTGTTG
>JBBQZF010000246.1:0-3965 GCA_038208015.1 Gemmatimonadales bacterium
CGAGAGTTGTCGCATGGCCGTTGCGATAAACCGTGCTGCATCGGCAGACACTGCCCACGATCCAGTCCACTCCTCCCATTTCGCCTCATAATCGCCGATTCGAGGCAGGACGGCTTCCTCCCAACCGGTGGACGGGATAAAGAGAACGTCAGTGCCGCGCCGCAGTTCGGCCCATAGAAGTTGCTGTTCGGACATTGTCCCCCATCTCCAGGTGTGTGAGCATGACAGTAACTTATTGCCATGCAATAGGTTACGTCAGGTATCAGCTACAAACCGCCTCGGGCGATCGAAGACTGCCAGCAAGAGTTGTCTTATCGATAAGTGACCGGAGCATGAGGCCCTGCATTGGCCGCTTCGATTGAACGCGGTCCCGATCGTGATAGTTTTTGGAACTGAGTTTTGGGTGTCATCTCGTCCCACTCTTAGCGGAAGAGACAGCGGCCCGACGGTGTAAACATATGAATAGCGCGGTGTCAGAACCAGATGTAAAATTGTAGTTGATGAACCTCCTACTCGAACAGATCCGGAAAGTCAGCACGGCGTACCCTCGAATCCGCAAGCGACTGGTCGCTCCGGAAATCAGCGCCGCCCGGGAGCTGATCCGCACCCTCGCCCTCTCGGGGGCCGACACCACGGGCTGGGAAGCCGCCAACCTCCGCCTCCTCGCTGAGGAACTGAGCTACGTTCGATGCGCTCAGGAGGGGAAAACTCCAGCTGACGACATCCGCATCGCCTCGCTCATCAATCGTGCGATCGACGAAGTAGCAGGAGACCAAGGTGCTCACCCGGGATTCGAGCGCCATGCAGAAAAGCCGGGATTCCGGGAGGCCGTTCGCGACGCGCTGCTTGAGCTACGTACCATGGGTGTCTCACCCGACCATGTCGCACGCGCAGCGACACGCGAGCTGACCCGTGCGACCGGCGCAGTCCTGATCCGGTACGAAGCGCTGCTCGAGAACGAGAAGCTGCTCGATCCCGCCGCCATATTCCGGGCGGCGCTTGACGATTTTGACACGGCTGCACCGCACCTGCTTCAGGGAATCATCGTCATCACGCCCGGCATCAGAGCCGGCGGGCTTCGCGGCGATCTCTTAAGGAAATTGATCGAGCGCGGTGCGGTCGTCATGACAGGTGACGTTCCCAATGGGATCTCGATTCCCACGCGGATGTCGGAGCACTTCGCCGATACGATTCCCACCTCTGATTCCACGTTCTCCTGGCTGGAAGATCCCGAGAAAGCACCGGCTGCGGCCGACACGGAGCTCGATATCTTCGCGGCATCGACTCCGTACGAAGAGGTACGCGAAGTATTGCGGAGAGCTCTGATAGAGGGGCGGCGCTGGGACGAGGTCGAGCTGGTAACAACCGATCCGGACACCTACGGCATCGCGCTCGACGCGATCTGTGAGCGCCTTGACATCGGGATGACGTCACTTCGCGGTATTCCCCTCCGCCGCACAAGAATCGGCCGCTCCTTAGCGCGATGGCTCTCATGGATCTCGGACGGACTTCCGGCCGATATGATCCGCGCGGCGCTCGAGTCGGAAGAGTTGACGATACCCGGCGATACGGAAACGAGCACCGCACGTCTCGCCCCGTTGTTCCGCACATTGCAGGTGGGGTGGGGCAGGGAGCGGTATGAGAAAGCCATAGGCGAGCTGACCAGCGGACGAGCCCTCCGCGCTCTCAAGCTTCGGGACGACGACGAATCACCGGAGAATGAGGCAAAAAAGGCAGCGGCCGTCGCAGATACGAAGCGCTTGCGCCGCCTGTTATTCGCGCTGATCGATGCAACACCGATTGTGCCGGAACGAGGAAACGACGCAGACATCACGACCTCCACCTCAGAGCTCGCCTCGGCAGCCCTCAAATACCTCAACCTGCTGCGCGCACGCGACGATGCTGACCGCCGAACTCTGCAAAACCTGCGCGACCGGCTCGTTGAGATCGCCGAGGCGCAGAATACGCCAACGACTTTCGCCCTGGCCATGTCCGGGCTCGAGGATGGAGTGGATGACCTCCGCGCGTGGTCGGCTGTGTCAGGCTCAACACAGGTGCTCTCCTCCCAGGGCGGCAAGCTCTTTCTGACCGACATCGCCAACGCCGGCCTGACCGGACGCAGCAGGACTTTCGTTCTCGGGCTCGACGCCGAGACGATCGCCGGATCGAAGGTACAGGATCCGGTACTCCTCGACAGTGAGCGGCTCGCGATCGATCCTGAGCGGCTCGCATCGTCTGCTGAGCGTCGCGAGGACAAGCGCTACCTGATGTACAGGTCGCTCGCCTCGTTACGAGGCAAGGTCACCCTGTCATTTGCGGTCGCTTCCGAGGATGGGAGGCAGCGCGGTCCTGCTCACGTGCTCCTCCAGGCACTGCGCCTGAAGAATAACGACCCGCTGCTTGGATTCCGCGATCTGCATGAGCACGTGATGCCACCGGCCTGTGCCGTCACCAACACATCGGTTGGCATGATCGACTCACGCGACGCGTGGCTGGCTGCTATTGGAGTGAAACCGGTATTGGCGGATGGGAGAGGGCAGGTCGAGGCGGCCTTCGCTGGCCTCGCGTCGGGGCTCACTGCCTCCAGACATAGAATCGGAACGGACCTCACATCACACCACGGCCTCATACCCGCGTCGGCAGGTCGTTTCGATCCGAGATCGTCCCCGGATCGCATACTTTCTCCTTCGTCCTTGGAGCTGCTCGCGCGATGCCCACTGGCATGGTTCTACAAGTACGGCGCCGAGATCGCGCCACCTGTGGACCCGGAGTATTCACCAGAGATGTGGCTCGATGCGCTCGAGCGCGGATCGCTTTTGCACTCGGTGCTCGAGGAGTTCGGTCGCGCGTTCGTGGGTCGCCAGGATGCGATCGCCACTGACGAGGCAAGGGACGAGATACTTCGCCTGGTGGAAACACAGATCGCTGAATGGAAGGCCCGGGTTCCTCCGCCTGACGACGTGATCTGCCAGATCGAGTGCGAGGAGCTGCGATCGTCAGCTTTGAGCTTTCTGGCGATGGAACGAAAGATCCGCACCGAGCGGCCGCAAGCGAGATGGCGTGAATTCGAGCTCGCGTTCGGCGGAGACGGTGTGGAAAGCCGGTACGCACTGGCCGACGGCTCGCACGTGCGAGTGAGAGGGAGAGTCGATCGAATCGATGACTCCGGCGACGGAGGCGTAATCGTAATCGACTACAAGACGGGCAAGGCAAAGAGGTATGGAAGAAAACGCAATGAGCCGCCCTTCAAGGGCGGCCGCCAGCTCCAGCCGGCGATTTACGCTGAAGCGGTGCAGGCATTCCTTGGGGTACCGGTCGAGCGTTTCGAATATTGGTTTCCAACTCCGCGCGGAGAAAATCAGGTCGTGCCTTACGGCATGGCTGAGCTGGCCCAGGCTCGCCCGATCGTGGAAGGTCTGCTGAATCACATCGCTACCGGGGAGTTTCTCCCAACGTCAGACTCCAACGACTGCCGTTTCTGCGACTTCGGCTCGATTTGCAGGACACAGGCGAAGGACTACAGCGTGATCTCGCCGCTCGCGGAATGGGCGAAGGCCAATCAGCACGTTCACCCGCAGTATGCATCCATGCGCTCGAGGCGAGGCGAAGATGAGTGACCCCGCTGCGATCACCCGGCTTCAGAGGGAGATTGACGCCGACACGTTAGCTCGTGAGCAGATCGCCACTGACCTCGACTCCAACTTCCTGGTCGAAGCTGGTGCGGGATCGGGAAAGACGACGTCACTGGTTGCGCGCATGATCTCCCACGTGCTCGCGGGCCATCCGGTGCAATCACTGGCCGCGGTAACGTTCACGCGCAAGGCGGCATCGGAGCTGGCGGAGCGATTCCGGGAGGAGCTCGAGAGGAAGAGACGGACTTGCCACGGCGAGGGGAACGACGCCCAGAGGGATCTCCTCGGGACGGCGCTCGACGAGATCGACGGATGCTTCGTCGGAACCATCCA
>JBBQZF010000247.1:0-3945 GCA_038208015.1 Gemmatimonadales bacterium
CTTGCGCTCTCGAATGGAAAGATGGTCGCCCCGCTACCTATAGAAGCGAAGCTCGCCGCGCATCCGCTCATAGCGCACGCGGTCCTGCATGCTGAAGGACGGCAGTTCGTGTCGGCGCTCATCGCGCTCAGAACCGACTCACTCGAAGCCTGGGCGAAAGCTGAAGGAATCACCGGATCTCACGACGAGCTCGCAGCGCATCCCAGGGTCGCGGTCGAGATACAGAGAGCTGTGGACCAGGTGAACGCCACCCTGTCGCGGGCTGAAAGCATAAGGCGCTTCGTCACGATCGGCAGGGAGCTTTCGGTCGATGCAAGCGAACTGACCCCGACCCATAAGGTGAGGCGCAACGCCGTGCTGGAGAAATACTCTGCGCAACTCGACGCCCTTTACGCCATATGATGACGAAACGTCTCGCGATATCCGGTCTCGTCATCGCGACTACTGCGATAGTCGCTGCGTATGCGCTCGTGTTCATTCAGGGCGCGGCGACGAACGCTGGCGCGATGCTGATGGTGTTCGGAATCGCCACAATGGCGGTATCGCTGATGACCCTTGGCGCCGTGAGGACAGGGGAGAAGCTCGGGGTGCTGGCGTTCGCCTTCGTGTTCGTCTTCGCGGTCCTGATGATCGGGTTCACGCTCGCGCTTCTGCTTCCGGCGGGAGACAACGCTGCTACACGCCTCTTCCTAGGGCTGCCTCCGCGCGCTGCGATAGTCGTTTACGGCATTGGCCTGCTTCCGGTTTTCGTGCTTCCCCTCATCTACGCGGCCACGTTCGAGGAGCGTACGCTGAGCGAGCAAGACCTGGAGAGGATCAAAGCGGCAGCCGCGGCGCATGCGGAAACACAGAAGACCGGGGGCGACAGGTGATTCCCGTCAACGCTCTTCTCCAGACAGCAGCGCTTCCGACGCTGACACAGCCGGTGATAGTCGGTGTCGCAGTTGGCTATTTCGTGATCGTCGCGCTGATCGGCGCCTGGGCGACCAGACGGACTCGCACGGCGAAGGATTTTTTCGTCGCCGGGAAGGGAATCGGGCTCATCCCGCTCACGCTCGCGACGATGTCCGCAACGCTGTCGGGGTTCGCATTCATCGGTGGGCCCGGACTCATGTACTCGCTCGGGCTCGGCGCGATGTTCATCATCCTGCCCGCCGCCATCACCAACACGATGAGCGCGTGGGTGCTGGCAAAGCGGATGAGGCTGCTCGGCGAAGTGAGGGGGCTCATCACGATCCCCGACGCGCTTCGGGTACGATTCCGCTCGCCCGCTGCGCAGGGCCTTGCTGCGGTCGCGATCCTCATCGCTGTAGTCGGCTACATGGCCACGAACCTCCTCGCGCTCGGTCTCGTCATCGACGCGATCTTCGGCACCGGGCTCGGCTGGGGAATCTGGATCGGGATGGGGATAATCCTCGGCTACTCGGTGGCCGGTGGCATCATGGCCGGCATCTACACCGACGTGTTTCAGGGAAGCCTCATGGCTCTCTCGTCGGTGCTCGTCTTCATGTATGCGCTGAAGGCGGGTGGAGGCGCGGGGATGATTCGCTCGATACTCGACTCTGACCCTGAGTTTTTTGCGCCATGGGGAAAGCTGCCGCCGCTCGCCGCTCTCTCGTTCTTCTTCGTGTTCGGCATAGGCTCGCTCGCGCAGCCGCACGTTGTCCACAAGTTCTACATGCTGAGGGATCCGCGCCGGCTGAAGTGGTACCCGATGCTGACGTCTGTTGCGCTGATGGTGACGCTGCTGCTGTTCTTCGGCGTCGGCACTGCGACGAAGGCTCTCGTCATTCAGGGAGAGCTTGCCCCCCTCGCTCGTCCTGACGACGCGACGCCGACATTTCTGCTGCGATTCACGCCGGTGCTGCTCTCTGCACTCGTGTTCTCCGGTGTTGCCGCGGCGATAATGAGCACCGTCAACTCGTTCATGAGCATCGCCGCTGCCGCGCTCACTCACGACATCCCCATGTCAATCGGCCGGCGGATAAAGGACGAGCTCAAGTGGGGGCGGATCTTCACCGTTGTCATTTCGATCATCGCGGCCTTCGTCGCGCAGGCATCGGGAACGCTCGTCGCGTTTCTCGGGATCTTCGGCTGGGGACTCTTCGCATCGACGATGGTGCCCGCTCTCGCAATCGGGCTCAACTGGAAGGGGGCCACGCGCGAGGGGGCGATAGCGTCGATCTCGCTCGGGCTCGTATCCACGCTGGTGCTCGAGACGCTCGGCTACATGCGCGTGTTCTCATTGCCGACAGGCGTGACAGTGTCCGGGATATCGCTCGCGCTTTCGCTGATGGTGTTTCTCGCCGTCTCGTGGGCCACCCGCGGGGGCAGAGGGTCTGCCATCGATGCTGACGTCAGCATGGTGATGGACACATGATGACCATCGAGTCAATGACCATCGGGCAGTCGGCCGAAGTCTCGACGGTTGTGACGTCGCGGGCGATCGAGCTCTTCGCCGAAGCGACTGGCGACATGAACCCTGTTCATCTCGATGATGAGATCGCCTTGAAGTCTCAGTTCAGTGGCCGCATCGCGCACGGGATGCTCACTGCCGGTTTCGTCTCGGCAGCGATTGCATCGAAGCTCCCCGGGCCCGGGTCGATCTATCTCGGACAGACGCTTCGTTTCACGAAGCCGGTCCGCATCGGTGACACGATCACCGTGAAGCTCGAAGTAGTTGAAGTCATTCCTGCGAAGCGACGCGTGCGCCTCGCGACGACCTGCACCAACCAGAACGGCGAGACCGTCATGGACGGCGAAGCCACTGTAATGGTGCCCGACGAGCGCGCGCCGCCGGGAGGAAAACCCATGTGAACCGGGCGGCGCATGTGGGCCGCGTTCGATGCAGCACGTGCTTTTCACTTTTCACTCACCTCATTGGAGAATCCAATGGAATCAATCAGCAGATCGATTTGGCGGCTTGGCGCTCTCGTAGTGGCGCTCGTCGCGATAATGGCGGCCTTGCCGTCAGCAGTATCCGCGCAGAGCGGACGTGTAACAGGTACTGTAACCGGCGCCGGCAACCGCCCGATCGCCGACGCGCAGGTAGTGATCGTAAACACGGGATTCCGTGCAATCACCGAAGCGAACGGCGCATTCTCGATCACCGGTGTGCCGGCGGGGCGTTATGAGCTCCGTGTGGCACGCATCGGCGAGACGCCGCGCACCGTCCTCATCGACGTCACGTCGGGCGAGACAGTCGCGAACGTGCAGCTCGTGCGCGCCGCGGTGGATCTCGGTGGTGTCACCGTCTCCGCAACGCGCCGGGCAGAGAAGGTGACAGACGCGCCGGCCACGGTGACTGTCATCAGCACCGAGGCGCTCGACGCGTCAGTGGGCAATACCTTCGCAGGCGCCCTCAAGGAAGCGAAGGGGCTCGACTTCATTCAGGTCGGAATGACCGCAGTCGCGATAAACGCGCGCGGATTCAATTCTGCGTTCAACAACCGATTCCTGATGGTGGAGGACGGCCGCATCGCAGTGCTTCCGGAGAACGGACTTCCGGTCGGCTCGTTCACGCCAACACCCAAAGTGGACATCGCGGGAATGGAAGTTCTGGTCGGCCCAGGGTCGGCGCTGTACGGACCTGATGCATCTAACGGCGTGCTCTCGCTAACGACGAAGGATCCGCGCCAGTTCCCGGGCGCGACAATCGAAGCGGTCGGCGGAAGCCGCAGCTATCGGGACGTGCAGGGGCGTTACGCCGGCATGTTCGCGAACGGCAGAGTCGGATTCAAGGTTGCCGGCGAATACCAGGCGGCAAACGACTGGGAGAACTACCTCAGCTACAATGCCGGCGGCAGCATTGTCCCGGCAGGAACGACAGGGTCGGTTCGCGAGGATGCCCTCAAGGTTCCGATCGACTGGGACGCCGGAGTTCGCCGCGGAACCGCGGCAATTGTTCACTACTCCGGAGCTAACCGGCTCGAGGTGAACGGCGGA
>JBBQZF010000248.1:0-3939 GCA_038208015.1 Gemmatimonadales bacterium
AGTGAAGGAGCCGGCACGAGCGACACCCCGTGCAGTACGTGTCCGACGTGCGTGCGGAGCGCCACGGTGCGCGCATAGGCAACGCCGAACAGCGCGACGGCGCGCCCGTCAGGTCCACGCTCCGGCGCCATGCCTACGACGAAAGGCACGCCGCGCACGTTCGGGCGGAGAATTCCGATGCGAGCCCCAGGCCGGTCGAGGTCGACGCCATCGACCCAGCGACGTACGTCGTCGAGCACCACGCGCGCATACACCGAATCCGTGGCGAACGCTCCCTGCAGCTCGGCCGTCCACTCACCGCTGCCGCGCCGAGCGAGGCGGAAGTAGCCCGGGAGCGCGGCACCGCGATCGTCGTTCATGGCTGCGAACACTCCGACACCGGCACGGGCAAACCCGTCGAGCGTGAGCCGGCGCGGGTTTGAAGATCCGTTCGTGCCAAGCACAGGCCAGAGGAGCGCGCGCAGCTCGAGCGCACTCATCTTCGCAGCCTCGGTACCGATGAGCACCGCGGAGGTGGTGAGGTGATCGCGCACTGCGCGCTCCGCGGAGAGACGTCGCTGCTCCCAGCCCTGGCGCACCTGATGCGCAGTGAGGAACATCGCCGCCAGCGTTCCGGCGATGGCGAGCCAGGCCAGCGTCTCGCCGCCGCGACGCGCCATCGCTGACCGCAGTGTCCGTCGGATCTGATCGAGGCTCACTATATAAGATGTACCTCCGCACTCGACAGTCCTATGGGTCAGAGACCCATGGCGCGCCCGATTGGAAGCGAGCAACCTTCAGTTCGGCGAGATTGCGTGAGTGTTACACCCGCCCCCTTGTCCAGAATCCCGAACGCCGTCCACGACATGAGCCCGAGCCTGCGCATCCTGATCGTCGAGGACCACGATGACCTCGCCGACGCTCTTCGGACGAATCTACGCAGCGAGGGATACCACGCGGCCGTTGCGAGTGACGGGCGACAGGCGCTCGCGATGGTGCGCGCGGATCCACCCGACATCGTAATCCTCGACCTCGGCATTCCCGGCCTCGATGGACTGTCGTTATTGTCACGGCTGCGCGCGGAAGGGCACTGGTGCCCCGTACTCATCCTGTCTGCGCGCGACTCCGACTCCGACAAAGTCGAAGGCTTCCGTCTCGGAGCCGACGACTACGTCACAAAGCCGTTCCGCACGGTGGAGCTGATGGCGCGTGTGGACGCGATGGGCCGGCGCGTTGTTCGGGAGCGGGCCGCGTCAGTCCAGCCAGCGTCAGCTGCTGCAGTTCCGGCCGCGGACGCGTCGCTGCTCACTCCGCAACAGATCATGCTCGCATGTGGACTGACTCTGCGACAAGCAGAAGTCGCCCTGTTGATCGTCGAGGGGCGGTCGAATCCGGAGATCGCGGCGCAGCTCGGCATCAGCCGATTCACCGCCCGCAATCACGCTGAGCAGATCCTCGCTCGGTTGAAGGTCGAATCCCGGTGGCAGGTTTCGCGTGCGCTGTGCGATGCGGTCGCAGCGGTGGCCTCATGACGCCGCCCCTGGCTCAGCCGTACCACGCCGGTCGCGCGGAAGCCAGAGCGTAAAAGTTGATCCGGACGGCGAACTCACGCAGGTCAGGTTTCCTCCGAGCAGCACCGCCAACCGCCGGGCGATTGCCAGACCCAGTCCGGATCCCGGCAGGCCCCTGTGAGTTTCAAGTCGCGAGAATTCGTCGAAGATGCTATCGATCTGATCCTCCGGTATTCCGTGTCCGGTGTCTGTCACGTCGATTGCAAGCAGTTCTGCGTCAGTCGCATCCGGCGAAGTACGCATGCCCGCGAAGACCATCACACGCCCCCCGGATGGCGTGTACTTGAGAGCGTTGGAGATCAGGTTCTGGAGAATCTGCGTCACGCGCAGCGGATCGGTGACTAAGCTGAGTTCCTCAGATTCGACCTCCAGGTTGAGCTCGAGCCGCAAAGACTTTGCGTCGGATTGGTAAGACTTTATCAACGGTTCCAAAACCTCGGCGACCGCTGTCTGAACCGGGCGGATTGTAAGTTTGCCACCTTCGACCATGGAGAGCTGAAGCAGATCTGAGACCATCGAGAGTAGGTGTCGCGCCGATGCCCTGATACGTTGGACCATCTCGAGTTGAGCTGGCATGAGCGGGCCCGGCATCTCTTCCGCAAGCATCTCCGCGCTGCCGGTGATTGTCTGAAGCGGATTTCTCAGGTCATGAGTGATTCCGCGTATCAACCGGGCGCGGCTTTCAATTGCCTCCTCGAGGATTTGCCTCCCACTCTCCTCGCTCATCGCAAACGAGCGCAGGCGTCTTCCGATCCATGCAATGAGCACTGCCGTGGCCAGTGCAATCACTCCAACGGTAAATGTGATCCACACCTGAGCGTTGTTCGTTGCCTCGATCGCCGCACGCCGGGTCGCGGCAGCCGCATTCAGGCCCTCGTCGAGGCGCGCCGCCGTGAGGAGCATGTCTTCATAGATTCTGGCGTGCTTCGGGTCACGAGCGAAACGCTGCGGGCTGGGGCGGTCTATGAACTTGTCGATCTCGCGATGCCATGCCACCTCCAGCTCGCGAAGCTGCTCAAAATCCCGCCTTATGCCCGGGCCGAGGCGAACGACGAGCGGCGCGAGTTCCTGATACGCCCTGCGTTCGTCAACAACGACCTTCCGGTATCGCACGATCGCAACGGAGTCACCGCCTTCAATGAAATCGCGAAGAAGCGACTGCTCGAGCGCGAGAGCCACGTGAATCCGCGTCAGCAAACTCCGGCTCGGCTCGGAAACAGTGGTCATCTCTTCGTACAGCGGGCGAACCTGAATCGCGCGCACTACCGGAAGCGCGACAAGCGCAAAGACGGCCAGAATCACAGCGCCCAGTGGTAGCCAGGTGCGCCATCGGTCGTGGGCAAATCGTGAATCGTCTGCGCTAATGTGCACGAGTCGCTCCGTCGCTGGCGCAACCACACTTGATGGAGAACGAACGCATCTTCAGCATGTGTCAGCGAAATTCAGCTGGCGAACTTCGTATTCATCGTAACGCCGCGAAGCGCCAGGTGAATGGCCGAGCAGGTAGCCTGACATTTCGCCCCACGCCTGGAAGTACATGCCGAGTGCCATCACAGGGAGCACCGAATACGAGAGCTGGTACTCCCGGATAGTCCGCGCGATGCCACGCCGGTGCTTCCGCATCAGTACGAGCGGAATCAGCAGAAACGCCAACCCGTACGCGAGCCGACGCCCAATCGGCCAGGATACGCTCCGCACTGATCCGATTGTGCGGCCAGCTGCGATCCGCTGCGAGAGCCAGTCGCGCGGACGGCTGATGTTGACATGACCGATCTTCGCAGCGGGCTCGAAGAAAATCGTTCCACCCGCCTCCGCCACTCTCCGCGAGATGTCCTCCCGGATCAGCATGACGCTGTGGAGCGATTCACCGAAGCTGAGCAGAAACGACTTCTTGTATGAGACGTTGAAGAGAGGAGCCGAAGTGAGCTCACCCCTCTCCCTTCCCCTTGTCCAGGATGCGTAGCCGCTCAGAAAACCTGCCCAGCTGATCAACCCGGTTGGATTCTCGTTCTCGAGCATCGGTACGACGATGGTTGCACCACCACCGTGCGCGGTTAACATCGCATCGAACATTCCTGGTCTCGGGAAGGAATGCGTCTCTCCCATGAATACATACGTCCCCGCAGCCGCGCGAACCGCCTCGACCCTGGCGTGGTTGAGAGGATAGATCGAGGTCACCGGTACGATCGTCACCTCCGCCGGGTCGAGCAGATGTGCTTCGATTTGTGGAATCACGACCACGATCTCGATCCTCTCTCCAGGCGATTGCAGCCTTAGGTACTCGAGGACGGGTGCGATCGTGGCCGCTGTGTCAGCCGGAAGGATGATCGATATGAGCGGCGTCACGCGTGGACTCCTGTCAACAGGGTTTTCATTGTTCGGTTCGGTG
>JBBQZF010000249.1:0-3917 GCA_038208015.1 Gemmatimonadales bacterium
ACATGTCACAGCCGGGGTCGATGGCGGCAGCGCGATGATCGTCCGGGTGGCGGAGATCGAAGTCGAGGGCTACGAGATAATTGCGCCTGCAGCTATTGAGTCACAGCTCCGTTCCCGGCTTCTCTCGGGTGGAGCGCTGCCCGGTGGACCGAACGCCTACAACATCGCCAGAATCGAAGCGGGGTGGCCGGAGTGGGGCATCGACATGAACGAGACAACCCTTGCCCAGGAAGCGAACCTCGACGCACTCGGCGCAATCTCCTACACGAAGGGGTGTTATACAGGCCAGGAAACAGTTGCCCGTGTTCACTTTCGAGGGCACGTAAACAAGTTCCTGCGCCGGCTTCACTTCGTCAGCGCTTCGGTGCCGCCGATGAATGCCGAGCTCATAGATGATTCCGGCAATGTCGTCGGCGACGTGAGAAGCGTTGCGCTGTCGCCGCGCACAGGCGGGGTGGCAATCGCGATGGTGCGCCGGGATGTTGCGCCGGGGACCACTCTCAACGCGAGATGGGACGGCGGCGAATGCACCGTACAGATCGCCGCGCATGAAAAAGGCGCGGCTGGTTAGCCGCGCCTTCACACGTTCACGATCGGGAAAACCTATCTCGTGGTGGTGTCCATCATCATTGCAGCAGTGTCCATCATCATCATGCCGGTGTCCATTGCTGCTGGGGCCGGCGCCATTGCGGCGGTGTCGATCACCGGTGCTTCATCCGCTTTCGAACAGGCGGCAAGGGCGATTACTGCGGCGACGAGAGCGATGCGCTTCATTTTTCAAAATCTCCAGTAGAGAGGGGGGCCAACGTGGTTAAACGCCGGTCCGTGCATGCTGTCGCAATGCTCGTCTGTGGCGCGGCCCAAAAGTTACCGTGCACTGATATCGTGTCAAGTGGACCGGCTGCGTGTTTCAGTCCTGTAACAGTCGGCGCCTCCCTCGGGTAAGCCACCAAGCCGCCGCAGTAGTTGCGCCACCGTACCATCGGTAGATTAAGCAGTCGTTCCTGTCCTGGCAGCACGGAGAATTCTTGGCGTCGAACTACCCCGAAACATTTGGCGCGCTGAAGCGCTCACCCTGGGGCACCCCTGAGAGGGTCAACAGGTCAGTCAAGGATGAGCTCCGGACAAACCTCATCAGCCGTCTTCAGGCCGGCGGACCACTCTTCCGGGGGGTCGTCGGATACGAAGACACGGTGATGCCCCAGATCGTCAATGCCCTCCTGTCCCGGCACAACCTCATTCTCCTGGGGCTGCGCGGTCAGGCGAAGTCCCGAATCCTCAGGGCACTCACCACGCTTCTCGACGATGTGATCCCGATTGTCAGGGGGAGCGAGGTAAACGACAATCCCTTCGCGCCGGTGTCGAAGTTCGCCCGCAACATGCTCGATGAATGCGGAGACGCCACGCCGATCGCCTGGCTCGAGCGCGACAGCCGCTTCGTGGAGAAGCTGGCGACTCCCGATGTCACGGTTGCCGACATCATCGGCGATGTCGACCCGATAAAGGCTGCGCGCGGTGGACACATGCTCTCCGATGAGCTGACAATCCATTACGGGATGCTGCCGCGCGCGAACAGGGGAATCTTCGCGCTCAACGAGCTGCCGGACCTGGCCGGCAAGGTGCAGGTGAGCCTCTTCAACATCATGCAGGAAGGGGATGTCCAGATAAAGGGATATCCGGTGCGCCTCGCGCTCGACGTGCTCCTCTGCTTTACGGCAAATCCGGAGGATTACACCGCGCGCGGCAAGATCATCACGCCGCTGAAGGACAGAATCGGAAGCGAGATTCAGACCCATTATCCGGAATCCGTCGAAACCGGCATCGAGATCACGGCGCAGGAAGCGTGGACACAACGCGGCGGCCTCCCCGTCCGCATACCCGACTTTGTCGCCGAGGTGGTCGAGCGGATTGCATTCGAGGCACGCGATGACAAGCGAATCGACAAGCGGTCGGGAGTGTCGCAGCGCATGCCGATAACCATCCTCGAGAACATCGTATCGAATGCGGAGCGGCGGTCGCTGATCACCGGAGAGCGGGAGATCGTCCCCCGGATCGGCGACATATACGCCGCACTGCCCGCGATCACCGGCAAGATCGAGCTCGAATATGAGGGCGAGCTCGCCGGCGGGCACAACATCGCGCGCGAGCTGATCCGGCGCGCGGCCGACGCCACTTTCCAGAACCGCACCGGCGGCGTCAACGCTGACGTGATAATAATCTGGTTCGACGGCGGCGGAGCACTGCAGGTGAACGACGATGTCGCCGCGGATTCAGTAGTCGAAGGGTTCCGCTCAGTGCCCGGTCTTCTCGAACTCGTCGAGCTCACTGGCCTGGCGGAGAAAGGCGACAACCAGGTATCGGCTGGCGCCTGCGAGCTTATCCTCGAGTCACTTGTCGCAAGAAGGAAAATCTCGCGCAGCGACGCGGGAACCTATGCCCGATCCCATGACGAGAAGCGCAGGCGCCCCTACCAGGAATAAATGTCGGTCATAACGGTGTCCCGGCTCTACGGATCCGGCGGATCCGAAGTCGCCGCGAGAGTCGCCGAGGCACTCGGCTGGGCATTGCTCGACAACGCCGTGGTCGACGCGGTCGCCGCGCGGCTTGGCGTTGCGCCTTCCGAAGTCGCTTCGCGTGAAGAGCGATCCCCGTCACTCGTCGAGCGAATTGTAGATACGATGGCACTGGGATCGCAGGACTGGCTTTCGCCTCTCTCAGCGTCGAAGCGGCCGCCAACGGAAGAGGAACTCGTCGACGTCACGCGCCACATCGTCGAGGAAGCTCTGGCGCGCGGGCCGGCTGTAGTAGTCGGCCGCGGGGCCCAGTCAATGCTCGCCGCCCGGACCGACGCCCTTCACGTGTTCTGCTACGCATCCAGGGCTGCGCTCGTTGCCCGCTCGATGGCACGCGACGCGCTCGACGAGGAAGGAGCGGCCAAGAAGGTCGAGGAGACGAACGCGCACCGCGAACAATGGGTGCGGAAACACTTCAACAGGTCATGGCGAGAGCACGCCAACTATCACCTCGCCGTGAACACCGGATGGTTTGGCATCGCCGGCGCCGCCGATATTATCATCTCGTCAGCGAGGCTCCTCCGGATAACGGCGTGAGACTCAGTCTTTCGGGTTGGTGGCCCAGACTGTCGCCTCGGTGATGAATCCGCGATCGTCCATTGATAGCATCGAACAGATGACATAGGCGATGTCCGCCCCGGTGAGCTTGGTGTCGTTCGACGGGCGCGGACGGCCTGCCGCAGCGAAGAAATTCGTCTGCACTTCCGACGGGTTAACCTGCATCACCCTTACATCGTGCTGCCGGAGCTCCGCTCTCCAGCACTCGGTGAGCCCGCTCAGCGCAAACTTGGTTGAAACGTAGGCGCTCCCTCCCGCGGACCCCCGTTTCCCTGAAGTCGATGCAACGTTCACGATATCGCCCCTGCCCATTTCGACGAAATGGCGCGCCGACTCGCGCGCGACGAGCATGGCGCCGAGAACGTTCGTCTCCCAGGTCTTCCGGAAGTCGGCGGTGGTTGTCTCAACGAGTGGCGCCCATGTGCCTGACCCGGCGTTGTTGATCAACACATCGTAGCCGCCAAACTCCGATATTACCCGCGCCACCATCGCCTTCACGTCGCCCTCGCTGGACACGTCAGCCACTATACCAGTCGCCCCGAGCTCGCTGGCAGCCTGCTCCACTGCCTCAGGCCGCCTGCCACAGATGGCAACCTGTGCGCCCCTGTCTCTCAGCAGCTGCGCGGTCGCGTAGCCAATGCCGGAGCTTCCGCCTGTGACGAGCGCCTTTGCGTTCCTCAAATCCATTTTTAACCTCCGCCGATGATCAGGGACGCGGCGGTGAGGAACCGGTCGATGTCATCCTCTGTCGTATCGAATGAGCACACGAACCGCGCCTCAGACGCA
>JBBQZF010000250.1:0-3916 GCA_038208015.1 Gemmatimonadales bacterium
GAATCGCCGAAGGTCGCCCGCATCCATCGCGTGATAGTGGTCGTTGCCGGGCAAGGTCTTGTCGTGAGTGAAATGTTTCTCTATCACACGTGCGCCGAGGAGCCAGGCGGTTGTGAGGGCCGTCATTGATTCGTCAGGTACCGTGTGATCGGAATATCCGATCAGGACATCGGGATACGCGTCACGCAGCGCCTTGATCATCCCGAGGTGGGCGTTCTCGTCGGCCGTTGGATAATTGAGGACGCAATGCAGAAGCGAGAGCTCGCGACACCCGGCATCCCTCATAGTCTTCACTGCCACCGCTATCTCGGCCGCGGTCGACGCGCCGGTTGACAGCACAACCGGCTTTCCCGTTCCCGCGACCTGCCGCAGAAGCGGAGTGTTGGTAAGATCTGCCGACGCGATCTTGAAGAAGGGCATGATCGGCTCGAGGAGCTCGACGGCCTCGCGGTCGAACGGCGTCGAAACGAAGTCAATCCCGATCTCGCCGCAGTACCTCGCTAGCTCACGGTAGTCGTCCGGCCCGAACGAGTCGTCCTTCTGGAACAGCTTGAACTGTGAAGTTGTCGGTTCCTTCGAGAGATCCCAGTACGCCGGGCTGTGCTTCGACGCGAGGGTCTCGGCCTTGTAGGTCTGGAACTTCGCGGCATCCGCCCCGCCGTGCTTCGCCAGATCGATGAGGTGCCTGGCCAGCTCGAGCGACCCGCCGTGATTCACCCCTATCTCCGCTATCACGTATGGCGCCGTGTCATCCGTCACGACCCGGCTTCCAAGCCGGAGCGAGCGCGGCTCAGCCATTTCCGTTCACCTTCTCCTGTCCGTGCTTCGCCTCGAGTCGGTTGAGGTAACCGTCCATCGCCCCGCGATCGTTCGTCATGTTCTCGTCGTGGCGGCGGTAGCGGTAGAGAGGCAGCGCGACGCGGTGAATGTTATGCTTCTCGAGGAACCGTATCCTGAGGTCCCTGTCCTCGTGCAGGAGGAACTGTTCGTCATACAGCCCGAGCTCGACGAGCTGGTCGATCCTGAACATTATCCCGCAGCCGATCGGCTTCTCCTCGCAGTTCATGCGCTCGATCACCTCGTCGTTGTTGCTCACGAGGTTGTAGTCGCATGCCACGGCGTCGATCGCGGGATTCAGCGATAGGTGCAGGGAGAGAACGTTGAGATACTCGTGGTGCACGTAGTCGTCGCCGTCGATCCTCACCACGAAGCGCCCGCGCGCGGACCTGATACCGATATTGAGCGAGCCGGGCAGCCCCTTCCGCTCGGGATTGTCGATGAGGCGGACCTCGTTCTCGAAGAGTTCGAGCGCGAAGCGGGTCTGGTCGGTGCTCGCATCGTTGACGACGATCACCTCGTAGTCGGCCCTCAGGTATGTCTGGTTGAGAATCGACCTGATGCAGCGGCCTATGTACCGCTCCTGGTTTCTCACCGCCACAACGAGAGAGACGGTCGGGAGATTTGTCATGTTATCGGCTGGTCAGTGCGAGCGGATTGCTTTGGCGCGCGGCGCCGGGAGAATCGAGGGCCTCCACGACGAGCTGCGACGGGATCGAGTAGGCGCCCATCGGGCGTGAAGGATCGAAGTTGTCAGTGAGTCTTCTCGTCCCGGCGGCCATCACCAGCGGCGGGGTGAGATCGTCGAGCACGTCATAGTTCGTGGGCGACTCGATCGACTCGCTCACGTGAAGGTAAAGCGGATATTCGCCGGGTCGCAGGTTGAGCGAAGGGAGGTCAACGAGGACTGTCCCGACGGTCCCCGCGGGAACGCCCGACTCAGTCACGACATGCCTCACGCTTGTGAGCAGCTCACGCGAGACACCCGACCTGATTCCGACGAACACCGCCAGGCCGCGCAGGTCGCGGTGCGCGATGAAAGAGAGCCTGAAACGCACCGTGTCACCCATCGAGAACGTATAACGCTCTTCGCCGCCCGGCTCCTCGACCTGGACCGATGTGAACCTCACCGCGCCCGATCCCCGGCGGTTCTGCGGATTGTTGACGCCGGTGTCGGCGTCGATCCGCATCTCCCTCACCCGCTGGTTGTAGACGCTCAGCACTGAATCCGTCGGTCCGTCAGCGACAACCCGGCCGCGCTCGAGAAGTATCCCCCGCGTGCAGAGCTGGCGCACCGCCTGGGTGTTGTGAGAAACGAAGAACACTGTTCGCCCCTGCTCTGCAACATCTTCCATCTTGCCGAGACATTTCTTCTGGAACGCTGCGTCGCCGACTGCAAGAACTTCATCGACCAGAAGTATCTCCGGCTCGAGGTGCGCGGACACCGCGAAAGCGAGCCGCATGTACATGCCGCTCGAGTACCTCTTGATCGGCGTATCGATGAACTGGTCGACCTCCGCGAAATCGACTATCGCATCGAACTGCCTGGCGATCTCGCTCTTTCGCATTCCGAGAATCGCGCCGGACAGAAAGATGTTCTCCCTCCCGGTAAGCTCGGCATGAAAGCCGGTGCCGACCTCCAGGAGCGCGCCAACACGGCCGTAAATCTCCGCTCGCCCGCGCGTCGGCTCGGTGATTCTCGAGAGAATCTTGAGGAGCGTGCTCTTGCCGGCCCCGTTGCGGCCTATGATCCCGACGACCTCGCCTTCATTCACCTCGAACGACACATCCTCCAGCGCCCAGAACGTCTCCATCGGCTCGACTGTGCCGCGGGCGCGCTCCCAGATCTTTCTGGGCAGGCCGATAACTTCCTCCTGAAGCGTCCTGTACGGCTGCCTCATCAGCGCCTTGGCGATGCGATACGACTTTGAGATTTGCTCGACGCGGATTGCTGTCTGGCTCATACGGTGTCCGCGAAGCCCCGCTCCACCCTGCGGAAGAAAAATGCTCCCATCACGAACACAAACAGCGACACGACCACCGTCAGGGCGACCATCCCGGGCCTGATCGAGCTCGTCCCGAGAATCGACCACCGCATTCCTTCGATGAACGCGACCGCCGGATTGAGGCTGTAAAGCAGCCTCCATTTCTCCGGCACGATCGTTGTCGCATATGCAACAGGGCTCGCGAACATCCAGACCTGGAGCATGAACGGCATCGCGTGAACGAAATCGCGGTACTTCACGTTCAGAGCTGAAAGCCAGAGGCTGACCCCGGTCGCCGTCACTGCCGCCAGCAGGACAAAGAGCGGCAGCGCGGCGATGCGCCACGTCGGCATTATGCCGTAAATCGCCATTATCACCGCGAGCACTCCAAGCGCGACAATCAGGTCGATGAGCGCGGAGAATGTGCTCGCGAGTGGAATCGCCAGCCGCGGGAAGTAGACTTTCGTGATGAGCCGCGCATCTGTGATGAGGCTGTTGCCGGCGCGCTGGAGCACCTGCGCGAAGTAGTTCCAGATCAGCACGCCGCTGAACACGAACACTATGTACGGATGTCCGTCGCTGGGGAGCTTCGCGAACCGGCCGAACATTATCGTGAAGATCGCCGCGGCAATCAGCGGCTGGAGAATCACCCACGTGACGCCGAGTCCCGTCTGCTTGTAGCGAAGCTTCACGTCGCGACCCGCGAGGATCATCAGGAGGTCGCGGTAAGTCC
Source organism: Gemmatimonadales bacterium (assembly GCA_038208015.1). Classification (GTDB taxonomy): domain Bacteria; phylum Gemmatimonadota; class Gemmatimonadetes; order Gemmatimonadales; family Gemmatimonadaceae; genus UBA4720. The sequence goes on from JBBQZF010000250.1 coordinate 3,556, forward strand.
ACAGCTCACGCAGGTTGATTGCCGACCACCCGCTCGTCGGTTGGATCGTTACGGTCGGGCGGCGTGCAGCTTCGGGCTGATTTGTGCCGGGAACCGTGGCTGAGGCCGTCACGCCCGTCTGCGCGAGCCGATCGCCCGCGTTATCGGGCGCCACGGATGCGTGAGGTCGCCTATCGCCTCGCGCCTGAGGGCCGCGAACTCGAGAACCTCGTCAGAGCCTGATTCGCGCGATCTCGCGAACATGTCCCGCGCGAACGCCAGCAGGCACGCGAGCACGAATCCGGTGAGAAGCCCGATGCCGGTTCTCCGCACTCCCCCTCTCGGGTTCGGACCCGTAGGAACCTGGGGCGCCTCGATCACG
>JBBQZF010000251.1:0-3907 GCA_038208015.1 Gemmatimonadales bacterium
CGCCACTGTTTCGCGAAGTCGCTCATGACCATCTCGAACCGCCGGCGGGTCGCATCCATGTCGCGGCTTCTGATTCGCAGGCAGGTCTCCATCGAGGGCACAGCCGCGCCTCTCGATCCATCGTCGTGCGCTCTCTTGAGCGCGCGCTGCGCGACACCCTCGAGCTGCTCCTTCGTCATATTGCGCAGGACTTCGTTGTCGATCTGCGCGACAAAGGTACCGGTTCGCGCGAGCTCCTTCGCGCGCTTCAGGCGGCGCGCGGCAATCTTGCCCTCCAGCTCCATGGGGGAGTTGCCGAAGTCGGTATACCAGAGCGCGAGAATCGTCGTGTTGAAAAGAATCGACAGCGCCGCGGCGACTGGAATGTCGACCGCTGCCGAGAGTCCGATGCCCGTGGCGAGAAATACGTAGACCGCGTCCTTGCTGTCGTCGAGCGTGTTCCTGAATCTCACCGCGGCCACGATGCCGGCGAGGCTGAACGCTAGCGCGAGACTGTATTTCACCAGGACGACGATTCCCGCCACGACGAGCGGAAGGATTATCAGCAGCTGCACGACAGACTGCTGATATCCGCGCTTAGCGCGCGTCAGCTGGTACACCCACGCGACAGGAAGCGACAGCAGGATCGCCGAGACCATTGCGACTACGACGCTGAGTGTGCGGTCGGTGTCGGCGGCAGTGCCCGTCGATTCGCCGAAGGGCCCCCCTGACAACAGCGTCGAGAATGATTCACCGGTGAGCGGAGCCGCCCCGGGCAGGTAACTGCGCGCAATGAATCCCGCCGCGATGAGCACCGCGTAATAGACGACGACTCTCGCCACCATGCGGGTGGCGGGAGATGACATGAACGCCGGCGCCTGTACTGCCATGCTTTCCCGGTCTCCTATTAGGGTTCTGTAATAATCGGTGTCACCGGCTCCGCACGCCATGGCCGCTTGCCGAGCGAAGACTTCCGAGACTGGCAAGACAACGCGAGTCCGCGGCGGGCCGCCTATCCGCAAAAACCGCGAGAGTGCATCTTCATGACGAGAGGCCGCGCATGCTGCGCCGGCGTACCGTGAGGAAGAGAAAGTGCCATACCAGTTCATACTCGTAGACGTCGATTCGGGCGTGATGAAGATCACGCTGAATCGCCCGGATGTACTCAACAGCTTCACGCTGGCAATGTCCCGCGAGCTGAAGCAGGCCCTGGAGACAGGCCGCGGAGAGAAGTCGGTGCGTGCCGTTCTCCTGACTGGAGCCGGACGGGCCTTCTGCGCGGGCCAGGATCTCTCCGACGTTCCGGTTTCCGAAGGCGGACGGATGGATCTCGGTACGATCGTCAGGCAGACATACAATCCGCTGATCGAGCTTCTCCGGAAGATTCCCATGCCGGTGGTCTGCGCGGTAAATGGTGTCGCGGCAGGCGCAGGGGCAAACCTCGCGATTGCATGCGATATCGTAATAGCGGCGGAGAGCGCCTCGTTCATCCAGTCGTTCGCGAAGATCGGACTCGTGCCCGACACCGGCGGCACGTACTTCCTTCCGCGCGCTATCGGCCTCCCAATGGCAACTGCCCTCATGATGACCGGCGAGAAGATCTCTGCGGCCCGTGCAGTGGACCTGGGGATGATATACAAGGTGGTGCCCGACGATTCGCTTGAGAGCGAGTCAATGAGTCTCGCAAAGACTCTCGCCACCATGCCGACGAAAGCACTCGCCTATACCCGGAAGGCGCTCAGCTCGTCACTTTCGAACGATCTCCATGCGCAGCTCGAGGTCGAGGAGGAGATGCAGCGCGAGGCGGGGCGGACTCGCGACTTCGAGGAAGGCGTCGCGGCGTTCCGTGAAAAGCGGAAGCCCGACTTCAAAGGCGAGTAGATGACTCTCGCGCGGGAAGCCAAGGTCGGCGTTATCGGCGCAGGTGCAATGGGCGGCGGCATCGCGCAGGTCGCTGCTTCACACGGGCACGACGTAATCCTTCATGACACGCAGCAGGAATCTGTCGACCGCGCTCTTGCGGCGATCGAAAAGAACCTGGCCCGGGCCGTCGAGAAGAAAAAGATCACAGGGGAGGCAGCAAAGGAAACCCGCGGGCGCATTACAGCGGGCGACCTGTCCGCGTTTGCCGGCTGCGGGCTCGTTATCGAGGCCATTGTCGAAGACCTCGATAAGAAACGAAAACTGTTTTCGTCACTGGAAGTCCTTGCAGGAACCGACGCCGTTCTCGCGACAAACACTTCGTCGCTATCAGTCACCGCGATTGCCAGCGCCTGCAGCAAACCCGGGAGGGTGATCGGGATTCACTTCTTCAACCCGCCGGTCGTCCTGCCCCTGGTGGAGATAGTCCCCGGGCTCGCAACGGATCCGGCGATTGTCGCCGAAGTTCAGCAACTGATCGAAGCATGGGGAAAGACGACAGTCGTCGCGTCTGATACACCCGGCTTCATAGTGAACCGCATCGCGCGACCGTTCTATGGCGAAGCCCTTCGTATATACGAGGAAGGCATCGCCGACATTGCGACAATAGACTGGGCGATGCGGGAAGCGGGCGGGTTCAGGATGGGCCCATTCGAGCTGATGGATTTCATCGGCAACGATGTAAACCTCGCCGCCACGAAGAGTGTGTACGAGGCGATGTTCAACGACTCTCGATTCCGCCCCACGCTTACGCAACAGCGCCTCGTCGACGCAGGATTCCTCGGCAGGAAATCGGGCCGCGGATACTACGACTACTCGCCGGGCGCCACTGCGCCTGAGCCAACTCGTGATCCGGACCTCGCCCAGCTGATCTTCCGCCGGATCCTGTCGATGTTGATCAATCAGGCAGCCGACGCCCTCTACATGCGAATCGCGTCGGCGCACGACATCGACAAGGCAATGACGCTGGGCGTGAATTACCCGAAGGGCCTGCTTGCCTGGGCCGACGAGCTGGGGCTAGCCGAGACGGTGAAATGGTTGAGAGCGCTGCAGGAGTTCTACGGTGAGGAGCGATACCGCCCCAGTCCGCTTCTCAGGACGATGGCAGAGGACGGATTCACCTTCTTCACCCGGTGAAATCTGGTAGTTTTGGAGCTATGACCGGAACCGTCGCGCCGGGCGCTGATCGCGCCGGCACAAACGCAGTAAATCCGCGTTTCGACTGGAAGCGCATTGCCTATCTGCTTCTCGCCTCACGTGGTCTCGACGACACCGAGGAAACGCGCCTCCTGCCCGAGAAAAAGGTTGTGTACCAGTTCTCAGCGCGTGGCCACGATCTCGCCCAGATAATCCTTGGAACGCTTCTGGACGGAAAACACGACGGTGTGGGAGCCTATTATCGCTCCCGCCCCCTTCTGCTGACCCTGGGACTGACACTCGAGGACGCTTTCGCCGGACCTCTGAGGAAGTCCGGCGGGTTCAGCGACGGACGTGATATCGGGGTCGTCTGCAACCTGCCGAATACCGATGGCGCCGTGGTGCTTCCGATGTCGGGAGACGTTGGCTCCCAGTATACGCCCGTTGCCGGCTGGGCCCAGGCGATCACGTACCACCGCGACGTGCTCGGCGACACCTCATATACCGGCGCGATCGGAGTAGTGCTTGGCGGCGAGGCCTCAGCGGCTACCAACGGCTTCTGGTCAGCCCTGACAATTGCAACGACCCTGAAGCTCCCGATGCTCTTCTATATAGAAGACAATCGCTACGGCATCTCGGTGCCATCTGATTTTCAGACCCCAGGCGGCAACATCGCCGCGAACCTCGCCGCGAGCGCCCTCGCGGGCGGCGGCCTTGGAATGCTGGATCGCGCGGCGGGCACGATCGTCGCGCACAACTACATGGTGGCGGCCGGGCAGTGGCTCGCCGCACCGAGCGGCGCCTCGGGGAGCCGCCCGCCGAGCCTCGCGGCACGTGCGCGCGCAGGCATGGCGGGAGGCGCCTCTCCACG
>JBBQZF010000252.1:0-3879 GCA_038208015.1 Gemmatimonadales bacterium
CGAGTCGGCGCCACGCATTCGTGTTCGCGCCGAGCTCGACCGCACAAAGGAAGAGTGGGTCTTCTCGGTGGCCGACAACGGCGTCGGCTTCGACATGGCCTATGTCGACAAGCTGTTCGGGGTGTTCCAGCGCCTGCACAAAGCCAGTGAATTCCCGGGCACCGGCATCGGCCTCGCCAACGTGCGCCGCATTGTCACTCGTCATCACGGACGGGTGTGGGCGGAAGGCGCGCCCGGCCAAGGCGCCACGTTCTGCTTTACGCTGCCGGCTACGAACCGATGGGCGAATCTACCGAGAGCATGAACCCGCAGATCGCAGCAACCCAGTTTCCCGCGCTCCGGCGCACCGCACCCCCGCTTGACCTGCCTGCTGGAGTCACCGACGTGAAAAAGGACATCCGTACCATCCTGCTGGTGGAAGACAGCACCGCCGACGCCGAGCTGACGCTCGATGCGCTGCGCGACGCGCATCTCGTCAATCCGGTCACGCACGTGGAAGACGGCGTCGAGGCGCTCGATTACCTTTTGCGCCGGGGCGAGTTCGCCAACCGCGAGGAGGAGGAACCGGTGGTCGTGCTGCTCGACATCAAGATGCCGCGAGTGGATGGTCTCGAGGTCCTGCGCACCATGCGCCAGACCGCGGCGCTCAAGCGCATCCCGGTGGTGATGCTCACGTCTTCGCGCGAAGAACGCGACCTGGCCGCGAGCTGGGATCTTGGCGTCAACGCCTATGTCGTCAAACCCGTCGACGCCCGACAGTTCTTCGAAGCGGTGCAGACGCTGGGCCAGTTCTGGGCCGTGCTCAACGAGGCGCCCGACGATGCCCGGTAGGCAGCCCGGGGTCCCTCTGATCGCCTCGTGCCATCGGACGCGGACGACGGGCTCGCCCGGAGTATCGGACGCCAACCGTGACGCACGTCTGATGCCCTTTTCCCTGCCCGTCCGCATCCTGCTCGTCGAGGACGATCCGATCGACGCCGAACTGGCCACCGATCGCCTGCGCGAGGACGGCATCGAGTTCGACTCGCGGCTGGTCGAGGATGAGGTTGGCTTTCGCGAGGCACTCAAGGGCTTCTCGCCCCAGCTCGTGCTTTGCGATTTCAACCTGCCGGGATTCTCCGGCGAGGCGGCGCTCCGCATCCTGCGCGAGTTCGATCCGCTGACGCCTTTCATCTACCTCTCCGGGACCATGGGCGAGGAGGCAGCCATCGCGGCGCTCCGCGGCGGTGCCACCGACTACATCCTCAAAAACCAGCCGACGCGGCTGCCGACTGCCGTGCGCCGCGCGCTGAATGAAGCGCACGAACAGGTGGCGCGGCGCCAGGCTGAATCCGAGCTCCTGCGCTCACAGCGGTTCGAGAGCCTCGCCATGCTGGCCGGTAGTTTCAGCCACGACCTGCGCAACGTGCTGCAGCCGGTGTTGATGGCGGCTCGCATCGTGGAGGAGCAGGGCCAACAGCCCGAACTGGCCAGGTACGGCACCATGATCCGGGAGTGTTCAGAGCGCGGCCTGCAGATGATTTCCGCCATCCTCGACTTTGCCCGCGGCGGCAAGCGCCACGCTTACGAGCGTGTCGACGTGGCGCACCTGATCGACGCGATCCGGCTGCTCCTCGGTTCAAGCCTGCCGCAGAACATCACGCTGGTCACCGCTCCGGTCGCCGCAGGCCTCAGCCTGCCCGGCAATTCCACCGAGTTGCAGCAGGTGCTGCTCAATCTCGGTCTCAACGCAGTGCACGCGATGTCATCGGGTGGCACGCTCTCGATCACCGTTGAGCGCACCGAGCTCGACGCTGCGGAGCTGGCCGAGGCGGGCCGCGAATCGGCCGAGCCGGACGGCTTCGTGCGCATCCGCGTGTCCGATACCGGTAGCGGCATGGACGCCGACACCCGCGCGCAACTGTTCCAGCCCTTCTTCACGACCAAGACGGGCGGCACCGGCCTCGGCCTGGTCTCGACCCAGCGAATCGTCGAGAACCACGGCGGGTTCATGCACGTCGACTCGCGGCTGGGGGAAGGCACCACGTTCGACATCCTGCTGCCGTTCGAGACGGTGGAAGCCGGCATGCCCAAGATCGAGTCCGGCTGCGACGGCAACGAGGAGCGCATCCTCCTGGTCAGCGACGAAACCGCGACCCTCACCCTGCTCGGTGATGCGCTCGGGATGTGCGGGTATCTGCCGATCACCGCCCACGGCAGCGTCAATGCGCTGCAGACCTTCCGTCGCGTGCGCAATCCCGCGATCCTCGTGCTGGACAGCGATCTCGCCATGCTCGGTGCCGAGCAGACGCTCAAGACGCTGCGGGAGGAGGGACTTTCCTGCCCGGTGCTGTTGCTTGGGGACAGGCCGGTGCCGAGCGCGACCGATCTCGGCTTCCGGCTGTCCAAGCCGGTGACGGTCAACAGCCTGCTGCGCGCGATCCGCGAAACGCTTGACCGGCCGGCATCCAAGCCGAAGGGCTGAGCTCAGGTAGTCGCGGGTGCCGCAACCGCGCGGTTGCGGCGATGGCCCGAGATTGCCAGCATCAGCGCGACGACCAGCAGCAGACTCGCGATAAAGAACGGTGCGCCCGGCAACTCGAAGGGCGCACGGTCGCTGACGGACAGGGCGAAAGTGCCGGCGAACAGCGCGGGACCCACGATGCCCGCCATGCTGGTCAGACTCATCAGGGCGCCCTGGATCCTGCCCTGTACTTCCGGTCCTACCTGCTGCGTGATCAGCGCCTGGGTCGCGGGGCTCGCCAGCGCCCACAGCGCCATGACCGGCACGCCGGCCACGAACATCCAGCCGGTGGGTGCGAAGCCGTACCAGGCGAATCCGAGCGCACCGAACAGGGAGCCGATCACGATGGTGCGTCGCTCACCCAGCGCCGCAACCACCCGCTTCACCAGTCCCACCTGCACACCGACGCTGCATACGCCCACGGCCGCCAGCACCCAACCGACCTCTCGCGGACCCCAGCCGTAGCGATGGTCCGCGTACAGGACGAACACGCTCGAAAAGACGTAGTGGGCGAGGCTGAAGAGGAACACCACGATGGCGAGAGCCCCCACCTGCGGATAACGGCGCAGCAGCGCGATGGCGCCCACCGGGTTCGCGTGTCGCCAGTCGAAGCGCGCCGCGCGCTTGTCCTGTGCCAGCGATTCGGGCAGGACGAAAAGTCCGTAGCAGAAGTTGAGCAGTGCGAGTCCCGCGGCCGCCCAGAAGGGCAGGCGCAGATCGATGCTGCCGAGCCAGCCGCCGAGCACGGGCCCGATGATGAAGCCGACACCGAAAGCCGCGCCCAGCAGCCCGAAACTCTGCGCCCGCTTTTCCGGCGGCGTCACATCCGCCAGATAGGCATTCGCCGTGGTGAAGCTCGCCGAGGTCATCGCCGAGATGATGCGACCGACCAGCAGCCACGGCAGACTGCGCGCGAGCGCCATGAAGATGAAGTCAAGGCCCAGCCCGAGGCAGGACACCAGGATGACCGGTCGGCGTCCGAAGCGATCCGACAACGCGCCCTGGATTGGCGATGAGACGAACTGGATCAGGGCGAACACCGTTCCGAATACACCGACCCAGACCGCTGCCGAATCCATCTCGCCGCCCACGAACTCCTTCACCAGGTGCGGCAGCACCGGAATGATCAGGCCGAAGGCCAGGATGTCGATCAGCACCGTGACGAAGATGAAGGCGAGTGCGGCAGGCCGTGCGCCCTGCACGGGAGGCAACGGAGCGGACGGGTCTGCCGGGTGGTTCATGGTGAAGCGCCGCTCCTCGCGAAGCGCGGCAGTCTAGCGCTCGGGAGAATGGGCCTCACCTCCGCGCTGACCCCAATGCACGAGACCCCTGTAGGAGCGACGCAGTCGCGAAGGCGTAATCGCAAATCGAAGCGA
>JBBQZF010000253.1:0-3875 GCA_038208015.1 Gemmatimonadales bacterium
ATAATGGCCGGCAGACCATCACGGGGCCGCTTTCGCATATCGGCTGGGAGGCTCCTGTTATATTCGCAGCAGTGCGACAAGGAAAACTCCTCCACCAGCTGAGCGCGGTGCGTCGCAGCGCTGGGCCATGCCCGTGCTGACCGGCGAGCGGCCTGCCGGCTCCTCGTCCCGTACTGTCGCCCGCAACGGCGCCCTGTATTTCCTTTCCCTCGGGTTGCCCGCGATAACGGCGCTGTTCCTCGTTCCGGTGACAGTGCGGGCGCTTGGGCCGGCGCGGTTCGGATTGCTTGCGCTCGCGTGGGCCGTCGCCGAAGGGAGCGGGATGTTCGACTTCGGCCTCGGCAGGGCGACGGTTCGCTTCGTCGCCGACGCTACGGAGAAGGGCCTCGACCGTCTCCGGGAGATCATTCTCGCGTCCGTGTTCTCGCAGACCGCAGCGGGGATCCTCGCCGGAATTCTGCTCTTCGCGCTTACTCCGGTGCTCGTCGAACGGGTGTTTTCCATCACCCCGGATGCCGCTCCGGAGGCTAGCGCGATGTTCCGGGTGCTTGCGCTTCACCTTCCGGTCCTGCTCGCCGCGGCTGCACTGCGGTCTTCGCTCGAGGGAGCCCAGCGCTTCGACATAAGTGCGGCGCTGAGAATCCCGGGAAGCATCGCTTCAGTGGCTATCCCGGCGGGGATGGCTCATGCGGGATATTCCCTCGCCGCGATAATGTGGGCCCTGCTGGGAGTACGCGTGGTTCTTGTTCTCGCGAGCGCTTTCGCTGTCAGCCGCAGCCTGAAGCTCGGACCCTGGCGACTGCCGCGCAGCTGGCTTGTTCTCATCGAGATGCTTCGTTACTCGGGATGGGTCGCGCTGTCGACGGCGCTGGGCCCTGTGCTCGGAAGCTTCGACAGGTTCGCCGTCGGCGCGATTGTCGGTGTGGCCGGGCTAGGCTTGTACACAGGCGCTGCGGAATCCGCGACGCGTTTTCTCCTCATCCCCGTCACTGCATTCAGCGCACTGCTTCCAGCGCTGGCGGCGACCGACGCGCGAGGCGCGCGCGACAGGGCACTCCATGTCACGCGCGCCGCGAGAAGGCAGCTTGCGGCGTTGTTGTTCCCGCTTTGTCTCACGCTGTTCGCGTTTGCGCCTGCAATACTGTCGTGGTGGCTGGGGAGCGATTTCGCTGCGGCCGGGACAGCGCTGCGAATCCTGACGGTCGGCGTGTTCTTCAACGGTCTCGCCCATCTTCCGCTGGCGCTGCTGTACGGATCAAATCGACCCGACCTTCCCGCAAAGATCCACGTCGTGCAGGCAGCTCTTTACATCCCGCTTACGTACATGCTCGTAAAGTCCCTCGGAATCAACGGAGCTGCCATAGCGTGGGCGGCGCGATCCGCAGCCGACCTCGTTCTATATGAGACCGTGACCAGGCGGGCACTCGGCCGGCCGGCTTCGGACGACAATGAGCGCTCTCGTGCCAGCAGCCTTTCGTTGACGGGAAGCGGCCTCGTTGCGGCATTTCTGGCGGCGCTCTGGGTGAGGGATGTCTCTCTGCCGGCGGCGCTGGTAACCGTCGGACTGGGACTGGCCGTGTATCTGGCCCTGGGATGGACGCGTGTGCTGAGTCCGGCAGAGCGCCATGCGTGGGCGACTACCGTGTTCAGGATGAAAGAGAAGCCACAGTGAGCTCGCGGCATGGCTCATAGCCGTTCTCCCGGCATGTTTCGGCAGTTCGCTCTCGGGGTCCTGACCGCGCTCGCCGGCCGACCGCCGCATGGCACGGGGATAGCGAACGGGGAGGTGCGCCGGATCCTCGTCGTCGAACTCTGGAACATCGGGGATGTCGTTCTGCTCCTGCCGTTCCTGTCGCAGCTGAGGGAGATATTTCCTTCGGCACGAGTGACGTTGCTCGCTAAGCCGCACGCTCGCGAGTTGCTCGGCGAAACGGGTCTCGTCGACGAGTTTCTGGACGACGCCCCTCCGTCAGACAACTGGCTGTCGCTGAACCCGCTCGTTGGCGGCTGGGGCGATCTCTGGAAGCTCCGGGCGAGACTCAGGTCGCGACGATTCGATATCGCTTTCCAGTGCCGGCTGCATGTGCGGGAGCATGTGATCCTTGCGATGTCAGGCGCGCGTCGCAGGGTTGGATACGCGTTCGGGGAAGGGGACACGATGTTGACCGACGCTGTCCCTGTCGGCGACTTGCACCGGCACAAGGTCGAAGACTGGATGGGGCTTCTCGAAGTCTTCGGGGGTCACGTCGCCACGGGCTACCAGCAGCTCGCCGTCCCGGAGACATCGCGCGCCGCGGCGGGAAAGTTCCTCGCGGACAGTGCTATCCTGCCGGGCGACCTGGTGGTCGGAATACATCCCGGCGCGAGCGTGGCGGAGAAGCGATGGCCGCTCGAGAGATTCGCCGAGGTTGCGGCAACGATTGCGGAGCGATCCGGAGTCAGGGTTGTCGTGTTTGCGGACCCCGGCGGCTATGGGGAAAGCCTTGGCGACATCGAAGGAGTTGCCCTGGCCCGGACATCGCTTCGAGACCTCATCGCGTTGATCGACAGGTGTGACGTTCTCGTCTGCAATGACAGCGGTCCAATGCATATCGCGGGCGCCCTGGGCGTGACGGCGGCAGCGATCTTCTCGAGCGGCGTTGCGAGGTGGTTCGCGCCACTCGGCGATTCACACGAGCTCGTCACTGCGGACGAAGGCGGCATCTCGTCGATTCCCGTGCAGCGCGTCGTCGACGCGGTCGACCGCGTGCTCTTGGTCAGGCGAGCTCGTGATATATCGATGCCATCGATTCAGCCGCTTTCACCCAGCTGAACTGCGGTGCGCGAGCCCTCCCCGCCGCGATCAAAGGCGCGGGGTCGTTGATAGCTCGTTCGATGCCCATCACGATAGCGTTGACGTCGTAGGGATCTACAAGGATCCCCGCATTGCCAACGACCTCAGGCAGTGCGCCGCGCGCTCCAGCGACCACCGGAGTTCCCACCGCCATGGCCTCTGCTGCAGGAAGCCCGAATCCTTCATGCAGCGACGGCAGCGCAAGGCATGCGGCGCCAGCGTAGAGTGATACGAGTTTCTCGTCGCTGACACGGCCGGCAAGCTCGACCTTTTCTGCCTGTAGTTGCACGTCGCCCCATCCGCCACCGCCTGCTACGACGAGCCGGTGGGGATATCCGCGGTCGCGAAGCTCACCCATCGCCTCAATGAGGCGTGAGAGATTCTTGCGCGGCTCGGGAGTGCCGACAAAAAGGACATACGGGTCGTTGTGGTTAGTCGCCTCACGTCGTGGGGAGAAAAAAATGTCGTCTACGCCATTCCAGACCACCCTGATTCGATCAGGATTGACACCGAGGAGCGAAGTGAGGTCGTTCGCAGTGTCGTTGGAGGGCGTGACGATGAGGTCAGCGGACCGCAGCACGCCGCGCATCGTCGCCCTCCCATAAAGGCGGCTCCACGTCGTCATCGTCTCCGGGAACAGCACCGGCACGAGGTCGTGCACCGTCACGACGAGAGGTGGCCTGCCGCGCGTGAACGGCGCGCGCGGAGTCGGGCAATGGTAGACGTCGGCACCTGCCGCAGCTGCACGCCGGCGGCCCAGCAAGGGATACCACAGGAAATCCTGGCGCGCCGTCGCGAGTCGTTTGCGCGCAGTGCCTCGCGCGAGCAGGTCGCCGCCACCAACGGTGACTACAAGAAGGTCATCGCGGGCGTTGAGCGCCTTCACAAGCGACCGGGATGCGCGCGCCGTTCCCGCGGAAGTCTGCCGGGTATGCTCCTCGTCGATCGCGACGGTTATCACGTAGCCGGATCGAGCGCCGGCGGGCGATCAGGGAGTCGCTGTGCAACCGTGACGGTTGCGCCGGCAAGCCAGAAGAACAGC
>JBBQZF010000254.1:0-3841 GCA_038208015.1 Gemmatimonadales bacterium
GCGGTTTTGACCAGATCGTCCCGATTGAGCCATTCGCGGGCGATCCGGCGATTGGCGAATTCATCGCCGCCCTCGAATCCGCCGGCGAAGAAACCGGCTGCCGGAATCGGCTCGGCGCGGTGGCCGCCGCCCGCACTGACCGCGAGCGCACGGCTTTGATTGAGCGGCTGGCTCGTACGCCTCAGCGCACCGCGCTCATTTGCCCCGAGGACAATGTCGCCATCTTGCTGGCGAATGCCGCCCGGGACGCCGGGCTCCCCTGCCCACAGCGCATTGGCATTATCTCGGTCATGGGGACCGACTTCGCCACGAAGGCCGGCGTGAGTTGCCTGCGCTACGATTTTCGCGCGATGGGCCGTCTCGCTGTCGAGGCGCTAAGTGAGCAGCCGGTTCAGCATGCTCTGGAGCCGAATCTGATTAGCGGCGCCACCACGTGACGGTTGGGGCGGAGCAAGCGTTCTAAACCCTGAAACCGATCCTGCTCCACTTGAGATCATCACTCCGCTAAATGACTGCCCCAGTCACGATTTTGCCCGGCTGCTCAGATTCGCGAGGCATGGTCGGACATGAGCAAATTTCGCATTCATGAGCTGACGAGTTGACGTCCGATGCCCAGAGGCGAAATACCGTCGATTGCGTACTGCCGTCTGCTCCCCTTCTTTTGTGTATGTACAGAATCCTCGTATTTACTGCGTTTGCTTGGATGGGATCCTCCTCAGTTGCGGCTGAATGGCGGACCGTCGAGGTGCCCGGAGCGTGGAACGCAGCGACCTCCCAGGAGGTTGCCGATGCTGGGAACATCGCGTGGTACCGGACTTGGGTGAAGGTCCACGACAGTTTTTTCACGAAGCACGAGCGCAATCTCTTCGAGGAATCAGTGGGCGTGAACCTGCGTCAGCTTCCAGGCGCTCACGAGGTCTGGGTCAACGGCGTAAAGATCGGCACGGGGGGTGCGTTCCCCCCGAACTTCCGCAACGGGCATCACGTGATTCATCGACACAAGGTTCCGGTCGGCACACTGCGCAAAGGCGCGTGGAACGAGGTCGCGATCAAAGTCTATCAGCCGACGGGCAGCGGCCCCGCCGGATTTCTCGGCGATGCACCCTTCATCATGAATTACTTCATGGAGTGCATTTTTGCCGGTCCCTGGCAGTTCAGTCCGGGCAATGCTTACACGCCGGGCGGTGCGCTGGACGAGAAACCAGCCGGCACCGCTTTCGAGGTTTTTCGGGAATCAAATCGGGTACTTGGCCGCGCGGAGCAGGTGCCGGGGCCGAGCTTGCCGCCCGTCGAATCCGCAGCGAAGATGACGGCGGCGGACGATTTGCGCGTTGAACTTGTCCTCTCCGAGCCGCAAATCGCGCAACCTTTCCATTTCAGCTTCGACGAACGCGGCCGGCTCTGGGTCACGCAGGCACGCCAGTATCCGTATCCAGCCGGACTGACGATGTTGAGCCGCGACAAATACTATCGTGCGCATTACGATAAAGTACCGCCCGCGCCGCCTCATCACGACCGCGGCATGGACATCATCTCCATTCACGAGTCGACGAAAGGCGACGGCCGCTACGACTCGCACAAGGTCTTCCTTGATGGCCTGAACATGGCCAACGCCGCGGTGCGAGGTCGCGGTGGGGTTTGGGTGATGCACACACCGTATCTGCTCTTTTATCCGGACCGCGATGGCAACGACATCCCCGATGGTCCGCCGGAGGTTCGGCTCGCCGGCTTCGGACTCGAGGACACGCACTCGATTGCAAATGGTCTCGTCTGGGGACCCGACGGCTGGCTCTATGGCGGACAGGGCAGCACGACGTCGAGCCGGGTCACGCGTCCTGGTCTTGATCCGGCGAATGCGCCTGGCGTGCACTTCGAAGGCTGCATGGTCTGGCGGTATCATCCGGAGACATACACCTACGAAATTTTCGCAGAGGGGAGCGGCAATACCTTTGGCCTCGAATTCGATGCTGACGGTCGGCTGTACTCTGGCCACAACGGCGGGCAAACCCGGGGCTGGCACTACGTACAGGGCGGTTTTTATCTCATGCAGGGAGTGGATCCCGGTAAATTCGGTCCGCCGCGCAACCCCTATGCTTTTGGGGAGCTGCCAATGATGATGACGACGACCCCAGTCGTGCGGTTCTCACATTTTGGCGCGTTTGCCGATGGGTCAGCGCTACCGGAAAAGTATCGAGGCCGGCTCTTCGCGTTGGACCCATTGCATAATGTCGTGATTATAGCCGAGCGTTCACCGCGCGGCGCGACGTTCTCGACGGCGGACCAGGGGCCGGCGGTGAGCAGTACGGATCCGGCGTTTCGGCCCGTCTACATTGCCAACGCGCCGGACGGCTCGCTCTACGTGAGCGACATGTACGACTTCTATGTCGCGCACGGTCAGCACTACCAAAATCAGATCGATATTACCACCGGCCGCCTGTACCGGGTGAGCGGGCGCGATACGCCGCGCGAGCACGACCTCAATCTCGCAGCTAAAAGTACGACGGACCTTGTTGCGCTCCTCTCTCATCCCAACAAGTGGCACCGCAGTACAGCGGTGCGCGTGCTCGGTGAGCGGCGTGAGACTTCATCGTACGAGGCGTTGCGCCGGTCGATCGCCCACGAGGATGGACTTGGCGCGCTCAATGCACTTTGGGCACTGTACCAGTCAGGCGGTCTTGATCAGACGACGGCTATATCCGCCCTGAAGCATGCCTATGCGCCGGTTCGCATGTGGACGGTGCGTCTGCTCGGGGATGAATGGGGCCTCAATCGAAACCTCGGTGCAGGCCAACACGGGCGCGTGTCGGAGCGGCTGGCAGCCGGAAACGTACCTGCGCCGGTCTTTGCGGCATTACAAGCGCAGGCGGCACGCGAGACGAATGCGGAGGTGCTCTCGCAACTCGCCTCGACCGCACGTCGGTTGAATGCACCGCAAGCTCTACCGCTGGTCGCGACGGTACTCGGTCACGATGAGATCGCGACGGATCCGTACATTCCGCTGTTGGGCTGGTGGGTTTTCGAAGCGCACATTCCAGCGGCGAACCGCGAGGTGCTCGCGCTCTTCTCCACACCGGCCATCTGGGATGAGCCGGCCGTGCGCGAGCACCTGCTGCCGCGACTGGCACGGCGCTACGCGGTGGAAGGCCGGAGACAGGATTTGTTGTTTCTGGCCGAACTATTCCAGCGCGCGCCCTCGCCGGCGCATGCGGCTCGCCTGATGCAGGGACTTGAGGAGGCGTTCCGCGGTCGACCCATGACGGGACTACCGGACGAACTGGTTGTCGGCATTCAGGCCGCGGGCCAGGCGCCGCTGGCGTTTCGCTTGCGCCAGGGTGAGCCCGCGGCGGTCGATGAAGCCGTCAAGCTGATCGAGGATTCAAAAGCGAAGCCAGAGGAGCGACTGCGCTACGTTCGGGCCTTTGGTGAAATCCGCGCGCTCCCAGCGGTGCCAGCCCTTCTGGCGATCGCAGCCGGCAATGCGTCGGAAGACCTGCGCACGGCGGCCCTGGTGGCGCTGTCCGTGTACGATGATGAATCCCTCGGCACGCCGGTGGTGGCGCTGCTCCCGAATCTCAAAGGACAGGCGCAGCAGGCGGCTTTCGCCATGCTGGCCAGCCGAACCAGCTGGAGTATCCGGTTGCTGGAGACAATCCAAGCCGGGCGGATCAGCGCGGGGACGGTGCCGGAAGACGTGGCGGGCCGCCTGCGCAGGCATCGCGAGGCGCAGGTAAGTGATCTGGCCCACCGACTATTACCGCGGGTGGCATCCACTGTTGGCTCGGACCGCTCCGGGCGTATTCAGGAAATCGATGCGATTCTCAAGCGCGGCGCCGGGGATCCT
>JBBQZF010000255.1:0-3831 GCA_038208015.1 Gemmatimonadales bacterium
TCCGCACGGTGGTGACAAAGCCGTCGGAGCCGGCGTCGAGATTGATCTGGATCTATGCCATCGCGATCGGCGCGTTCTACGGCACGACACCGATGCTCCCGCTGATTCTCGCCGACCGGCTGGCGGTGACCGAGGAGAACGTCGGCTATTTCGTGATGTACCTGGGCGGAATGGGCGTGATAGTCCGCGCGGTGCTGCTTGGCTGGATGATCGAACGGTTCGGCGAGCCTCGCGTATCGCGGCTGGGGCTCATCTTCCTCGCGGTCGGTCTTGCGATGGTGTCACGGATAACGTCATACCCGACGATGCTCGTCGCGATGACGCTGATGCCGATCGGGACCGGCTTGCTGTTCCCGTGCATAACGGCGATGCTGTCGCGCGTAGTGCCCGGAAGCCAGAGGGGACTGTACATGGGCGTGCAGCATACTTTCGGCGGGATCTCGCGCGTGGCGTTTCCCCTCATCGTTGGATTCGGGATGGACGCACTCGGCATGGGCGCACCGTTTGTATTTGCCGGCCTGATGGTAATCGGAACGTTGATGCTCACCGGCAAGCTCGAGGAATACACACGGGATTCCGGTCCGCAGTAAGTCGCCAGTCCGAGTCCCAGTCCGCAGTAGTCCGAGTCCCAGTCCGCAGTAGTCCGCAGTCCGAGTCCGCAGTACGTCCGCAGTCCGCAGTCAGTGAGGACTGGCCTCCCCGCGGCCTAGCCTGCCTTCGCTCCCTCTGTCGCTGCCGGCTGAAGGGTACCGTGATCTACCGGCTCGACTCCCCTCCGCAGGAAGAGGAAGTCGTAGAGAAGTGCCGCCAGGACTCCGCCCGTGATCGGCGCTGCCCAGTAGATGATCTGCGCCTCGAACACTCCGCTGGCGACCGCCGGACCGAATGACCGCGCGGGGTTCAGGGATCCCCCGGTCAGCGGTCCGATCGCGAGAATCGCTGCTCCAAGGGTCAGGCCGATTGCCAGCCCCCCGATATTCGGCGCCTTGGGGTCGACGGCGGTCCCGAACACGACGAGAACGAGGAAGAACGTCGCGATCGCTTCCAGCAGGAATGCCTGGCCGCCCGTGATCACCAGAGCTACTGACTGTCCTCCGCCTCGGGTTGCATCGAACAGCGAGAATGGGAAGGAATACTTGAGGGCATAGGCGGCGACTATCGCTCCGATGATCTGGGCGATGATGTATACGCCCGCCATCGATGCGCTGATTCGCCGCGTCGCAAGGAATCCGAGGGTCACCGCGGGATTGAAGTGTCCCGAGATGCGCATCAGGGCGCTCACCATCACCGCCAGTATCAGTCCGTGCGCCAACGCGATTTCGAGGAGCGCGGCAGGGCTGTTCGTGTCACGCGCAATCATTATCGACGCGCCACCCACGAAAACCAGCGCGAATGTGCCGATGAACTCGGCCACGAAGTGACGCCATGAATCCCGCATCGATTGCTCCGGTTTCAGGTTACGCGGCGAAGAACCAGCGCGGCGTTGATGCCGCCGAATCCGAAAGAATTCGTCAGCACATGCTCCACCCGCTCGCTACGGCCGCTTCCGGGCAGAAAGTTAAGGTCGCACGCAGCGTCGGCAACGGCGAGGTTCACGGTAGGGGGCAGCCACTCCCGCTGGATGGCCAGCGCCGCGATGGCTGTCTCGATGGCCCCCGACGCACCGAGCGCGTGGCCGTAGTAGCCTTTCGTGCCGCTGACACGCAGCCTGTATGCGTCGTCACCGAACACATCCTTTATCGCTCTCGTCTCGGTGGGGTCGTTCAGGGGCGTCGAGCTTCCATGAGCGTTCACGTATCCGATCTCGCCAGGCGTCACGTTGGCGTCTCTCAATGCGATCCTCATAGACCTTGCCGCCTGGGATCCATCGGGACGAGGAGCAGTCATATGATATGCATCGTTGGTCGAGCCGTACCCCGCGACTTCAGCGTATATCTTCGCGCCGCGGGACACAGCCCTCTCATACTCCTCGAGGATCAGCACCGCCGCTCCTTCACCCATCACGAAGCCGTCGCGATCCTTGTCGAACGGGCGTGACGCTCCCGAAGGTTCGTCGTTGCGAGTCGACATCGCGCGAATTATCGAGAACGCGCCGAAACAAAGTGGAGCAAGGGGTGCCTCGGCGCCTCCGGATATCATCACGTCGGCGTAACCGTCGCGAATGAGCCTGAACCCCTCCCCGACCGCGATCGTACCCGAAGCGCAGCTCATCGAGTTCGTCGAGTTTGGTCCGGTGATCCCGAGCTCGATTGCGATGTTACAGCTCGCCGCTCCGCCAAAAACGCAGAGCGCGAGCATCGGATCGACGGCCCTGACACCATCGTGCAGGTAGAGCCGGAGCTGGCTTTCGGCGAACTCGAGTCCGCCGAGCGCGCTTCCAATCGTCGATCCGATCAGGTCCTTGTCTTCTTTGCCGAGGTCGATCCCGGAGTCGTCGATCGCCATCTGCGCCGCGACAACCGAAAAATGGCCGTACCGGTCGAGTCGCTTCGCCCGCTTGCGATCGAGAAAGTCTGTCGCCTCGAAGTCGTCCACCTCGGCGGCATTGTGGCTCTTGAAGGGGGAAGGATCGAACCTCGTGACGCCAGAAACGGCCGATCGCTCCCTCCTGAGTCCGTCCCAGAGGCCTTCCACGGTGCTTCCGATCGGCGTGATGGCACCTACGCCGGTTATCACTACTCTGCGTTTCGACAACTGCTCTCCGTTTCTATTTCGGCCCGGCGGCTTCGCGTTCGGCCGCCGCGGCCAGCCCGGCCAGCGTTCGCGAAGCAATCCCGTGGATGAACACCGGACCAATCACCATTGTCGCAACCGGTATTCCCACCACCGGAATACGCGGGCCATCCCATGCGTGAAGAATCGTCACATGAGTGCCCTGGGGCACGGATCTGAACGACCACTCGACATCCATTCCGGTGGTGACTCCACCGATGTGCGTGAACCTTATCGATGGAGCACCGTCGTCGACTGACATGCGTGAAAGCCACCATGTCGGCCACGCGAGTGGCCCGAACGGGCGGTCGGCCGCCATCTCCACTATCCCGCCTCCATCCGTCGCGCGCTCACGGAACCTGACGTACCTGTAGTGCGAAAGGTGAACGGGCCATTCCTCGACCTTCCGCGAGATGTCGAACATCGTGCGCCATGGAGCGTGCACGAGAAGCTCATCCACGGTCTCCATCGGGCGCCCGAGCGGCATCGGGCCAAGCTCGAACGGCTCCCTCACGGCATCCACGTGGCAGTCAGCCTGAAGCCGAGCCGGCGCCTCACAGCGGGCCGGTGGCCGATGGCTTTCTCGACTATATCCGCAAGCTCGCGGGGCACAAATCCTCGCATGACTGAAACTACACCATCGTGCCTGCTTACAGGATGGAAGCCGAGGGGAAAGGAGCCCAACCAGATTCCTGCAGCGGCAACCAGACTCCTGCGGAGATCGCTGACGACGACTGCGCGCCGGGCGACCCGATTCAGCTCGCTGACGACCAGGCAGGCCTGGTCTGCCGGAAAGTGATGCAGAAGCTGTGACGCGACGACCACATCCACGCTTGCGTCCGCGATCGGGAGGCGCATTGCATCACCGCGGATGACCGCGTGGTTGCCGGATCCGTGCGCGGAGAGCAGAGCCTCGGACATGTCGATTCCGATGGTTCGAAGCGTCAACCCCGTCTCTGCCGCGGCGATTCGCGCTGCCGCCGGAATGTCGCCGCGCGCGGTGCCGACGTCGAGCAGTGTCGCGCTCGCGCCAAGCCGGGGAAAAATCTCGCGAAGCTCGGCGATCACGGCGCGCCGTCCTCCGAGGAGTGCGTTCGCGCGCTCGACGTCCCTCATCGA
>JBBQZF010000256.1:0-3818 GCA_038208015.1 Gemmatimonadales bacterium
GTTCGCCCGAAAGGTTGTCGGCCGCAACCATCAGGCGGATATTCAGGCTGTCGAGAGCGGCCCCCAGTCGCTCGAGACCCTCCGCCGATTCGATCATGTCACGCGGATGGCCGTGATAGTCGATCGCCGGAAACTTTGCCCGGGGTACCGGTGTTGCCGCGGTGACAAGAGTCGATCGAGGCCTGTAATCGAGAATGCTCGGCGCCGGAGCCTCCGGGGCCCTGCAGCTTCCGGGTCGAATTTCAGTAGTGCCAGGCGGACAGGGTTCACCCCTTGCGGTGGCAACGGCGCTCTGCTGCGCTCCGAGAGAAGCCGGCACGGCGACGACTGCGAGCAACTGGATTAGACTTGAAAGGCGCATCTTTTCTCCGCAGACATTCTGTTTCCTGCCGGAGGCCGAAAGTAGCCGATCGCGCAGGCAAATGCATCACTTCGCCAGCTGAATACATTCGCGTACCCCTAGCCCCACCCCCGATGAGAAACTTGACCGCCGCAATCGTTTTCGCAGTCGCTGTCTCTACCGCTCCGGCCCTGCACGCTCAGGCGCCCATGAATGTAGCGCCGAGCGGACGCGGAACGACCGAAGTCACTCTCGTGCTCGCTGACTCCGCCGCGCGCGCTGCTGCGAAGCCATCGAAGATAAAGATCGATTTCGGCCAGCCTCACCTGCGCGGCCGCAGCATCCTTGCCGACAGCCTCGTCCCGTACGACCGCCGCTGGCGGACCGGCGCAAACGAGGCGACGACACTGACCACCGATGTCGATCTCGTGCTCGGCGGCGCCACCATTCCCAAGGGCAGGTACGTCCTCGAGACGTTGCCGAGCCGGTCGGGATGGAAGCTCATCGTCCAGAAGGAAGTCAGCGTGCCCGAGGGAACCCCGGAGCCCGACTACGATCCTGCGAACGATGTCGCCCGAATAGACCTTCGGCAGGCTGGTCTCACATCGCCGCTGGAGAGCATGACATTCTGGCTGATCCCCTCGAGGGAGCCGGGTAAACCCAAGGGTGAACTTGTTCTCTCGTGGGGGACTATCTCGCTTTCGACAACCTGGGCCCTGAAGTAGAAAACCCAGCCCCGATTTTGCGCGGAGGACCGAAGCGGGGCCTTCGCGCCGGATCAGGAAACTGAGATGCTGTCCATCATCACCGTTGAACACTCCTCACAGATACCGTGCGTGACCACGGGCAGCCGCTGATACCGGAACAGTTCGGCGAGAGACACAGCATCGTCGATCTCATGCCACACTCCGGCACCATCGGGAATGCGCTTGCACCATGAGCACATGCGCAACAGCTCCTCTGATCTCTCGACAGCCGGATCGAGCAGCAGTTGGGGCTCGCGATTCTCGAGATTCACAGTTCGCACGGTGCATCTGACGACTCCATCCGTGAACCGTATCTCCATCTCGAGCAGCCGCCGTATGGAAGGTGCATCGCACCTGAACTGGAAGCTGGAAGGGGCCGACCCCCCACGCGCCGACGCGAAGAGACGGCGATAGATCTCCCTTGTTGTCGGGTCGGATATGAAATCCCACAGCGACCGCCCTACTACATTGCGCGCGCCGACTGAGGCGCTCTCATTCTCCGCCGCAAACCGGTCCCACGCATCATTGACGGAGACAATGTTGTCGGACGCATCGAGATCGTAAACCACGCTCGCTGTAGTCATCTACCAGTCGGTCGGGCGGTAATCCTTCAGGAACTGCCCCCAAACATGCGTGCCGCTGTTGAAGCCGGCAATGACGGGGTCGACGATCCGGGCTGCGCCATCCACGATATCGAGCGGCGGATGAAAACGATGCTCGGCAGTCTTCGCGGCCGCGATCTCAGCCGGGTCCTCGTCAGTTATCCAGCCTGTGTCGACACTGTTCATGTGGATCCCGCTCGCGACATAGTCAGCCGCGGAGGTGCGTGTCATCATGTTCAGCGCGGCCTTCGCCATGTTCGTGTGCGGGTGCCGCGTGGTCTTGAACGAGCGGTAGAACTGGCCTTCCACTGCCGACACGTTGACGATGTGCTTGTCGGGTTCGGACGTGCGCGTCATCAGCGGCTTAAGGCGCGCATTGAGGATGAAGGGCGCGATCGCGTTGACGAGATGGACCTCGAGCAGCTCGACCGACGGCACCTCCGCCATCAGCAGCCGCCATGAGTTGCGGTCCCTCAGGTCTATCTGCTGGAGGTCCTGGTCAAGCCTGCCCTTGGGGAAGAGACTCGATGCCTCCTCGAGCTCGGTGGTCTCCTCCTCGGAGAGAGCCATGCCCGCCACTTCCGCGAGACGTGCACCGAGTGGCGCGGGTGACTCGTGAGAGATCATGTGGTAGGCGTGGGGTCCCTCATATCCGCCGATCAGCCGGCGAACATGCTCCGGCATTGTCGACAGGGCCGCCATCTCGCCTCCCCGCATGTGCTCGTAGAACTCCGAGGGGCGGCGCACTGTCTGGCAGGCATTGTTGATGATGAAGTCGAGCCGGTCGCGGGTATCGAGCAGCTCGCTGCAGAATGACTCGACGCTCGGCGTATGTCTCAGGTCGAGCCCGAAGATCTCCAGCCTGTCGCCCCATTCACTGAAGTCGGGCTCACGTGCGTAGCGGGCAGCCGAGTCGCGCGGAAAGCGCGTTGTGACGATGAGGTGGGCGCCCGCGCGGAGCAGCTTGATTCCCGCCTGATACCCGATCTTCACTCGGCCGCCGGTAAGCAGCGCTACACGGCCGGTGAGGTCTGCAATCTCGGTCCGCTTCGCGTAGTTGAACTCCGCGCACTCGGGGCAGAGATGATCGTAGAAGTGGTGGATCGAGTTGTAGTCCTGCTTGCAGATGTAGCAGTTTCGCGGGTCGTCGAGTTGCCCGGGTTGTGGCTCCCGAGGTGAATCGGAGTCAGGAGCCGGCGGGAAATAGTTTGGCGTTGTGAAAATCGGCTCCCGTCGAAGCTTCCTGATACCGGTATTCTCGAGAACACTCTCCTCGCGCCGTACGCGCTCGGCCTTTCTCTTCCGTTTGCTGACTTTGAGCAGGCGCCTCCGGTCGATTACATCGGGACGTGAGACGCGGCCCGCGGCCTGGAGAAGACGGTTCCTGTCTTCGACCGGAATTTCGGCAAGAAGAGCTCGATCGCCGACGATCTCCTCGAGCAGATCCGCCGCCGCCCTCAGCCGGATTTCAAGCGGCTGCTCGTCATCCGTTGCAGGTGAGCTGTCGTGCTCTTCGGTAACTGTGTCCATCCCTTCAATTTAGCCGACTCCCGGGCCCGGACGCGGGTGAACCTTCTAAATCGAACGCGAATCGTACGCCCAGTGAAGCAGCGCCTGGCGCTGGCGCGGGCGACACTTCCAGTCGCCGCCGAAACACGCGAGGCGGAGTTGCGCGACATGGCGACTTGCGGCGCGCCACCGGCGGATCTGCCGTTCATCATCGACTGATCGCCGGCCGATGTAATAACGGCAGTACCACTGGAACCACCCGCGCGGGTCGTCGGGGTGAATCCAGCCGTTCTTCCTCCAGACAGCAAGCGACTGCGACGCCGTTACCCCGAAGAAGTTCAGCTTCGGGTCATGATACTCGTGACATAGCTTCGCGCCGGCAAACCAGTTCGCGGGGAATTCGTCCCGGCAGTCCGTCATGTACTTGCCGCCGAATACTCCCAGCGCAAGCATCTCCTTCGGGGTCAGCTGGGGGCGGAACGCCGGATCGAATCCGCGACCTGGCGGCATGGTGATTTCATAGACATAGCCCTGCTGCATCAGGTCGTTCACCACCACGCGTCGCCGCTTCTTTGGTGCTGCTCGCTCACGGGTGAATCTATTCGCCCCCTTCGTCACCCC
>JBBQZF010000257.1:0-3815 GCA_038208015.1 Gemmatimonadales bacterium
GGTCGGTCCGTCATCGAGCCACACCGCCGGCGCCTGCCGGCTCGGCCTTCTTGCCCGCGGGTTGGTGAGCGGGACACCACAGTCGGCCGTGCTCGAGCTCCACGGATCGTTCGCCAGGACCGGGGAGGGCCACGGCACCGACAAGGCCCTCGTCGCCGGGCTCCTGGGGTTCAGGCCGGACGATGAGCGCATCCGCACCGCCCTCCAGATAGCAGAGCAGGAAGGACTCGATTATCGCTTCGAAAAAACGACGATTTCCGAGTCGTCCCATCCCAACACGGTCCGGATGACTCTCGAGCGTGGCGACCTCAAGGCAACGCTCACGGGGTCATCGCTGGGCGCCGGCCGCGTGCTCGTCACCGAAATCGACGGATATCCGGTGGAAGTTTCAGGAAACTTCCACACGCTTACGCTCGTAGCTGAGGACAGGAAGGGTTCGATCGCGCGGATCACGGGAATTCTCGCCGACCACGACATCAACATCGCGACCCTGAAGCTCACCCGTAAGCAGAAAGGTGGTGACGCGTTCATGGTGATCGAGTGTGACGAGCCGCCCGGGGAGGGGCTTAAGGAAGAGATACGAGGGCTCGACTGGGTGCGCTGGGCGCGACGGCTCGACCGCGTGAGCGGTGGCGGCTGATGTACAGGTCACTCGGTGAGGCGATCAGGGATGCCGAAGCCCGCGGGATTTCACTCTCTGAGCTGGCGCTCGAGCGTGAAAGCCAGGATCAGGGAAGCAGGATCGAGGATATCAGGCGCTCGCTGGGGCGCGCCCTCGAGGTAATGCGGGGAGCGATCGGCGACGGTCTTACGGGGGACCTCAGGTCTTCCTCCGGCCTTGTCGGCGGCGATGCGGCAAAGCTGAAAAACAACGCCGCGGGGCCGCTCGCGGATACAGCGTTTCGCGACATCCTGTCTCGCGCACTGGCGGTTCAGGAAGTGAACGCGGCGATGGGAGTGATAGTGGCGGCGCCGACTGCTGGCGGGGCTGGAACTCTCCCGGCGGTATTGACGGGACTTGCCGTCTCAAAGGGGATCTCTGACGAGCGGCTCATCGACGCGCTCGCGGTGGCCGGTTTGATCGGCGCCGTGATCGCTGAGCGGGCGTCGTTGTCGGGGGCTGAAGGCGGGTGTCAGGCGGAGACGGGCGCGGGGGCGGCAATGGCTGCGGGCGCGTCGACCGAGATGCTCGGCGGCTCGCCGTCGCAGGTTGGCCATGCAGTAGCGCTGACGATGCAGGGAATGCTTGGGCTCGTCTGCGACCCGCTTGGAGGGCTCGTTGAGCTGCCGTGCGTTTTTCGGAACGCTACCGGCGCGGCGATCGCACTGGCTGGAATAGAGATGGCGCTGGCAGGAATCACGTTTGCGATACCCGCGGACGAGGTGATAGACGTGATGGGTGAGATCGGCCGTGAAATGGATGTACGTTACAGGGAGACGGCGGGCGGAGGCCTGGCAGCGACGCCCACCGGCAGGCGGCTTGCGAAGGAGAGGCTGGTTCAGATCCGGCGAGCGTGATCGCCGCTGGTAGTACGTCACCCAATAGGGTATTTTGGCGGTGCCGCTTCATCACTGAGGCCTTGAGAAAACAATGAGCATATTCGACCGTATAGCGCGTCTCTTCAGATCAAACGTCAACGACCTCATCTCCTCCGCCGAGCAGCCGGAGAAGATGCTGAACCAGATAATCATCGACATGCGCTCGCAGCTGGTTAAGGCGAAGCAGCAGGTCGCGGCGGCAATCGCCGACGAAAAGCGCCTTCAGGACCAGACAGCGCAGGAGCTGCGCGAGGCAGAAGAGTGGGAGCACCGCGCAATGCTCGCGGTGAAGGAAGGTCGTGACGACCTTGCCAAGCAGGCGCTGATGCGCCGTGGCGAGCATGTCTCGCGCGGCCAGCAGATGCAGCTCACGTGGGAGGCGCACAAGGGGGAGACGGAGCGCCTCAAGGATTCTCTTCGCGGCCTCAACGACAACATCGAGGAGGCGTCGCGCAAGAAGAACCTTCTCCTCGCCAAGCAGCGGCGCGCCGAGGCACAGAAGCGCATCTCGGAGACGATGTCATCGATCTCGGAGAAGTCGGCATTCGAGGCATTCGCGAGAATGGAGGAGAAGATCGACCAGAACGAGCGCCAGATCAGGGCCCACGTGGAGATCGACGAGGAATTTTCGGGCGACAGGCTCGCCAGCGACTTCAAGCGGCTCGAGTCAACTGCGGGTACCGCTACTGCAGACGCCCAGCTGCTGGCGCTGAAGCAGAAGATGGGGCTTCTCGCCGCGCCGGCTTCCGAGAGCAGCAAGCAGCTGAACGCCGGTGAAGCTGATGAAGTGGCGGAGGAAGTTTCTGACGCGGAAGAAATTCCTGACGAGAACACGACTCGGTGAGTGACGCGCCGGGTGCCTTCAATTTCCGCCTGGCACCGGCGCTCGCAACAATAACACTCACAGTCCTCGGACTGTGGCTGGTGGGAAGCACGGCGAGCATCTTCCTGCTTCTTTTGCTTGCGATAATCATCTCGCTTTACCTGGGCGCAGTTCGCGACCTCCTGGTGAAGCGCGGCCGCGTTCCCGAAAGACTCGCGTTTTTCCTTGCCATAGTCGGGACGCTGGTGGGGATCGTAGGCTTGTTCACGTTGCTCGTGCCTCCCGTAATCGAGCAGACTCGCGAGCTCGTCTCCGTCCTGCCTGACCAGATATCGCGGTGGGAATCGTCGATCGACAGGTTCATGAGCCGGTTTCCGGCGATGCGGGATGTCTGGCGGCCTGGAGAGCACAAGGTCCTCATCGCCGTCTACGACCAGTTGTCCACGACTGCCGGCAATGTAGTGCCCAAGGTGTTCTCTCTCGTCCACATAGTGATCGAAGTTTTCGCGGTGCTCGTGATGAGCATCTACCTGGCGTTGCAGCCAGGCATCTACCGCGAATGGCTCATCGCGCTGTTCCCGCCGGTGCACCGCGACCTAGTGCGGGATGTGCTTCGCGACCTCGCTAACGCGCTGCGGTCGTATATCGTCGCCCAGCTTCTCGCGATGACGATTCTCGCCGTGTTCACCGCGATCGGGCTTTACATACTGGACGTCCCGTACTGGCTCACGTTCGGAATTTTCACCGGCGTCGTTGCCGTCGTACCGTTTTTCGGAAGCCTCATTTCGACGATCCTGCCAGCGCTGTTCGTCCTCGGCGGCCCGGGCGGCGGTACGCACGCGCTCCTCGTGATACTGCTCGGCGTGGTTGTGCATGTGTTCGAGGGGAACGTGGTGATTCCCCGCGTCATGTCGCACCGACTCGAACTTCCGCCTGTCCTCACAATCGTCGCTGTGCTCCTGATGGGAAGCCTGCTCGGCCCTCTCGGGCTCGTTCTCGCAGTGCCAATCCTTGCGTCGGCGATGGTGATAGTGCGCCGCATCCTCATTAACCGCATCTACGAGGGGCGGGGGTTCAGGAAGAGCACTCGCGACCGCATCTTCGTGATGCGGGTGCCCGCTCCCGACGGCGGAGTTCTTCACCCGAGCATTCCACTCGAGGATGTTCTCGCGTTCCGCCGGAAGATAGAATCCCTCGTCCCGTCGGTGGTCAAGGAAACGAAGTAGGCGTTCGAACAATTCGATTCGCTCCCCATTGATGTCGTGACGCGACCTGGACCTACCGAGGTTCCAGCCATGCGCGCGCCATTCCCCCGCACCGGACCCGCCCAGCCATCACTCTCGGGGCGCGGCATCACGAAGTCGTTCAGGAACGGCCTTGCCCGTGCGCCGCGTCGTCACGTCGCGGTTGACTCGGTGAATGTCGATGTGAGGCCGGGTGAAATTCTCGGAAT
>JBBQZF010000258.1:0-3810 GCA_038208015.1 Gemmatimonadales bacterium
AATTTCCGAAGGATTTCGTGATGATTGAGGTGAAGCCGCGGTGGCTTGAGTATCTGGGGCCGGCCATTGCAGCACATCCGCAGACCTGGAGACCGCAGGCGGTCGTATTCGACTCCGTCGCGAGCGCCAGATGATTGTCCCCGGCTTCAGGCTCCCAGCTCACCAAGCTGTCGGCTGGTACCTCTTCCTTTGTTAAGTTGCGTCGTAGCTGAGAGCTTCGAAGCTGGCACAGCTCGATGCCCCGCAGCTGAATTAGAGCCCTGAGGCCCACCAGTCATAGGCGGGAGATGACACCAGGACGTTCCCGGCAGGACGCTACCAGCCGGCTCGAGCCCAGTTCCACCCCCGGCACGCCCGAGACGACGACCCTGCGTGTCGTCCTTGTGCACTGGTATGGACGGTTCAACGATCTGATAGAGGACCTGCGCCGGCAGGAAGACCGTCTTGCGCTGGTTCTGAGCATCATGATCGGCGCGCTCGTGGGCCTCGTCATCGTCGCGTTCGTGCTCGTCACAGGAAGACTCGCTTCCCAGATGTACCCTCCGGGCGATGCAGGGTGGAGACGACTGTTCGTCCCGATAATCGGCGCGCTCGTAACCGGATTCATTCTCTTCCGCTATTTCCCCGATGCTCGCGGAAGCGGGATTCCGCAGACGCGCGCCGCGGTATTCATCCACGATGGGTACATCTCGCTGCGGACCGTCATCGGAAAACTCGTGTGCTGCTCGATGTCGCTGGCGAGCGGGATCTCACTCGGGCGAGAAGGGCCGTCAGTCCAGATAGGCTCAGGTATCGCCTCAGTCATCGGACGGCGACTCGGGATGAGCAAGGAACAGGTGAGAAGGCTCGTGCCCGTCGGAAGCGCGGCCGCGCTTGCCGCTGCATTCAACACGCCGATAGCCGCCATCGTCTTCTCCCTCGAAGAGATAATGGGGGACCTCCATGCGCCGATCCTCGGCTCGGTGGTATTGAGCTCGACGACGTCGTGGATGGTTCTCCACCTGATA
Organism: Gemmatimonadales bacterium; assembly: GCA_038208015.1. Taxonomy (GTDB): domain Bacteria; phylum Gemmatimonadota; class Gemmatimonadetes; order Gemmatimonadales; family Gemmatimonadaceae; genus UBA4720. The sequence continues at coordinate 1,008 of JBBQZF010000258.1, forward strand.
CTCGGCGATGAGCCGCTCTTTCATGTTCCAGCATACCACCTCGAGAATCCGGTTGAGCTGCTCTTCTATGCCGCGCTCGGAATCGTCGGAGGGCTTGTATCGGTTTTCTTCGTGCGGCTGCTGCTCTGGCTCCGCGTCTGGTTTGCAAGGCTCCCGCAGGAGTCGCGCTGGATCCAGCCTGTAGCCGGCGGGATCGTAGTCGGCACGATGGGCTTGTTCGTTCCGGAAGTGCTCGGCGTGGGGTACGACCAGGTCGAGAAGGTTCTCAACGGCGATCTCGTCTTCAGGGTCGCGGTGATGCTGACAATCCTGAAGATCATCGCGACGTCCGCGTCCTATGCTTCGGGCAACGCTGGGGGAATCTTCGGGCCGACGCTGTTCATCGGCGCGATGCTCGGCGCAGCAGTCGGTCAGGTTGCGAACATCGCATTCCCGGGAATCACTGCCGAGCCTGGCGCGTACGCGCTCGTTGGAATGGGGGCGGCCTTTGCGGGCACCATCCGCACTCCGCTGACATCCGTCATAATGATCTTCGAGGTTACACGGGATTACGAGATCATCGTTCCGCTCATGATCGCGAACATGCTCGCTTATTTCGTATCCCAGAAGCTGCAGCGGGAGCCGATCTACCAGGCACTCGCGCGCCAGGACGGGCTCCACCTTCCCACCGCAGCTTCCCGCGCGCCGGATGACGCGGCAAAAGTCGTCGCAGTGATACGCGAGGCGCCCCAGCCTCTCGAACCGGACCTGCTCATCCGGGGCGCGCTCCAGCGTGTTTCGGACAGCGCCCTCGAGTCATGGCCCGTGGCCGACGGTGAAAAGTTTCTCGGCATGGTCCGCACCGCGGATCTTATCAAGGCAGCTGAAGGCGCAAGCGAGGCTGACACAGTTCGGAAGGTCATGCAGCAGCAGGACGAATTTCAGGGAACCGCTCCAGCGTTCGCTCATCTGCATACTGACTTCACTCTCGATCAGGCGCTCGCGCGCATGGGTGGGGCCCGGCACAACGTACTTCCCGTCGTGAGCCGTGCAGACGTGGGGATACTTCTCGGGATTGTAACGCTATCCGACATCCTCGATGCTTATGGAGTCGAGGGCGGGGAGCGGAAACGGAAGAGCGGGGAGCGCGAAGAGTGAGCGATCCGGCAGGCCGCGAGAACCGGCCGGTCACCGCAACTCACGCCGAGTTTCTGGTGACATTCGGTATCATCATGGCGCTCATCGTGTTCTTTCTTGGATTCGATGCTTTTCTCGCGCGCATCGACAGGGCCGAAGCCAACTCTCGCGCGGCGCGCGCATATGAAGACGGAAAACGCCTTGCCGCCGCCGGCGAGCTCGACGATGCGAGCGATCGGTTCCGCGCGGCGACATGGATGCGCCGTGACAACACTACGTACTCACTTGCCCTCGCGCAGTCTCTGCTGGCACAGGAAAGAAGCCCGGAAGCGAGCCGGATTCTCGACCGCATTCTCCAGCAGGATCCAACGAATGGCCGCGCGAACGTCCTGATGGCCCGCGACCTGCTCGCCGAGGGCCGGGTCGAGGAGGCAAAGGCGCACTACCGCCGCGCAGTGTACGGCCGGTGGCAAGAGGGAGAGGGCGGGAGCAGCCTCGATGCGCGCTTCGAGCTGATCGAGTTTCTCGTCCGCACGGATGCCCGCGAGGAACTTCTCGCCGAGCTGCTCCCGATTGAGGATCAGTCGATCGAGGATCTCGACCTCAGGAAGCACATCGGCAGGCTTTTCCTACTGGCGGGATCGCCCGAGCGGGCGGCGGATGTGTTCAGGCAGGTCATGCAGCAGCGCCCGCGTGACGCCGAGGCAATCGGCGGACTCGGCGAGGCGGCCCTCGCTCTCGGCAATTATTCCCGCGCGGAGGGCAATCTCGCGCAGGCTGCGCGGCTGGCTCCGGGTGATTCAACGGTAGCTGACCGGCTCGACCTCGCGCGCGCTCTCCGGGCGCTCGATCCGCTGATGCGCGGGTTGCGGCTCAGCGAGCGATACGATCGCAGTCGTCGAGTGCTTCTCGGAACGGAGCAGGTCCTCGGGCGGTGCGCCCTCGACTCGGCTGCTGCCCGGGTGGTCGCGGTGGCGGATTCACTTCTTCGGCTGCCGGTGAGCCGTGACGCAACCGAGATGGACGATGCGGCTGAGATGTACCTGTCGGTCGCGCAGCGGTTGTGGGCGATGCGACCTGCCGGATGCAGGGTAGGGCTGGCAGCCGAAGACCGCGCCCTTTCTCTGCTGCAGGACAGGCTCGCGCGATAGCCGGCCAGCGTAGATTCTCTCAATGGCCAGGAAGGGCAGGTGAACGAATGAGAAGAGCTCTGATAGCTCTCTGCTTGATCGCGATGGCGGGCTGCCGAAGGATTTTCGTGGCACATCCGCAGACGTGGAGACCACAGGCGGTCGTATTCGATTCCGTTACGAGCGCAAGATGACTTTCCCCGGCTGGCTCGAGCCCGTCGATGTCCGGATTACCCGCTGGATGGCGCGCAATGGTCCCGCGCTGCTACGCGTATCACTGGGTGTAGTGTTCTTCTGGTTCGGCGTCCTGAAGTTCTTTCCCGGGCTGAGCCCAGCGCAGGACCTCGCCGGCCGCACGATCGAGGTGCTGAGTCTGGGCGTGGTCAGGCCGAACATCTCGCTGCCCTTGCTCGCGGCATGGGAGTGCGTGATAGGCATCGGCCTGATCACGGGAATCTGGATGCGCGCAACGATCCTCCTGCTGATGCTTCAGATGCTCGGGACGCTGACTCCCGTGGTTCTTTTCCCTGACGAGGTGTTTCTCGAGGCGCCGTACG
>JBBQZF010000259.1:0-3793 GCA_038208015.1 Gemmatimonadales bacterium
TCGGAATGAACCGCAATCTGGAACGGACCCTCCAAAGCTGTCGCGGGGAATACATCGCCCTCCTCGAGGGCGACGACTTCTGGACTTCCACAGCGAAGCTTCAGCGCCAGGTGACATTCCTCGACTCGCACCCGCACCTGAGTGCCTGCTTTCACAATGCGATCGCGTTTTACGACGACGGGTCGCGTGACTCGTGGACGTACACCCGGCACGACCTTCCGCCGGAACTGACGACCGCCGATCTCCTGCGCGGGAACGTGATACCGACATGTGCAGTCATGTATCGTGGCCGACCGGTCGATTCGTTTCCGGACTGGCTCCTCGACACCGGCATCGGAGACTGGCCACTCCATCTCCTTGCGTCGCTCAGCGGAAATATCGGTTTCTTCGACGAGACCCTCAGCTCCTACCGGTTCCACATGGGCGGCGTGTATTCCATGAGGGATGCTGCATACCAGCATCGCCAGATTCTGGATATGTATGCCGGGATTGCCGACTCTCTGCCAGGCTTTGGCGGCCTGATCGCCGAGGCGTCTCTCGACCACTGGTACGCGCTGGGGGTGGCCGCGTCGAGGAGTGGCGACGGCGATGCTGCGACACTCGCCGCCTCCCGCTATCTGTAGGCGCGGCCGTACACGCGCAATCTCGCTCGCCGGCTGAAGCTCGGAGTTCGAACGCTGCCATTTTGGGCGTGAGGATTCTCGAGCGCAGTGTTCGGAGACCTCCAATCGGCCGGTAAGCTCTTGCCTGCGGCAGGTCCGCATTACGCGCCGCAGCTCGATGGCATTCGCGCGGTGGCGGTATCTGCAGGTCCTGGCTCATCATTTCCTCCCGATGAACCGGTCGCTGGCGGACGATCTGATCAGCGGTGCGACGCCGCCGGTGAACATGCGGGATGGTTCACTCGCAGCTTTCGGCTGGCTGCTCCCGCTCACCGCTTTGGTATGTGGGCCTGCGATCTGGCCCGGGGCTCAGAGCGCGAGCTCGAAGGCTATCAGCGCGCCGCTCCTGGCTGAGTCATTAAGAAATTGTCATACTCGGTTCATACCCCTGTCATACCATGAGAATTACCCTCATCAGGACCCCAACGAAACGGAAAGATGAGGAACCAGCTCAGAACGCTGATGGCGGCATGGCGCGAGACGAACTACGGTAAGCTCCAGGCCGCTGACCATCGCGGATGGTCATACGACAAGCTGGCCGCCCAGCTAAGCTCGGCCACCGATTACACAGTGATCGGCGGACCGTATAGAGGCATGCGCTACTTCGGCGAGCCCCGGATCCCCATCATCGACAAGTCCCCGACAGCGAAGCTCATCGGCTCGTTCGAGGAGGAGCTCCACCCCTGGATCGAGCGGCTCATCGAGCGGGCATTCAGGGAGGTCATCTTCATTGGCGCCGCCGAGGGTTATCACGCGGTGGGAATGGCGAAGCGCATGCCGCGGTCGAGATTCGTGGTGTTCGACACCCTGATCGCGGCAAGGCACGCGTGCAAGCAGCTCGCCGACCAGAATGCCGTGAAGAGCAGGCTGCAGCTGAGGGGATTCTGCGGCGCCGAAGCATTCTACGACCTGGAGATCGCCGGCTCGCTCATAGTCTCCGACTGCGGCGGGGCCGAGCTCACCCTGCTCGATCCTGTGCTCTACCCCGCTCTCAGGACGGCGACACTGCTCGTCGAGACGCACGACGCGTTCGACCCGCGGATCACCCCGCGTCTCGTCTCGAAGTTCAAGCAGACGCACAATATCGATTTCACCGAGGCTGCACCGAGGGATCCGTCGAGATACCTGCTACCGGGAAAGCTCCCGCTCGAGAGCGTGCGGATGGCGCTCGACGAACAGAGGAAGCCAACGCGGGACGCCAAGCCGCAGCGCTGGGCCCTTCTCACCCCATACTCATCCTAGCGGTAGACCCGGTAACGAGCGCAAGGCGCTCGTCAGTGAAGAAGCTCAGCCAGTGCTGGCAAGCTCTGGGTGGGCATCGGCGGCCTGAAGCACGAAGCCGATTCCGCGCCGCGTGGTCAGCGCGACCGAAGCGCTCGCGCCTTCGAGCTTCTTCCGCAGCCGCGCAACGTGCGCATCGACGAGATTCGAGCTTGGGTCGAAGTGCATGTCCCACACCTTGTCGTGAAGCTCACTGCGCGTCACGACCTGACCCGCGCGAAGCATGAAATGTTCGAGAAGGCGCAGCTCCATCGGCGTGAGGTCTATCTCGGCGATTCCCCGCGTCACGCGCCGCGTCAGGCGGTTGAGGCGAACATCGCCAACTATCACGTGATCGGCGAGCGGGGCCCTGCTCCCGCGGCGGAGAAGGCTTCTCACTCTCGCGCGAAGCTCCTGGTTCGCCACCGGCTTCACGATGTATCCGTCGGCACCAGCGTCGAGCCCCCGCACAACGGCCTCTGAATCGTCGAGCCCGGTGTAAAGCAGAACCGGCGTGCTTCGCCCCGCCTTGCGGAGCTCCTGCAGGATCTCGAACCCGTTCCTGTCGCCGAGGTCTATGTCCAGGACGATTCCGTCATACTGGTGAAGGAACGAGAAAAGCCGGGCCTCCTCGCCCGTGGTTGCTACATCTATCGCGTAGCCATCCTCGGCAAGCACGCGCTGCATCAGCACGGCGAGCGAGCGGTCGTCTTCTGCTATCAGGATGCGAATCTTTCCCTCTCCTTTTCCTGCTGCGATTGGGGTCTTCAGTCTCGTATATCAGACTGGTTGGGAGGGACATCGCAACAGTTGGAGGGCTCTACGCCGGGCTCTACGCCGGGCTCTACGCCGGGGGCTTCGCCTGCTGTTGGCTGTTTGCAGCGTCAGCGCTTAGCGGTTAGCTGTGGCGCTCTCAATCGGTCGGTGCAACAGATTACCACATTCATCGGAGGTGATCTGTGGGACGTCGTAGGCTGAGGGTGCCCTTCTCGGATGCGGAGCGCGCTGTGGTCTGGCAGCGATGGGGTCAAGGCGCTCTATACCCGCATATTGCCAGAGAGCTGGGGCGCGATCCCATGGCGATCGCGTATGTTATCGTGCGGCACGGCGGGATCGCACCACCCAGCCGGCGAAGAGCTCCCAGGGTATTGAGCCTCCTCGAGCGCGAGGAGATATCACGAGGGCTGATGGCAATGGAGTCGATACGAAGCATCGCCCAGCGCATGGGCCGTGCACCGTCGACGATCAGTCGCGAAATTCGTCGTCATGGGGGAAAAGCCACCTACCGAGCTACAGTTGCAGATGCCGACGCCTGGGCTCTCGCTCGACGACCGAAAGAATGCCGGCTGTCGATCCATCCCGGGCTTCAATCTGTGGTTGCTGAGAAGCTTAGACGCGACTGGTCACCTGAGCAGATCTCGAGGTGGCTGTTGAAGACCTATCCTCATGACCCGGACATGCATGTATCGCATGAGACGATTTATCGGACGCTGTACGTGCAGGCTCGGGGTGCCCTCAAGAAGGAGCTGGTAGACCATCTGCGGCGAAGCAACGGTGTGCGGCGAAATCGCAACGCAAAGCGCAGAGGTCTCGGACGTGGTCAGATCGTTGATGCGGTACCGATAAGCGAGCGACCACCCGAGGCAGCCGATCGAGCAGTGCCCGGCCACTGGGAAGGAGATCTTCTTGCCGGGAATAAGACCTCGAACATTGCCACGCTCGTAGAGCGGAAGTCTCGCTTCGTGATGTTGATCCGGCTGCCGAAACGGGACACACGCTCGGTGATGCGGGCGCTTGCACGCCGGGTTCAGAAACTGCCGTCCAGTCTCAAGAAATCACTGACGTGGGACAGAGGACTCGAGATGGCGCAG
>JBBQZF010000260.1:0-3780 GCA_038208015.1 Gemmatimonadales bacterium
CCTCCCCCCGGCGCCCGATGTTGTCCGGTGCCGGTGTCCGTAGTACGCCCCCAGTCCGTAGTCAGTCAGATCCTGGCTCCCCCGCCCTCCAATCCGTCCAGCACCGCAGCCATTGCCTCCCTGGGATCCCGCGCCGCCGTAACTGCCCTCCCAAGCACGATATAACTCGCCCCCGCGGCGACGGCCGCAGCCGGCGTCACCACCCGCGACTGGTCTCCGGCGTCATCCCCCGGCAGCCTGATTCCCGGAACCAGAAGCTTGAGCGCTGACCCGTGCCGCGAATGAACCGCCTCGGCCTCGTGCCCACTGCAGACAATCCCGTGCACGCCCGACGACCGCGAAAGCTCCGCCAGTCGCAAGACTTCGTTCTCGACGTCGACACGCTCCCTTCCCCACGCCTCGCCAAGCGTCGCATCGTCCAGGGACGTGAGAATCGTCACTGCGAGTACACCGCAGTCGGGCCCGGCCGCGTCAACCGCCGCGGACATCATCTTCGAGCCGCCCGACGCGTGAACAGTCGTCAGGCGCACACCCATGTCCGCAACGCGCCGCATCGCACCAGCAACAGTGTTCGGAATATCGTGGAACTTGAGATCGAGAAAGACGTCGCAACCCGTATCGCGCAACCATTGAACGATGTCCGCGCCCGACGCGGTGAACAGCTCGCTCCCGACCTTGTAGAAACGACACTTCTCATCCAGAACCTGCACGAGCGTCATCGCACGCTCGGCATCGGGAAAATCGAGGGCAACTATCGGAATCGCTGTCACGATGGCCACTCCAGCGTTCCGACAATCTCCGTCACTGATCTCACGCCGTGCCTGTCGCACCAGTCGGCGAGCTCCGCGACTATTCGCTCGGGCGCTCTCGGATCCCTGAGCGCGGCAGTCCCGACAGCGACAAGGGTTGCGCCAGCCATCATGTACTGAATGACGTCGGCCCCGTGCGAAACTCCGCCGACGCCGATCAAGGGAACGTCGACTGCCTGACTCGCCTTCCACACGGCGAGCACACCAACCGGAAGAAGACCCGGGCCGCTCACACCGCCGGTGCCGAAGCCGAGCGCGGGGCGGCGGCGCTCGACGTCGACTACGAGTCCGGGGATCGTGTTCACGAGACTTATTCCGTCGGCGCCCGCGAATGCGGCCGCACGAGCCGTATCAGCGATCGACGCGAGTGTCGGAGAGAGTTTTACGAAAAGAGGCTTCTGAGTTGCAGCGCGCGCCCGGCTTACCAGCGTTGTCAGAACGGCGACGTCAGAGCCGAATTCCATTCCACCGGCCTTCACGTTCGGGCAGCTCACGTTGAGCTCGAATGCATCGATCCGCGCATGCCCGGCAAGTAACTCGACGACAGTGGTAAAATCCTCTACCGCACTCCCGACAACGTTCACTATCACTCGCGGCATCCTGACATTCCCGGCGAGCCAGGGAAGATCGTCCCGGCCAACGGCTTCGAGTCCCGGATTCGCCAGCCCGACCGCATTTATCATCCCGCCCTCGAACTCGGCAACACGCGGCGGGGGGGCGCCCTTTCGAGGCTCGGGACTCACCGCCTTTGTGACGATCCCGCCAAGTAACTCGAGATCCATCACTCCGGCGAGCTCCCGGCCGTAGGCGGCTGTCCCTGCAGCCAGCAGGATCGGGTTCTGGAATTCAATTGATGCCGCGTTGACCCTGAGAACAGCCGCCGCGGCGGGCCTCAACGAGTGCCCGATCCTATGCGGGCGTCGTAATGGTCGAGGTATTCCATTATCGACACTGCGAGACTTTGAGCGATCCGACGCTGGTTCGCCCTGTCGTTGAGGTATTCCGCCTCGTCGGGATTTGTGCCGAATCCGATCTCGACGAGGACGGCAGGCATGAACGATCCCCTGAGCACCGCGAAATTGGCCTGCTGCACGCCGCGGTCCCTGCCTGGATGAAAACGCCGCAGCCCGTTCTGGATCGTCTCCGCGAGATCGTTCGACTCGCGAAGGTGCTCATTCTGCGCCATGTCGTTGATGATGAAGCTGAGCGGATCTCCCTTCGGCGCGTTGGCGCCAGTCTCGAACTTCACCGCCTCGTTCTCCATTCGCTCGACCCGGCTGGCTTCAGCAGTCTTCGCTTCAGCGAGGAAATACGTTTCGTAACCACGCTGGCGTGCCGCGGCGGAACTGCGGGTTCCGCTCGCATTCACATGGATCGAAACGAAGAGATCGCCCTTGTTCCTGTTGGCGATCCTTCCGCGGTCGGAGAGGGCGATCAGTGTATCGCGAGTGCGCGTCATCATGACCTCGACGCCCTGCCTGCGCAACTCCTCCTCGAGCATCCTGGAGACCGAGAGGGTTACATGCTTCTCGGTGATTCGCGGTCCGGCACCGATCGGACCCTGCATCCCCGGGTCTACACCGCCGTGTCCCGCGTCGACAACGACGAGACGGCGCTGCGTCCTTCGCGGCCTGACTGGCAGCGGCTGAGTGCCGGCATCGATCGGAGATGACGCCTCCGCGCGCGCGGGAGGTGGTGCCACTCCACGTCGCGCCGAGGTGTCGAATATCCTTATCTCCGACACTGATGCATCGAAGTTGAAGCCGGTCGTGAATCGCGGAATCACCGACGCAGCGAGCTGAAACGGGACGAGAAAAGTCTGCCCGGACCGGAGCGGTGGAAGATTCATCGGAACGACGTCGGCGCCTATCCGGACAAACGGAACACCCTCAGCCAGGTCGATTCTCTGTCCCCCGAGGCTCATGCTGTAGCGACCGCCAGGCAACGGTCCCGCGGATCCTCCGAGCGCCGCCGCGAGGAGGTCAGCCCTGAGGTACCTCCCGCTCAGCGTCGCCACCGATGGAACGATCCTCAGGTTCCCGCCGCCCTCGCGGATGACGAGGTTAGGCGGTGGAGCCGCCGCCGCTATCTGGAGAGCGACGGCAAACCCGAGAATCACCGGGACCTCAGCGCGCGCTGCATGTCGCGCTGGTCGTCGCGAAGCTTCTCATCCGCCCGCTTGTCATAGAGCTTCTTGCCCTTCCCCAGCCCGATTGCCACCTTCGCCTTCCCGCGGCTGAAATAGAGCTCGAGCGGAACGAGGGTAAGTCCCTGACGCTCGACCGAGCCGATGAGCTTCCTGATCTCGCGCTTGTGCAGCAGAAGCTTGCGCGTGCGCGTCGGCTCATGGTTGAAGTGGCTTGCCTGCTCATAGGGAGAAATGTGCAGGTTCAGCAGGTGAACCTCGCCATCCTTCACTATGCCGTAGGCATCGGAAATATTCGCTTTCCCATTGCGTAGTGACTTCACTTCACTGCCCGTCAGTACGATACCCGCTTCCCACGTGTCGAGAATGTGGTAGTCGTGTCTCGCGCGTTTGTTCCGCGCAATAGACTCGCGCTCCGGCTTCTCTTTCGTCTCTGCCATTTACTGCTCTCAAACTAGGACTCGTGCGGAGATTGAGAAAGGGTTTTCGCGTTGACTTAGTTTTTGGCGGCGTCTAAATTGCGAGTATTGTCGCCGAAGTGGTGGAACTGGTAGACGCGCTGGCTTCAGGAGCCAGTGGGTGCAAGCCCGTGGGGGTTCGAGTCCCCCCTTCGGCATTACAAGAGGGCGCAGAGGGAACGGCAAGAGGGCGCGGAGAACCGCGTTTACAGAGGCGCAGAGGGAAAAAAACAAGGCGGCGCCGAGCGAAAACCCGGCGCCGCTTTGGCTTTTGCGGAAGTCAAATCAGCCCTGGCTGCCCACCTCGACAAGGATCGGGAGCCCGCGGGCCTTCGCCCTGGGGCTGTTCGGAAGACCCACCTTCTCC
>JBBQZF010000261.1:0-3761 GCA_038208015.1 Gemmatimonadales bacterium
GAACCCGATCCCGAAGAGCAGGGAGAACAGGGTCCAGAACTTCCCCTCGAACACCAGGTGCCGGAGAAAGTTGGCGACGGGATCGATGCCGCCGGTCGGCAACTGCGCCTTCTGCGCAGCAGACAGCATCCAGTAGAAGGACAACCCGCCCAGGTTGATGACGAGGATCCCGAACAGGGCGAAGCCGCGGAGCACGTCCACAGCGCCAAAGCGCTCACCGGTGGCGATGGGCGCCGACTGCAGCGCGACGAGGCCGTTCGTGTCCGCTGCGCGCTGCCGATTGAGGAGCTCGTTCACGCTGCAGATAAGAGCGACATTGGTGGCTGCGGGGTAGGGGACGAGTACCGCAGTCGCGGGATTCGCACCAGCGAGCGGCACATCGTAGCCTTGACGCGATCCGTGGTCAATGATCAGGTGCGCAGGCAGGGGACAAATGTGGGCCTGCGACCTGGCTCAGGACCCTTAGCTCGAGCCCAGCGGCTATCAGCTGAGCGCTCGTAGCTGGGTTTTTACTGTACTACAGCCCTTCGGTTGGCTGCCTCGACGTCCTTCCGCTTGTCCTTGACCGTGGCCGACTCGCGAAGATTGACCAGGAATTCCCTGACGCGCTGCTGCTTGAGCTGCTGCGTGACCTGCATTCGCTGCGAATCCTTCTGCGCCTCCCACGTGGCGCGATCCTGAAGCACGCGCTGGTCGACGCGCTGAACGAAAATCGCGTCGTAAATCCTGATCGGCGCGCTCACGGCTCCTATCGGCAGCGAGAACGAAGCGCCGATCGCCTGGTTCAGCCGGCCGATGTTCTCCGCGCCGCCGACACGCGTGAAGGGCTGGCTCTGGACCACCTGAAGCCCCGCCGCCTGAGCGGCCTGCTCGAGCGATGATGCGGCCGCCGCGGCAGCGAGTTGCTGAGCGCGGGGCATCAGCACGTCGAGCTTCTTCTGGATCGCGAGAATGTCGCGTATCTCCGGCGTCGCCTCGGCGAGCGACGGCACGCCGCCTTCCTTCAGTGAATCGAGCCTCGCGAGGTAGTATCCGTCATCGGCATCGAACAGCTCGCTGGTTTCCCCCGGGCGCGCGCCCTGGAATGCCCACGGACCAACGCTCGGAATGAACCTTCCGTCGATCGTGAGCGCTTCAGTGTCGAGCACCGCGGCTCGCCTGATCGGGATCCCCAGCACTTTCGCCGCGGAGTCGAGCGCACGTGGATTGTCACTCGACCCTGCAATTCGGGCGAGATCATCGGCAACGCGATCCGTCACCGTCGCGGCCGAGTCGCTCTGCGTGACCGGCAGAAGGATGTGGCTGACGGTGAGCGTATCAGCCTTCCGCGAATCGACCTTGATGAGATGATAACCGAACTGGGAGAGCACCGGCTGCGAGATCTCACCCGTCGAAAGTGCGAATGCCGCATTCTCGAATTCAGGCACGAACCGGCCGCGCGTACCGCTGCCAAGTGCTCCGCCTTCACGCGCCGAAGCCGAATCCGACGACTCGGCCCTCGCTACTTCAGCGAAATTTTCTCCACCCACGATCCTCTGGCGCAGCGCGAGGAGACGGTTCCGCACCGCGGCTGAGTCTGCCGGGCCCACTGAGCGGGGAATCGCCAGCACGGAGACCACTGCGCGCGACGGCCGCTCGAAATCTTCCTTGTTCTTGTTGTAATGCTCGCGAATCGCCGAGGCCTCGACGGTGACTGCGGAGTCGGGGACCATCGACGGCGTGAACTTCGCGTACGAAATCTGCGTCGTGTCCCGGGTATCCTGCCAGATGCTCCAGAGGCGCTCGTCACTCACGTATACGTCGGATGTCACCTGCTCGAACAGCTTCTCGCGCGGAATCTGGTCGCGATAGTACGCCTCGAGCTGGAAGAGCAGTCCCTGCTGGCGGACAGCCGGACTGGCGAGGAACCGCTGGTACTTCGCCATGTCGAACCGGCCGTCCGTCATCAGCTCGGGATTCTGCGCGAGCTGTGGCGGCGGCGCGAAACGGGCAGCTTCTGCGATTTCTTCGTCACTCACGCGAATTCCGCGGCGCCGGTACTCCTGGCGCAGCAGGGCATCGCTCACGAGCTGCTCGAACGCCTCGTCAGAAAGACGGCGGCGCTCGTCGAGCGTGATCGAGCGGGAGGATTGCTGGGTCGCCTGTTGTTCGAGGGCTGAAGTCGCCTCGAACCACGTAGTGGCGAGGATGTCCTCTCCATTGACTGTCGCGACAGGCGTTGTCGGCGTCAGCTGCCCGACTCCAACGAGGCCGGCAGCGTCGGCGAACAGAAATCCGCCGACGAAAGCGACTATCAGGAAGATCCATACCCATTTTGCGGAGCTCCGCATTTGTTGCAGCACGAGCCTGACTCCTGGCGGGGCCTTGAAAAATTACGCTTGAATTGAGGGGATACAGCCTCACAACCTACCGGTGCGGCAGGCGTAAAAGCAAGCTGGATAGTGACTTCAACCGATTGACGCATGTCCTTTGCACGGGGTATCTTCACCCGTTCGGTCCCGACTGAAGCGGGGACGGCACATCAAAGAGGTTCAAGGATGCAAGGGTCCCCCCGGATCGACGAGCTACGGCAGAAATTCCACGAGAACCCGCGACGATATTTCGCGCCTCTCGCCAACGAGTACCGCAAGGCCGGCGACCCCGAGCAGGCGATAGCGATATGCCGCGCCCACCTCGCGCAGCAGCCGCAGCACATGAGCGGACATGTCGTATACGGCCAGGCGTTGCACGATGCGAATCGGACAGACGAGGCGCGGACGGTCTTCGAGAAGGCGCTCGCCCTTGACCAGGACAACACCATCGTGCTCCGCGAGCTAGGTGACATTGCGCGTGAGAAGGGCGAGACAGCGGAGGCAAGGCACTGGTACAGCAAGGCCCTCGATGTCGATCCGCAGGATTCAGAAGCGGCCGCCTACCTGGCTGAGCTCGAGGAGCCGCTGGTCGCTGTCGGTGAATCAAGCGAGGTGGGAGACGCCGAAGAAGGCGTGGCGGACGCGACACCGGCCGAGGAGCAGGGTGACGGCACTGAGCCAGAGTCAATGCCGGAGAGCATATTTGTGATGTCTCAGGGCCCTGACGATGAGCAGCCGCAACCGCAGCCGGAGACCGAACCACAGGAGGCACAAGCATCTGACGACGGCATGCCGGAGCCGGAGCAGGCGCCCGAGCCAGTTCGGGAGCCCGAGCCGGAAGTCGAGCGCGAGCCAGTTCAGAAACCCGAACCAGAAGTCGACCCGGAGCCCGTCCGTGAACCTGAGCCCGAGCCGGAGCACGAGCCAGAGCCGGTAATTGAACCTGGGCCCGTTGCGGGCCAGCCTCCCGAGGGCGAGGAGGCGGAGGATGCTCACGCTGCAGAGCCCGGGGCGCCCTGGCGCAAGACTCCCCACCCCGTGGAGTCGCCGTTCGTCACGCGGACAATGGCGGAACTCTACGTGAAACAGGGATTCACGGCAGCCGCTCTCACCGTCTACAGGCAGCTTGCGATCCAGCACCCCGACGATTCCGTCATACGGAAGAGGATCGAGGAGCTTTCGCCGTCCGCCGCCAAGGAACTCGAGCAGGTAGCCGAGCCGGCGCCGGTGACCGAAGCCGGACTGGCCGAAGCCACCCCGGCCGATAGCATCTACATGCCCGACACCGATTTCTCATCGCCAGCCGAAGCACGCACGAGAGCCCCGGTTGACGAGGAGGGACGGCACTTCTCGGAAATCGAAATAAGAGCCGCGGAGATCGAGGGAGACACAGAAGAGGAAAAGACGCCG
>JBBQZF010000262.1:0-3749 GCA_038208015.1 Gemmatimonadales bacterium
ATGGCGCGGGCACGCTCCGCACTCATCGTTTCGCCGGCGACCATCTCACCGTTGATTGAAAGCTTGAGGTCCTGAAACGCCGCGCCTTGGGGAAGCGGAAATATGTAGTCGGCCTCACCAACTCCTGTTCCCCGGTTCACGAAGGTCTCGGTCACCTCGTAGCGGATCACGCGATCAGTGAGATCTGCACGAACGTGACTCGACTGCTTGATGACCTGGGGTCCCTGCGGCCTGCACGGAACACACGGCCGCTCAAGCGTGCATGGACGGGGCATGCAAGGTCGTGGGAGAATCGTTCCCTGCGCGGCGAGGAGTGCCGGCATGGCAGTCAGGGACAGGAAAATAAGGGAGGCTCGCATTGTCTTTCCGGTTCGGGTCTGCACGTAAGACGTGCCCGGCGACCGGACTTGCACACCTCTCGTCGGAGGTGGCCCTACTTGCTCACTTCCTTTGGAGGAGTCCGCCTCGTGTAGCTCCCCGGCCGGCGCTCTACTCGCACCTTGATCAGCTCGCGGTCAGCCTTGTTGACCGTGTCCTCGAGCTTCTCCGAACTCTCGCGCGTTGCCCAGCCGAGCGAGAACGATACGGGGCCGCCCTCGCGTCCGGCTGTCTCGAGACGGCGCACCACCATCTCTGTCTCCGCCGGGTCGGTGCCGAAAAGAACGATGAGGAACTCGTCGCCGCCCATGCGAATGACTGGCTCCTCAGCGCGAACATGCCGCATGAGAAACCGGCTCATCTTCATGAGCACCGCGTCTCCCGAGGCGTGTCCGTGAATATCGTTGTACTGCTTGAAGTGGTCGATATCCACATAGATGCACCCCCATGATTCGTCCTGTTCGCGTTCCGCCGTGTAGAGGCCGGACAGATACCTCCGGTTATAACAGCCGGTGAGCGGGTCGCGGATGCTTTGCTCCACGAGCTGAGTCTCGAGTTGCTTGCGAGCGGTGATGTCGACAAGAATCCCGTGAAAGACAGGCTCCCCGCTGTCAGGATCGGTTATGCTGTACCAGGTGTCGAGCACGGTACGTACGCTTCCATCCCGACGGGTAATCTGAAGCTCACGATCCCGCAGCGAGCCCTCCCGCTCAAGCAGCGCAACTTCGCGCTTCCGGACCTCGGCATCCACGAAGTCGGCAACGCGGTAATCGCCGAGCTCTTCGATGGTGGAAAACCCGAAGATTTTCAGGAAGGCGTGGTTGGCATCGAGTATCTGCCCCTGCCCGTTCGTGATGTAAATGCCTTCACCCAGATTCTGGGCGAACTTTGCCAGTGTCTCCGGGTCACTCAGGCTGCGAAACCGGGGATGACGCTCGCCGGATTTCGTTTTACTCACCTTCGGTGGTTCCGGTTTTCGGCATGTGCATTGCCCTGAAGAGCCCTATTCCTAACAGAGGCATAATGTATGACACGTCAGGACTCTAAGGAACAGATGGATAGTGACGAGAACACCCCCGTCGAGAATGCCGATGATATGCGGTCGGGGACTCCGAATCCGACTGATCCCAACAAGATGCGCTCAAACGTGCACAAGAGTGGTTACGGGGGCGAGGCGGGAGAGCCGCGAACCAGTTCCGACCATAGACCGAAGAAAGAGCCCTGAACGGGGCTCGTGTTTCCGGGTTCACACGTAGAGGACCGCTGCCTGAGCCGAAGCCCTGATGTAACTTCAGCAGCGAAAAGCCCTCCGCCTCCGCCGACCCAGATGCCCGATAAGACGAAGACCTCCCCCGACGCAGCTCTCGACAATCTCTGCATCAACGCCATTCGCGTGCTTTCAATGGACGCCGTGCAGAAGGCAGACTCGGGCCATCCCGGTACGCCGATGGCGCTTGCCCCCCTCGCGTACGTCCTCTGGACACGACACCTGCGTTACAATCCGGCGAATCCTGACTGGATCAATCGGGACAGGTTCGTCCTCTCCGCCGGCCACGCTTCGATGCTGCTTTACAGCGTGCTGTATCTCACCGGATACGATGTCTCTCTGGAGGACATCAAGTCGTTCCGGCAATGGGAGAGCAAGACTCCGGGACACCCTGAATACGGATACACGCCGGGAGTCGAAACGACTACCGGCCCACTTGGGCAGGGTGTCGGGAATTCAGTTGGGATGGCAGTCGCGGAGGCACAGCTTGCGGCGATTTTCAACCGGCCTGGCCATGACGTCATCGATCACCGGACCTATTTCATCGCAAGCGATGGCGATGTGATGGAAGGTGTCTCCCACGAAGCCTCATCCTTCGCGGGACACCTCAAGCTCGGCAAGATCATCGGGTTTTACGACGACAATCACATAACGATTGAAGGCGACACTGCGCTCACGTTCAGCGACGATACGGCAAAGCGGTACGAGTCGTATGGATGGCATCTCCAGCGGGTTGACGATGCGAACGACCTCGACGCGCTCGATGCGGCAATCGTCGCGGCGCAGGCTGTCACCGACCGTCCTTCACTCATCGTCGTAAGGTCGCAGATTGGATACGGAAGCCCGAACAAGATCGACACCGCTGAGGCCCATGGCTCACCACTCGGCGCCGACGAGATAGAGCTGACGAAAAAGGCGCTCGGGTATCCTTCAAAGGAGCCTTTTTTTGTTGCGCCTGAGGCGCTCGCCCGGTGGCGGGCAATGCAGGACCGGGGCGCGAAGCTGGAGAGCGAGTGGCAGGCGGGATACGACGCATGGAAGAAGGCGCACTCCGCTGACACGGCTGAGCTCGAGCGCCGTTTGCGCGGAGATCTTCTCGATGGCTGGGAAGATCTCATCCCGTCGTTCACGGCAGAGAACGGGAGCGTTGCAAGCAGGGCAGCATCGGGCGTCGTGTTGAACGCGATTGCACCGAAGCTGCCCGAGCTTGTCGGAGGATCCGCCGATCTCGCATCCTCCACCAATACCATAGTGAAGGGCTCACCCAGCATGAGCGCCGAAAACCACGCTGGACGGAATTTCCACTTCGGGATCCGCGAGCATGGAATGGGTGCGGTGATGAATGGGATGGCGGTGCACGGTGGATTTATTCCCTATGGCGCGACGTTTCTCATCTTCTCCGACTACATGCGGCCGGCGGTGCGTCTCGCTGCGGTGATGGAGCAGCACGTGATATACGTCTACACTCATGATTCGATCGGGCTTGGCGAGGACGGACCGACTCACCAGCCAATCGAGCAGCTGAGTACGCTTCGCGCTGTTCCCGGCCTCACCGTGATAAGACCTGCCGATGCATCGGAGACGGCTGAGGCCTGGCGGGTAGCTCTCAAACAAAAAGGCCCCGTCGCGCTCGTGCTAACGAGACAGAAGCTCGGCTTCATAGACAGGACAAGTCATGCTTCTGCCGGGGGTGTCGCAAAAGGAGCCTACGTCCTCGCTGACGCGAAGGGCGGAGCGCCGGAGGTTGTGCTGCTTTCAAGCGGGTCGGAGGTGGCTCTGATTCTCGAGGCTCGGGAGAAGCTCGAGGCGGAAGGGATCAGGACCCGCGCCGTGAGCATGCCGAGTCACGAACTATTTGCGGCACAGAGCGCTGAGTATCGCGACAGTGTCCTGCCAGATGGCGCCATACGGGTGTCGATAGAGGCCGGGCACCCCATGTCCTGGCAGCGATGGGTTGGATCCGATGGAGCTGCAATCGGAATCGAGCGGTTCGGCGCATCCGCCCCTTACAAGGAGATCTACGAGCACCTCGGCATCACTGTCGACGGGATCGTGAACACGGCCAGACAGCTTCTCTCCAGCCGCTCCTGACCCGTGCGGCTCC
>JBBQZF010000263.1:0-3698 GCA_038208015.1 Gemmatimonadales bacterium
GAACTTTGACGCCGATCCGCCGTAGCCATCATTGCCAGTGCGAGCGGTGAGAATGTTCGCCGCCGGAATCCCGTAATCGACCACGAGACTCTTGCCGCCGAACTCCCAGTTGATCGAGCCCAGAAGTGCCTGACCGCGGAGCCATTCTGCACGGTCCAGGTGCGGCTGAATCACGACCTTGTCGAGGAAGTTGAGAACATTCTCGAGGATGAAGGTGCTGGTGGCGGCACCATTCCCGCTCATCCGGATCACCATGTCCTGAAGCGTTCGAAGCGACTGCTCGGAAAGCGGAACATGGTTGCCGAGCTTGGCCGTTCCCTCGAGAAAGGTCGACACGTCGATGATTCCGCCCGGAGGATAAGGCGAGTCCATGCCGACCAGCCCAGCCATCGTTGATCTGATGACCATGCTTCCGGTCTTGACGTCGTAGGTCGGCATCTTCTGCTCAGGCAGAAGTGTAGCGAAGAGATAGTCAGCGGACGCTCGTGCAGCGTTGGCGATCTTGAATGCCGCATTGGCCCCGAGGGCAGCGATCACGGCAGCGAAATTGAGATTCATTGTCGTGTCTCCCTTATGCGGCAGAAGAATCGGTGTAGCTCTCGAAGCTCATCCCATCAGAGAGAGCAACGAGCTCTGACTTGATGGTCGCATCGAGAACGCGCGGCGTGCCGGCCGCGTCGGGGAGGAGGCTCTCGTAGAACTTCCCTCCGGTGTAAACGCCGTAGCCTGACTTGGCTTCGACGGTGGAATCTTCATTCGCATCGCTCACGATAATGCCGTAAGCGGTCGCGCCGTTTCCAACACGCGGGATGATCTTCCGCACGTTGCCGGAGACGCTCTCCTTCACAATCGTGCCGGCCGGCAGGAACTTCTTGCCCGATCCAGCGACGGTTGCGGTGTCGCCGGCGACGACCGCCTGCGGCAGCGCCTCAACTGTAATTGCCGTCGCGCCAGCGGCGGCGGCGACGGTGACCTTCGCGAACTTGCCCGCGCCCGTGAAGTCGAGCTGCGTGCCGGCGGCGAGTGCCGCGGAAAGTGCGGTGACTGGGATTGATGTCGCGCCGATCGCGGCGCCTCCGACACCAACCGTGACCGTCTGACCTGGGGTGAGGCGCCGATCCTCTCCTACGAGTGACCAGTCGACCTGGCGTCCGCTTCCGCGAACAACAGACCCCGGGTCGACCACGAATGCCGGATTGGCGGCCTGTGAAGTCGTTCTCATGCGTTACAGCTCCTATGCCTTTGCAGCCTGTAGGGCCACGGGTGGCGCGAGAGGGTTCGGGCGCGCAGCCGCGCGCTCGTTCCGCTTCGCGAGGAATTGGTCCGCTGCATCACCCTTCACGGCCGTGCCGTCCGATGACTGCGCGGGGAATGGAACCCCTGTCAGCGTCTCGGTCGTCGGCGTTGTGTCGCCGCTGGCCTTGAGCGCGGGCAGGTACTCCTTGAGATCTCGATCGACAAGAGTGGCAAGCGGCTCGAATGCAGCGTCCTTCGCGCTGCCCTTCACGAACGGCACCTTCACCGTTTTGCCATCGACCGTCTGATCGCGCATCTCCATGGTCAGTCCCCTGGATCTGACCTGATCGAGAAGGACCGTCTCGCTGTACCCGGCAGCTTTCGCCGCGGCGCGAACGACCTCCTCCCGATCCTTGTCGGTGAGCTTGGTCTCGAGCTCGCCCGACTTGTCCACCTTCACTTTCACTTCTGCCGGCGTGCCGAACGCTTTGTAAAGCGTGAGCGCCTCCGCGTCTTCCTTCGATACGGCGACCTGCCCGTCCTTCGGAAGTTTCGCTGACAGATCGTCGATCTCCTGCTGGAGGTTTTCGATCTCGGTACTCTCGCTGAGCCCGTTAGTGCGGATCTTCTCTCGCTGGCCGTAGTTGTTCATCAAGAGCCGCCGCACTGCCTCTTCCGGAGACGTGTGACGAGCGATGAACCGCTTTGCAGTTTCGATATCGATC
Organism: Gemmatimonadales bacterium; assembly: GCA_038208015.1. GTDB lineage: Bacteria > Gemmatimonadota > Gemmatimonadetes > Gemmatimonadales > Gemmatimonadaceae > UBA4720. Next base: position 1,962 of record JBBQZF010000263.1, read on the forward strand.
CGGCGCCTTGGCTCGGTCATAACTGTCTCCCCCTGGGAGATAAAAACGAAAAAGGCCACCGCCCTCCGAAGAGAGTGATGGCCCACGTGAATTGTTGCGCCGCGATTCGCGAGCGACTTTTACTGGTCGAGCAGCAGTATACGGGAGTGTTTACGCGCGCGCAACATTGAGTGCGTCAGACACCTGCTACCGAAAGTCGACCCTGCACCTGCAATTCCCAAAGCAATCGCGCTGTCCGATCGGAACGAGCGAGCCAATATCTACCCATCCCGCACGCTCGGCCGCGATACATCCTTCGCACGAATCGCCCGAGAATCGGATGTTGCGCTCCTCTTCAAATCCCTTCGCTTCGTGAACTAATCGGTCGAAGATGTGATAGGTCGCTCGAGGTGCTTGAGAATAGAGCCGAACCCGGTTTAAGAATCGTCCGTCGAGCGGAAGCCCGTTCTTGATCTCGCGAGCAAAGCCCTCGAGATACTGGTACTGGCCGCGCCCACCTTTCGGCCCGCGCGCAAGCAGCTGGCCGACACGGCCGTAATCCGCCTTCGTCATCTGGCTACGGCCGCCCTTGGCCGCCATGGCGGAATAGAGGTGAGTCTGCTTGACGATGTCGCGCATTCCGGTGCGCCAAGTCGCGAGATCGATCTTGCCGCTTTGCAGTTTCTTGGAGAGCGACTGCATGCGAACGTTTGCTTTGTCGAGCGCCTTATCGAGTCCGAGCCGGACGGATTCCCTGCTCGTGTTCCGGATGATCGGAGATCTTGCCACCGCTCGCACCGCTCCAGTTGTTGGAGAAGCTGGCGCACCGCGAACGATCTTCTGCCACTGCTCGAGCGGGATCCGGCCCGCGCGAAGATCTGACGTGGCTTTCCTGACAGCTGGAACGCGGGAACGCTCCGTCACCCTCAGCGCGCGGTTGATCTTGGCGATGTCGGGGCGGCGTCCCTTCTGGTCTACGTACCCGGTGCCGTCCCAGCGATAGCGAGCGGGCATCTAATGGCTGCGTGCTTTAATCGTCGTCCCCGCCATCGAAGTGCAGCTCTTCCGCGTCGAGCAGGTCACGGAGCTCGGCTGGCGCATCCTCTTTCCACGCAGCGACAGCGCGGTCGATATCTGACGCGGTGATGCGAGCGGCCTCATCGAGCTCCGCGTCACTGGATGGCTTGAATTCTTCGCTTCCCCTGGCTGGCACGCGCTCTCCTTGATGGTCACGGAAGGTTACCGCGGCTCGGCGTGATCATCAAGCGAAAGCGTGTTTCCGTCCCATGCCACGACAGTCATTGGTCAACCGGTGGCTCAGAGAACGAGCTTGATCCGAACAGTCTTGCTTCTTCATCGGTCATTCCGATTAGCTTGGCCGCCTGCTCCACGCCGGCGCCGGCGTCGATCAGCGACTTGATTGCATCGCCCTGCGCTGTGGCCTCGACCAGCTTCGCACCGGGATCGGAACTGATGCGCTCGGCTTCAGATGCAACGTCCTCAACACCGTTGGCCGCCATTGCACTTTCGCGTGAGAGCAGCCGCTTGTCGACCATGCGCGCGTTGGAGTCCTTTTCTTCCGCCGTGATCGGCCCAGCGTTCACGTGCAGATTGACAACGCAGCGGAAGCGCGTGAGGAACGAGGACTGTGGCGATACTCCGGACATGAGCTCGGCCCACGCGATCAAGACCTCGATGATATCGCGAAGCATTCCCTCGAGCGGGCTCTTGGTGTTGGTGAGGTCCGCCTCGAATCCA
>JBBQZF010000264.1:0-3686 GCA_038208015.1 Gemmatimonadales bacterium
CCGGGAACGCTGGGATCAGTGACCGGCGCTCCACCTTCGGCACCCGTGTAATAGCGGCTGCTGTACTCGAGGTAATCCTTCAGCTGCTTCCCGCTGATCCGGATCGCTCTGAGCGTATTGTCGTAAGGGTATAGCTGCGCCATCTGAGCGACCGTGATGTTTCCCGAATCCAGTCTCGCGCCGAGCGTGAAGGCAGCAGTCGATGAGAGATCGGCGCCGGTCGCCTTGCGCTGGACCTCGAGTAGGAGATCTACGAGCGGCGTATCACGAAGCCGCGCGGAGTCGCCGGCCCAGGCAACTGGTGTCGTCCCGATTACGGTATTGACGTAGCTGACAGTGGCGGAGTGGACTGTCTCCGATACTGCGAGAATTGCCGGGCTCTCGGCGCGGCCGGCGACAGGGATCGTTTCACCTCTCGAAGACGCCACCTTCCAGCGCCCTGCATCCCGGGTCAGGCTGAGGTGCGCGACCCCTACACTTGTCGCCCAGTTCTTCGGCTGAACGAGCAGGGTCGATCCAATGCTTATCCCTTTCTGTTCCTTGTGAGAGTGTCCATAAACAATCAGGTCGATGCCGGGAATCTCAGCCGCCATGCGGGCAGAGACATTTTCGCTCGGAAGTCCAGTCGATATAGTGTCGTAGCTCGCCGGCTCGTCGAATCCCGCGTGCGCGGAGACAACTACGACATCGGCGCCGGCCGCGCGAACCTCATCGACCGCCTTCCTGACTCCCTCCACGATGTCGCCGAGCTGCACCCTCCCCCGTACGTTCTCCGCGTCCCACACCATGACTCCCGGTGTGGTCGCCCCAATTATCCCGACCTTCACTCCCTCGCGCTCGACGATCGTCCACGCCCTGAACTTGTGAGTCCCGTCAAGCTTGTAGGTGTTCGCCGAAAGCATCGGGAAAGTGGCTTCGGCGACTGCTTTCTCCAGGTACGGGACACCGTAGTTGTATTCGTGATTTCCAATCGCCATCGCATCGTAGCCGAGCGAGTTCATGGCGGCGATTATCGGGTTCGGCGCGCTGTTGAACTGGCGCATCGCCACATACGCGAAAGGGTTTCCCTGCAGCAGGTCGCCCGCGTCGACAAGTATGACGCGTCCTGGATTCGCGGCGCGCACTGAATCGACTACCGTCGCCGCTCTCGCCAATCCACGCGCCGATTCGGCTGAATCGGCGTAATAGTCCCAGCCTCGAATCCGGCCGTGCACATCCGTCGTGCTGAGGACCACAAGGTCAACCGATGACGGGCCGGAGACCACTCCGGGCGATCCCGGGACGCTGGCACAGCCTGCCAGCAGGACGAGTACGAGATGCTTCGCTAGCTTCAACGGCAATCCATGTCGAAAGGTCAGGGTCGGGTTCTCCGACATCCCAAAGCTATCGGGCGGCGGGAGGCCCTGCGAGCCCGTGTAACGACTTCGTGACACGTCCCAAGTTGACCGTTCGGTCGCAGCCCGGCGATGTTTGACTCATGGATCAGCCCGTTCCGTCAGCCGATAGAGTGCTCGTAGTCGACGACGAAGCGGATATCGTCGCGCTCGTCGCGTTTCACCTCGCGAAAGCGGGCTTCAAGGTTTCTACGGCGACGAACGGCGCTGAGGCGCTCGAGCAGGCGAAGCGGGAGCTTCCGTCCCTGATAGTTCTCGACCTCATGCTTCCCGGCCTGTCAGGCTTCGACATTCTCGAAGCCCTGCGCCGCAACGAGACGACCAGGGGCATCGGCGTCCTCATGCTCACAGCGCGCAACGAAGAACCAGACCGGCTGCGTGGTCTTTCTCTCGGGGCCGACGATTACCTGACGAAACCCTTCAGTCCCGCAGAGCTCGTGCTCAGGGTGCAAGCGATCCTGCGACGGATGGGAACGCCGGGAGCACGCGACGACCTCCTGCGTATCGGTGACATCACTGTGAACCGGTCGGCACATTCAGTCGAAGTTAACGGCAAGCCGGTGGACCTCACGCCGACCGAATACCGCCTGCTGATTCTGCTCGCCGAGAGACGCGGCCGGGTGCAGGCGCGATCGAACCTCCTGCAGGCCGTCTGGGATGCGGCGCCTGACATACAGACACGAACCGTCGATATGCACGTTCAGCGGCTCCGCACGAAGCTTGGACCCGCCGGAGACGCCATCGAGACTGTCCGCGGCTTCGGCTACCGGATGAAATCGGACTCCGCGGCCGCCAGATGAGTTTGCGCGCGCGGCTCCAGTGGCATTCGCTGGCTGTAGTCGCGCTCGTGATAATCTTCGTCCTCGCCTTCGACGAGGACGCTTCGCTGAGGGGGGTGTTCCTGCCGGGCGCCGCAGCCGCCGTCGCGGCGCTCGCCCTGTCGACCTTCGTCGCCGGCCGTCTCACGCCGAGCATCCGCGAGATGACAGATGTGGCGCAGGGACTGGCAGGGGGCGACATGTCTACCCGACCTCCGCTCAGTGCCCCCGGAGAGCTCAACGACCTTGCTTCGGCGCTTGGACGACTGGCTGAACATCTCGCCTCCCGCGTCAAGGCATTGAGGCATGAGGAGGTTCTGCTCGGCAGCCTCATCGAGGCGCTGGATGAAGGCGTCGTGACCGTCGACGCAGGCCGTCGCGTCACGCGCATGAACGCTGCCGCAAGGGGAATCCTCGGCACAGGTGGACAGGTCCCGTTCTCCGCCGACCTCCTGCCACGATCGCGGGAATTGATGCGCGCGATCGACTCAGCACTTGCCGGAGACGCAACGGATCCGATCGAGACGGAAATCGGGGACAGAACAGTGTCGCTCATCGCGCGGCCATTGCTTCCGGGGAGCGGAATTCTCGTCGCGCTCTTCGATCTCACCCGGGTTCGCAGGCTGGAGACTGTGCGGCGTGATTTTGTCGCCAACGTTTCTCACGAGCTGAAGACTCCGCTTACGGTGATAGCGGGTTTCGCGGAGACTCTGGCCGACGACGACGTGCCCGAAGAAACGCGACGCCAGTTCGCATCCACGATTCACTCGAACACGGAACGGATGAGACGCATCGTCGACGACCTGCTCGACCTGTCGCGACTGGAATCCGGTAACTGGACACCCCGCAGCAGCGACGTCGACCTGCGCGAAGTTGCCGCCGAGGTTGCGGCCACCTACGCGGGCGCCGCCGAGTCACGCGGCCTCGCTCTGGGGGTGACGATCGACACCGGCTCGGAAAAGATCGTCGCGGACCGCACGGCCGTGCGGCAGGTTCTGTCGAACCTTGTCGACAATGCCCTGAGGCACACCGACCGCGGCAGCGTAATCATTTTCGCGACGCCAGATGCAAAGGGCACATGGGTCGGCGTCCGCGACACCGGAGCGGGGATCGCCCCTCTGCATCTCACCCGCATCTTCGAGCGGTTCTACCGGGTGGATTCGGGACGCGCGAGACACGAGGGGGGAACCGGTCTCGGGCTGGCAATCGTGAAGCACCTGATCGATGCTCACGGCGGCAGCGTCAAGGTCGAGAGCGAGTCCGGCCGCGGAACCACGATCAGCGCATTTTTCCCTTCCTGAAGCGGCCGGATCGTTACACCGTCGTTGCAGTACCATTGCCGGATCCGAAACACGCCGGGGACAGAATCACGGGAGCGGTAAACGCCGCTCTCAATTCTGCTCTTCAAACAGGAGTGACAATTTGTCGTTCGTCACGCATCCTCGGCTCGCATTCGCGTTCCTTCTGATCGTAT
>JBBQZF010000265.1:0-3670 GCA_038208015.1 Gemmatimonadales bacterium
CGGCGGGCATCAGCTGTTCGGTGACGGCCTGACGGCGCTCTGCGCCGTCAAAGGTCGTCTCCCGGCTCTGGTCGCCACGCGCGTCCACTCGAAAGTAGAATCCGTGCAGGTGCATCGGGTGATAGGCGCCGGACGCATTGATCACACGCCAGCGGACCGTGTCGCCGACGGTGTACGACAGACGCTCGGTGTGCGGCCAGGAGCGGCCGTTCACCATCGCCTTGATCTCCGGATCCCACGACGCGCGCATCGCGTGCTCCATCCAGTTGGTGAGGACGAAGATCTGCTCATCGGCGGGGATTGCGGCACCCGGGGGATCGACGATCAGGACGCCGATGAACGGTCCGTCGTCACCCTCGGCGCCGAAGATGAACGCCGGCGCAAGCTCGCGCTCGCCAATGCCGCGCCCATAATAGAAGAAGGTGCCCGGAACTGTCGGCGTGAACAGCGCCTCGCTCGTGCCACCGGGAGCAAGGAAGTCGAGTAGTCGCGAAGGCGCCCGGCAATCGCCCGCGGCGGTTCAATGACCTGGATGCCAGACTATGTCAAGGGCCTCGCGGGCGAACTGGATGTTCCGTACCCTCCGCTGGGTGCCGAGTACTCCGCCCATGCGAGTGGCGCCCTCGCAAACGCCCTCCGCGCACTCTCATTAGACAACATGGCTAATGGGACACAACACTAGATTGTGCGCGACAAATTCAGTCAGTTCAGCCCCGCGGTCGAACGAATGCCTTGAACTTCGCGTTGTCGCGGAGCCCATAAAACGCCGGATCGCTATGGAAGAGCTGGACATCGTCCGGATGCGCACGATGTGGAATCGACTGAAGCAGTGAGACGGCCTCCGCACTCTTTCCCATAACGGCAGCAATCTGTGCCCGCGCGAGCATACGGGCGCGCTCCGAGCGGTCACCGCGCTGTCCAGCAGCGAGCGAAGCCGCTATCTGATCCGCATTCGCCATGTTCCCGCGCCGGGCAGCAAGGACTCCCGCCAACCCCCGATACGGCACACTCTGTGGGTCACCGCGCAAAAGCTCGGACACGATAATCTCCGCCCCATCGTAGTCTCCGGTCATTTCTAAAGCTCGCGCCTGGAGCAAGCGATGACTCAGCGTATTGCGTTCACCGATGGGACGGCTCGCCAGCCATTGCATCGCACGCTGAGCTGCGGCGACAGCCTCAGGCCTGTGACCATGGGCGAGCAGCTCCTGCGAAATATTGTGCATGGTCCACCCCGCGCTCACTACGCGGACAACCGGCAGGCCGGTTGAATCACCAACGGAAGTCCGCGCCTCGAGACTGTTGAACTCCTCCAGAACTGCAAGCGCTGCGCGGGGATTGTTCGCGCCGGCATAACTGCGCGCCCTGAAGTACAACGCCGCTGGCTGGCTGGGATTGTCGCGAGCGATGCCGTCCGCCGTTTTCCTTTCCCCTTTGAAATCTCCGATCGCATGCTGAGCAGATCCAAGCTCCCGCCAATAGAAGAGCCGTCGAGGCGGAGTGAGCCAGCCGATATCGCGCGCCGGATCGAGCGTGGACATGATCGCGAGCGCCTCCGCAGGGCGGTTGGCCTGCCGGAGGGATGTCGCCAGGAGCCACTGGAGAATCGGCGATTTCGGCTGAAGCATGGCACGGCCACGGTCGTGCCGGGTCGCCGCTTCCCAGTCGCCATCGCATCGCGCGACAGCACGCCCGAACGTGGGACGCTCGATAGGGCTGAGCTGATCGAGCCTGCCGCTGAATTCGAGGTTGAGAGAATCGACCATGTCACACATGCCAGCCTGAGCAGCGGTCGCAATCATGCGCGCCGCCGCCAGCATGAACGACGAGTCGAGCTCCAGCGCGCGGGCGAAGTATGGAAGCGCGGGGACTACCTCCCCTCGCCAGTGGAGATCCTCCGCGGTAATGAACTCACGATATGCATCCAGGCGCGGCAGTCGGCTGTCGGGGGACACGAATTCACTCACTCGCGAGTCGAGCATCGATTCGATTGCCACGGACGTTCGCTTCCGAAGCTCCTCGATCGCAGTAAGCGGTGACGACCGCGTTCCCGCGACCGGATCGAGCACGCGAAGCACCTTGCCGGTTCCGACGTCGATGAGGCTGGCGCTGAAGTAGAGGGTGTCCCGCGCTTCGTAATAGTTGCCCGCAATGGCGAGGTGCGCGCCATTGTTTCGCGCCAGATCCATTGGAAGGGCGGGGAGACCCCCGGCCACCTGACCCTGCGTGTAGAGAACTCCCGGATAGAGAACATCCACCGACGGAGTGCGCGCGATTGCGCGAGTCATCCAGTCAGCCGCGAGAAGGCGAAGCGCGTCGAGTGTCGAGTCACCGGTCTGGTTGGCGAACATCGCCACCACTATGCGGTTCCCCGACGACGGCGCGGCTCCCTTGTCGCCGCCCCGCGGAAACATCACAGCGGCGGCCAGGACCGCGACGGCCAAAACGCCGGCGATCAGGAACCTGCGCGGGCTGCGCTTCTCAATGGCCGGCACAACGAGATTCACGCTAGCGGGTGCCGCGACCGGTCGTGGAACGACGGCGGGTTCCTGTCGCGGGAATGATGCACTCGTCGATCGCAACCGCTCCGCCAGCGCAGCGACGTCGGCGTCGGGTTTCGCATCCAGTTCCTCCCGAAGCAAAACCTGATGGTGCCCCGCAACGCGGAGCGCACCAGCCCGGTCGCCCGCCGCCTCGAGGGATCGCATCAGGCCGATCGCACCGCGGCTCTGAAGAGGATCGGCTGCCGAGAGCTGGCGCCACCAGTTGACCGCTTCGTCGCGACGGCCGGATTCATCCGCTGCCCGTGCCAGGCGCTCGAGTGCCTCGAGATGCGACTGCGTGAGAGAGGCCCGCTCCACATCCTGCCAGCGACTGAATTCCGGTGCGCGCTCGATGTGGATTGCATCGAGAAACGGACCGCGATACAGCGAGACCGCCTCCTCCAGATCGCCCCGGGCGATGGCGTCGGCGAACTCCGCGACATCGCTCGACAGGATGCCGCGATTGAGGGAGAGCTCGGATGTGCCGGTTACCACGTCCGGGGCATCGAGCTGGCGGCGGATGCCGTGAAGCATCTGTTTGAGCGCATTGCGAGCGCGATCCACGTCGCTGTCGGGCCATAGCAGCGCCATCAGCTTTTCGCGGCCTATTCCAGCCTCGCCGGAGCGGGCGAGCACCGCCAGCAGCGCCAATGCCTTGCGCTGCTCATTGAGCTCGGCCACCCGAATGCCGTCACTTTCGAGGGTCAAACCCCCAAAAGTTCGAAGCCTGAGCAATGATTTACCTCACATAACCCGCGTGTAACTGATCGGTAACCGGCAGCTTACGACCACCCTCTAGATAGCACTCCCGACAATGCCTTGGCAACAAGGCGACCGGGGGCATCCCGCCCCCGGGGGTTCCCATCCTTCGCGAGAGTGCATCATGTCAAACAGGAAAGCATTACGAATCGCACGGCTGGCCGGGATCATCGGCGGCGTCTCCCTGCTGCCCCTTGGGCTCACACGCTGCTCGGATGCCACCGGCAGCAGCGAGCGCCTGCTGGTCGGAGCAGATATCACGGTCGGCAACGGCACGGCTCACACCGAGGTGAGAGTGAACAGAAGTGGCGAGCCGGTGAGCATGGCCGTCGTACTGACCGAGGCCGGCCTCTCCGGCCTCCCAGCAACGA
>JBBQZF010000266.1:0-3659 GCA_038208015.1 Gemmatimonadales bacterium
CTCATGGGGTCAGACCTGCTCCCGACCGCCCTTCACGGTCGGACTGAGCGACATCGCCGAAGTTCGAGTCGACATCCCGGAAACACTGCTGGATGACAAGTGGGTGCGGCTTGACGAAAACGTGGCCATCCGGAAACCCGAATAGGCCGGAGCGAGGGACCAGCTGTCCTATGGATTCGGGCCACTGACGACCACTCCCTCGGGCTTCGGTCATCTCCCTTGAAATCGTATGGGCGACGTACGTCACCATGTCCATATCGACAGCGCCCGAAGTGCTGCTACTCGCACGGGATCGAGGCGACCCCGGCGATGCTGCGCTCGCTGTTCCGCGCCCCAGTACGCGAGGCCGCTCTCGGATGCACTTTCGCTTCGAGCTCTCGGCGCCCGCCGGTGTTCGGTGATGAATAGCCGGTACTCCGCGAACCGCCGTTCCCACGCATCGCCGTGGGGATCCCAGCTGAATCCGGCAATAAGTTCGAGACGTCGGATCTGATAGGCGCAATGTCTGTCGCGACTGGTCGCCCGCCGCTGGAGCCGCACCCATTCGTGCAGGCTCGACTCGGTGCGGGAGATGGTTCCCGCGGGCGCCCGGTTGTTCTCTCTCGGGAATCTGCCCCGGTCGGTGGCGAACGCGGTGAGCTCTCGGGCACGGTGCACCCATCGAACGAGATGAACACCTTCCTCGCTCGGGGAGATTTCCGCGATCAGCGATCTCTCGATTTCCGCGAACCGTGCAGAGCGCACTTCGTCGTCGGACGGTTTGGGGAGAAGCGGGCGGGTGTAAGCGGCGATGAGCGCGGCGATCTGTTCGTGCATGGCGTGACCTTCCTGACCCGCGCCGGCGGCGAGTCAGGAAGGTCATGCGCGGCACATGCGTGCAAGCGGACCGGTGTGTCAAAAAGTGCGCGGCTGCACGGGAAAAGGCGGAGGGCCCGTCGCCGTATTTTCGAACTCCCACGATGTCCCGTGCAGTCGAACAGGGAGACGGCATGACCAACGAGCCGGTGGGCGTAGCAATAGAACAGGCCGGTTTCGGGAGAATGTTCACCGCAGGCGTCACCATCTATGAACTCGGCTTCGTTGAACGCACGATGCGGCGCTTGCCTGTCGAGAGGGCCCACTGCTCAGCCGGAGAAGCCGGCGCGCATTCGCTCCGGCGAGATGGTGAGCTCCTGCGAATCGTCGAAATCGTTCATGTACAGCTCGGTGATCGAGCAATTTTCCTTCTGGAGCCGCTAGGTCAGCCACCGACGAACGTCACTCGACGATCGACAACACGTGTGATCGTCTTCGAACGTCTCGATTTGCCGATGAACGCCCTCGAGCGATGAGACCGGCTGGCCTTGTCGCTCGCCCAGCGCATACTGATGAGTTCGGTAGCACGCGGAGGTGCAGCCTGACGGTGTACTTCCCATGGCTGGCAGACAGCTCCTGCCCCGACGGGGGCCAACTCCTTTGAGCAGCCGCGACCTGCTGGCCTCGGCAACGGTCAGGACTGAAGGTCCGAAGCGTCTCCATCGCGGGTGGAGCGAGTTCGCATTTGCTCACGAAGAGGCGCACCCGGCGGAATCTTCAGCTCGCCGAGCACGAGATCCAGAAGCGTCACGTCATCCAGTCGCATGGGGACCTCGCCCCGCAACACTCGCCTCAGCCGCTCTGGCTTCATCCCGCAGGCTTCGGCGACGGCCGTCACGCTCGACCGGACGTCTTTCAGCCGCGTGCGAACCTGTCGGGCGATCTCGTGCTGGATAAAGGACGCATCCTGACGGGCCATCTGCACCCGATCCCCACCCGCTTCGCCCGTGAGCGTCAGTGCCCGCCATTTCACCGACGACGAAATGCCGAATTCGTAGAACGGCACACAGAACTCACGCGGCACGTACCGTGCATCCGTCACTGCCGATCCTCCAAAGTATGCGCTTTTACAAATGATCCTACTCCGACACGCGAAGATTGCCCGCGACGAACCGGTCTTGTCCCGTGCGTGCTCGCACTGCCGCGCATGGCGCAGTCATGACAAACACAACGAAAACAACCACATCAGGACAGGCCGCATCGGTCACTTGGACACCCTCCATTGGCGAGATGCAGAAAGCATTCGCCTCACCGATCCTTCTCGACAAGGAGCTCTACCTGGCGCGAAAGGCTCGCACCGGGAACCGGTACCCGGGCCAGAGGAACTATCACGGACGCACCTACATGGCGAGCACCGGCGAGCACCTGTGGTGCGAGTCGCTGACTGAACGCCGCTTCCTGCTCGCGCTCGATTACGCCCAGACGGTCGTGGCGATTGCTGCTCAACCCATGACGATGCATTTCACCGACGGCACGACGCACTTCCCCGACTTCGTCGCGCTTCACGCTGACCAACGCCAAGTCGTCTACAACGTCAAGCCGGCCAAGTACATCTCGGAGACAGTCCTGAAGCAGTTCAAAAACGCGGCTGACCTCTGCGACCTTGTCGGATGGAGTCACGTCGTCGCAAAGGAGTTTGACACCCCCGAGATGAAAAACATCGAGTGGCTCGCCAACTTCCGAAGCCACCTCCTCGCTCCCTCCGCGGCGCTTCGTGACGACCTCCTCGGTTTCGCCCGGACCGCGCGGACCGTGGGCGAACTCACGGGAAATGTCAGCGCCAAGCAGAACGTCGTTCCTGCGATCCTGCACCTCGCCTGGACGCGAGACATCGACCTCGACATGAGCTTCCCCATTTCAACGAGCACCCTGATCCGAAAGGCCCTCTAATGCGCACCCTGAACATCAACGATGACCTCGAGCTGGACACCGGCACTTACCGGGTAATTGGACGACGTGGAAACCTCCTCGGAATCCGCAACCAAAGCACCGGCGACGACGAAACCATCGCTTTGTCAGAACTGACAACACGGCTTCGCTCGGTCCCGGAATGGTCCTCCCCCGTGTCCCCGGCCTCCCTCGATCTCCTCCGCCCGGAAGATCGTGCGGATGTACAGTTCTGGGCTCGGCAGATCGATGAGATGAGCACGGGCTCGCGAGAGGGCCACAACACTCCCCGGCCTCAATACGACCCGAAAATCACGACACTCAACGAGCGCGTCGAGTCGAAGGTCGCCGAACTTCGCGGACTGGGCTTCCGAGCATCACGAGCTCCTCTGCTTCGAAAGCGAACGCTGTGGCAGCAGGGCGGAGCGGCGGCACTCATCGACCAGCGAAAACTGCGCTCGGCCGCACGCTATGGCGAGGCCGACCCTCGCATCATCGCGGCCATCAATAAGGTCCTGTCGGAGAATGTGAAGGCCTCGACGCGAACGAAGTCCTATCTCTGCGGAATTGTCGTTCAAGAACTCGTGAAGTCCTACGAGTTCACCGCGGACCAGATCCCGTCGGAATCCTCTCTCCGCCGTTACTTCACAGCCGCCGACGTCCACGGAACGGCCACCAGCCGTGCAACGACACGACGTTCTCGAGCGAATGTCCCCAACCGCCGCAACACGACGAAACGACTTCTGTTGCCGGGCGAACAGGTGCAGGTCGACTCGACGCCGCTCGACGTTATTGTCCGCGTCGGCCCGCGAATCCTGACGGGACCGAAAAAGGGCGAGTGGCTAACCGCCCGTCCCCACCTGACCACCATGATCGATGTGGCCACGCGGACCGTAATTGGTGCGAGCTTCAACCTC
>JBBQZF010000267.1:0-3657 GCA_038208015.1 Gemmatimonadales bacterium
GCCGGGTCGGAGCGTGCAACAAGTATCGCGAGGGCGATCGCCCCGATGCAGAAGAATATGACCTGGGCGCGCCGGCTCATGCCTTTCGGCGCCGCCGGAACACCGCTGGGATCTTCGCTGCGCTCGACTGTCTCAAGCATAGGAGGGTGACCATATGCGGACGCGCCAGCGCACGCAAGCGCGCCGGAAACCCAGGGGAAGCCGGATTTGGCAGATTTTACGGATCTCGCGGATAAACAAATCCGGGGGGAGAGCTGCTCCCGCAATTGCAGACAGGTTTATTGGGTAACAGTCTTTCGCTCCTGTGGTTTTTGAAAACCATAAGAAGAGATGCTGGTTTACCTGGCGATCTGGCCAGGCGGCGCCATACCGGCCCTGCCACGCGCTCAATCCATAAAATCCGCCAAAATCCGCCCAATCCGTTCCCCGCTGGGTCTAGCCCTCATCAGCCCGCACTGAGCAGTCGTGCTCGAGAAGGCCTTGCGGGGAGGATTTCCGCGTGGGATAATCGCGCGACCTTAATCGCAAACCAATGAAAAGACACGCATTCATCCCCGCCGCGCTGCTCCTCGCCTCGGTCCCGGCGTGCGCGTCGACCGCCGGCACCCCGCCCCAGGGCGCGCCCGCTTCGGTAAGCGCTCCGGGAATCGCCGCAAAAACGGCGGGCATGGAGAAGCGAGATGGCTTCATCCCGATCTATCTCGACGACAAGCAGGGCAAGCTGCTCCTCGAGCTTCCGCGAGATTCGATGCGGGTGCTGATGTTCTTCGGCCTCGCGACAGGCCTCGGATCAAACCCGATCGGGCTCGACCGCGGCGCAAACGGGGAGAATTTCATAACGCGCTTCGAGCGAAACGGTGAACGTGTTCTGGTTGTATTCGAGAACTGGAACTACCGCAGCTCAGCCGCGGACAACCCAGCGCATGTGCGCACCATCCTCGAGTCGTTCCCGCCGAGTACGTCGGGATCCCTGCCTGTCCTCGCTTCGGAGAACGGAAAGCTTCTCGTCGACGCTACAGAGTTCGTCATGCGCGACTGGAACGACGTCGCCGGAACGCTCCAGCGGAGTGATGAAGGCAGCTACTCGGTTGCGCGCGACAGGTCAGGCATCTATCGCGAGTACACGCGGGCGTTTCCCGGGAACACCGAGATCGATGTCTCGCTCACGTTCACGACGTCGGGGCGACCGGGACCGACTGTCTCAATGATAGTCCCCGACGGCAAGTCGCTGACCCTGAGGCAGCACATCTCGCTGCTCGAGCTTCCCGACGATGGCTACAGGCCGCGCGTTCTCGATCCGCGAATGGGCTTCTTCGGCATCAGGTTCCACGACTACGCCCAGCCGATCCAGAACCCTCTCGAAGTCCGCTGGATTGCGCGCTATCGTCTGGAGCGAACTGATCCCGCCGACCCGCGGAGCCCGATCAAGGATCCGCTCGTTTTCTACATCGATCGTGGAATTCCCGAGCCGGTCAGGACCGCCACCCGCGAAGGCGCTCAATGGTGGGCTGACGCGTTCGACGCTGCAGGTCTTCGCGGCGCGATGCGTGTGGAGGATCTACCCGAAGGAGCAGATCCTCTCGACGCCCGCTACAACGTTGTCCAGTGGGAGAACCGCCACGAGCGCGGCTGGTCGATCGGCGGGTCGTTAGGCGACCCTCGAACCGGTGAGATACTCAAGGCGATGGCAAGAATGGACAGCCATCGCGCGCGAACCGACTACAATCTCTACGCGGGTCTGATGGGAGCTGACGCTGCAGCAGCTGACACCGCATTCGTACTCGCTCGCGTACGACAGGTCACTGCTCATGAAATAGGTCACACGCTCGGTATCGCCCACAACTACATCGCATCGACGTACGAGCGCGGGTCGGTGATGGACTATCCTCCACCTCGTGTTCGCCTCAACGCGGCGGGCGAAATTGACATCTCGGCTGCCTACGACGTCGGTCCCGGTGAGTACGATATCCTTGCGTTGCGATGGGGATACGGAATTTTTCCGCCGGGTACCGAGGAAGATTCCCTCCGCGCGATCGTGGCCGAGGGTCTCAGGAAGGGGCTTCTCTTCCTTTCCGACGCCGACGCCAGACCTGAGTTCGCATCGGATCCGCGCACGAACCTGTGGGACGATGCCGCTGACGCGATGGAGTTTCTCCAGCACCAGATGGCAGTGCGGCGGGTCGCGATGTCACGGTTCGGACTTCGCAACATCCGGGTCGGTGAACCGGTGGCGCTGCTTCAGGAGAGGTTCGTTCCCGTTTACCTGATGCACAGGTTCGCAATAAATTCGCTCGCGAAGACTATCGGCGGGATGGAATATCACAACGCGATGCGCGGTGACGGCCAGCAGGCCACGCGCCCGATTCCCGCAGCGGAGCAGAGACGCGCTCTGACCGCCCTCCTCGGCGCGCTCAGTCCAGCCGAGCTCGCGATCCCGGACACCATTATATCGCTGCTCGGGCCGCGGCCGTTCTCGTTCGGGGGATCCGTCGAGTTGTTCAGCAGCCGGACGCGTCCTGTGTTCGACGAGCTCGGCGCGGCGCGGACTCTTTCGCAGATGGTTGTCGACGCCGTCCTGCAGCGTGAGCGGGCTGCGCGACTCATCCAGTTCGCATCCCGCGGCGCCGATCCTCTCACGCTGAGCGAAACAATCGATGCTCTTTCCATCAACTGGGCGCGCCCGGCGGCGTCCGAGCCGGGAAAGAACGCGGCATTGCGCCGAGTGGTGCAGCGGGCCGTCGCCGACAGAATGCTCCTGCTCGCGGCGGATAGGGAAGCGTCGGCTGAAACGAGGTCGCTCGTCGAGCTCAAGATGACAGCGCACAGGAATCGCGCGCGCACTCTGGCGACTTCCGGGTCGGAGCTCGACCGGGCGCACTGGACCTCGATCGCGGGCGACTTCACACGGTGGCTCGAGAGGCAGGAGCTCCCGACGCCGACACCTGCCCTGCGCGCCCCGCCGGGCGATCCGTTTGGCATGGGCTGGTGAGGCATTTTCCGTGAACACCAGCCGCGGTGGGTTCAGGGGGGTTGAGCGGGCTCAGGCAAAGCTGTCACGCGTCGCTTGAATTCGACGTAACTGGGGAGCTGCTGCAGCAGCCCTCCCGCTCCTTCGGCGCCTGCCTGCGCGATCAGCCGCCGCGCATTGTCGATCCGCGCCTCCTCCAGCGGATGCGTCGCGAACCAGCCTTCCACTGTGCCGGGTGTGACCTGGCGTGCCCGCATCAGCTTCTCGAAGAGAGACGGAATGCCTTCGGGGTCGATCCCGACGCGAAGCACATTCGCAACTGCCTCGGAATCCGCAGCGAACTCGTCACCGCGGCTGTACCGGGCGATAAGCGCGTTGCCGCCGATGTCGATCGCTGCCTGGCCGAGCCCGCTTTCGCAGATGTTGGTGAGAGTGCAGGCCAGCCCGGCAACGACACCGAGCTTCTGCCGGTCCTGCATCTGCTGAACTGAGTGACGCTGGATCACATGCCCGATCTCGTGCCCGAGCACGCCCGCGAGCTCGTCAACCCTGGTAGTCGCTTCGATGAGACCGCGATTTATGTATATGTATCCGCCAGGCAGTGCGAACGCGTTGATCTGGTGGGAGTTGACGACGTAGAAGTGCCAGTCGAGATCGGCGCGGCTTGTGCGACCGGCGATCGTGTCGCC
>JBBQZF010000268.1:0-3656 GCA_038208015.1 Gemmatimonadales bacterium
GCTGATGCAGTGAGCCTCGTCGATCGCGAGAAGACTGACGCCGATGTCCCTGAGGCGTCCCGCGACATTGCCGAAGTCGAACCGCTCGGGGGCCATATAGAGCAGCCGGATCTCCCCCCGGGCGGCGCGGTTGAGACGGTCTGCCACTTCACCCGACTTGAGCGTGCTGTTTATGAAGGCAGCCGGCAGGTTTCTCGCCTCGAGCGCGTCGACCTGGTCCTTCATGAGCGAGATCAGGGGCGAGACAACCACCGTGAGCCCCGGAAGCACGAGCGCCGGAATCTGGTAACAGACGGACTTGCCGCCGCCGGTCGGGAGCACGACGAGCGTGTCGTTGCCAGCGAGAACGGATTCTATCGCCTTCGCCTGACCGGGCCGGAAATCATCGTAGCCGAACGAGGCGCGCAGGGCGGCGCGTGCCTGCTCGATGGTGGGACGCTGCATTCCGGTGAAATCTAAGTGGCTGGCCTGTCGCGACCGCTCCGCGCCGCGTGACCCACGTCAGCGATTTGCTGCCGGGCGTTGCTTGTCGACGGCGTACCTGTCCACCGCCAGCTGGACCTTCGACAGAACTTCCGCGGTAGTGATCCCCGGCATGACGTCCCATCGAGGTGTCCTGTTCGAAGGGTCAGGGTCGCCTTGCGTATAGTGATCGATCCACAGATCCTGATATGCGTTCCATGGACCGACACGCCACGGGTTCGTATGGCCGTAGATGCCGATCACGGGGACACCGAGAGCGCGCGCGATGTGAACGGGACCGGTGTCGGGCGCGATCACGAGACTGCTTCCGCCAATGATCCCCGCAAGTCTCCTGACCGAGTCGCCCATTGCCCATTCCGGAGTGTGCGACGCGGTTCCGAGAATCTCCCGCCCGATCGCCTGCTCTCTCGCACCCGGCCCGCCCGCTATCACTACCCTGAAGCCGAAATCCCGGGCCAGCACATCGGCGAGCTCAGTCCACCCTTTCGTGATCCAGTCTTTCTTGTGCGAGGCACTGGCAGGGATGAGGGTCGCGACAGGCCGTCCCTCAAAACGCCGGAAATATCGCTGCATCTCCTCCACTTCGGGCTCGGTGAAAGTGATGCGCCATTCAGGGGCCGGCACGTCGACGCCAAGGTGCGCCGCAAACTCGAGGAACATGTCAGCAGTATGGGCGACGCCGTGCGGCGGGATCCGGTCGTTCGAGGCAAGCCATACGCCCTCGAAGGTTCTTGCCCGATCGAATCCGATGCGGCGGGGGGACCTCGACAGCAGCACCGGCCAGATGCTTTTCAGGTAAACGTTGAAATTCATCGAGACATCGAACGGGCCTGCGTCAACAAGCTCCCGCCTCAGCCGGCGCAATCCGCCGAGTCCCTCGGATTTCCGGTAGACGACGACGCGGTCAATCGAGGGATGACCCTCGAGAATTCCCGATGGCATCGGCTCGACGACCCATGTTATGCGAAGTCCATCGATTGAATCGCGCAGCGCGTTGACGACGGGGAGCCCATGAATCACGTCGCCCAGACCCGACAGCAGTACGACGCAGATGTGTCGCGGGACGGGTTCAGTCGAATGGGAAACATCAGGGACGAGCTTCATCGTTTCGAAGGCTGAGCAAGAAAGTGCTCCCACTTGTCGAGCATTCTCTCGAACGAGAATATTGTCTCTGTCTGCCCCCGGCCGGCGGCACCCATCGCCATGCTTCGCGCGGGATCAAGGCGGAGCGACTCGAGCGCTGCGGCAATGGAGCCGGAGTCGAATCGGGTGACTATGCCGGCGGGCGGATCGCCATCGACCGCGTCAGCCGCGCCGCTCACCGGGGTAGTGATCACCGGAACACCGCTCGCCATCGCTTCGAGCATCGAATTGGAAAGGCCTTCGCGGTCTGACGCGACCACGAATGCATCGAAGGAGGCGAGAACGTGTGACACGTCGTCGCGATCGCCGGTGAAGTGAACCCTGCCGGACAAGCCATGCTGCCGCGCCGAGGTCTCCAGCTTTTCACGCTCGTCCCCGTCGCCCGTGACGATGCAGTGAATCGATCGATCCGTCAGCGCTATTGCGTCGATGAGCCGGTCTATTCGTTTCTGTCGCGCGAGGCGCGCCACGGTTCCGGCGACAAAAGCGTCGTCAGGAATTCCGAGCTGTTTTCTCAGGGCACCGGTTTCGGCGACGCGAGCGGGGGGCCTCACGCCATTGTGAATCAGGGTGACCTTCCTTTCACCGAATCCATCGAGACCGTCAAAGGGAGCACGCATGCGCTCGGCGTTGACGGACACCCCGTCCACCCAGCGTCGCAAGGCGAACCTGTACTTCGCGCTCCTTGGCGTGTCGCTCTCCAGCCCGACCCTTGCGACCACTCGCCGTACCCCCGCGATGCGGGCACCCAGCGAGGCGAGGAACAGCTTCTTCCAGGTCCCGATCATGAATGCGTCGGGCACATCGTGCCTCAGCACCCTGGCGAGCCTGAGGGCATGGGGAAGCGCGACATCTCCGCCGATTTCGAGGATGTCAGCACGGATGCCTCTTGCGACTGCCTCTCGCCGGACGATCTCGTCGTTGCAGAGGAGCAGGACATCGTGCCCGCGGTCGCTCAGCCCTCGAAGGAGAGATACAGTCGCGCGCTCGGCGCCGCCCAGAATTCGCGCGCCGTTGTGCGCGACGATGCGCATTCAGCCGGGAGGCTGTACGCGGAACCAGTCGATGAACTGTCTGATTCCATCTTCCATCGAGGTCTGCGGGTCGTAACCGAGAAGGTCGCGCGCCTTATCGATGCTTGCGAACGTTCGCTGCACGTCGCCGGGCTGAACGGGCAAGCTGTCGATGCGGGCCGCGACGCCGAGTTCCCGTGCGATCATCTCGACGAGGCTCGACAAGGTTGTCGTCTCGCTCTCTCCGAGGTTGACAACCTCGAAAGCGCCTGGGGGAGCCTCAATCGCCCAGTCGAGAGCTGCCTCGATCCCGTGCACGATGTCGGCGACGTAGGTGTAGTCCCGTTCAGTGCCGCCGTCGCCGTAGAATGGAATCGGCTCACCCTTCGACATCAGCCGCGCGAACTTGTGGATGGCAAGGTCGGGACGCTGCCGCGGTCCATAGACGGTGAAGAGTCGCGTGCATATGACTGTCAGCGCGTAGAGGTGTGCGTGACTCCGGCACAGGAGCTCGCCGGCACGCTTCGTCGCCGCGTATGGCGAGATCGGATCGTCGGCGGGCTCTGACTCGCGAAAAGGAACCGGCGTGGAATCGCCGTATACGCTCGAGCTCGACCCGAATACGAACGGCCGGATCCTTCGCTTTCGTCCAATCTCGAGCATCGCCAGCGTGCCCTCGACGTTCGTGCGGGCGTAGTCGAGAGGCCGGGCAAGCGAAGGGCGCACGCCGGCCCTCGCGGCGAGGTGAATGATCGCGTCGATGTCCTCGGGCGGCAGGCGTGACTCGACTTCGCCAGCTTCGGCGATGTCACACTCGATCAGCGTCGCGCTGCCCCCTTCCAGCAACGCGCGGATATTGCGGCGTTTTGTCTCGGGCGAGTAGAAGGGGTCGAATGAGTCGACAATCACGACGGTGTCGCCCCTCTCGACGAGGCGCTCGCACACATGACTGCCGATGAATCCTGCGCCGCCCGTCACAAGTACGCGCACGGCTCAGACGGCGCGGGCGAAGTGACC
>JBBQZF010000269.1:0-3649 GCA_038208015.1 Gemmatimonadales bacterium
CCATTATGATTCGCTCTTGAAAAGCATCCACCCCGAACGCTCGATGATGACCGGAAGACACTACCGCGCACTCCTTCAGCTGTCGCTGACACTCCTTTTCGCAGCCGGACTTTCTGCGAGCCGTGCCGGCGCGCAGCCGCATAATGTGACAATGATGGACATGGCAACCGGGAGCGAGTACGAGAGTTACCTGCGGGCTCTTCAGGTGGCGGGCCTGGTTCCGATGTATCCTGTCTCGATCCGCGGGTACTCCCACCGTGAGATCGCGCCGATGGTGGAAGCCGATACCGCCGGACCGTGGGCCCTTGGCAGCCGCTTCAGGTCGTCCCTCTTTCAAATTGGCGCCGCCACCCTGACGACAACCTGGAACTCGGCGTATCCATATGGCTCGAACGATGGCGCGGTCTGGGCGGGACGCGGGATGACTGTCGCCCTGAGCGGCGGTGTCTCGGGACAATACGGTCCATTCTCATTCATGTTCGCGCCGATTGCGTTTCGCGCGGGGAATGCGGCGTTGCCGCTTCTCGAGAACGGAATCCAGGGGCCGGCATCGTACAACCACGCGCTTTTCTGGGGCGTCGTCGACTATCCGCAGCGCTTCGGGCCTGATCCCTACAGCCGGGTCGACCTTGGGCAGTCCAATTTCCGCATCGATACCCGATTCGTGTCTGCGGGAATATCAAATGCCAACCAGTGGATAGGGCCCGCGACGGAATACCCATTTCTGCTGGGCACTAACGCGCCCGGGTTTCCTCACCTGTTTGCCGGGACGGGGAACCCGGTGAACCTCTGGCTCGCGAAAGTTCACGGCCGCATCATGTGGGGGAAACTCTACCAGTCGGATTTTGGTCCGGTCACCGGTGGAAAACATTTCACGGAACAAGAGACCGGCACCCAGCGGCTCACTACGTCGGTGCAGGGCGTGATCATCCCTCGCGGCATTCCCGGACTCGAGATCGGAGCAGCGCGCTACTTCCATGTGCCGTATCTCGAGAGCGAGCCGAGCGGCGATTTCTGGAGCAAGCCTTTCAAAGTGCTGTTCCTGGAGAACGAGTACGCCCAGGGCGACAGCCTCGGCTTCGACAACCAGCTCGTCTCGCTGTTCTTCCGGTGGGCCTTCCCAAAGAGCGGATTCGAGGTCTACGGCGAGCGAGGTTACGAAGATCAGTTCTTCGACATGCGCGAGTTCCTCCAGGACATCGATCATGAGCGCGAGTACATGCTCGGATTCCAGAAAACGATCACGCGCGGCAAGCGGATGGATGTGGTGAAGGCCGAGGTCGTCAACTATCAGGTGCCAACGCTCGGGCGCCTTCGCATCGAGAACGCTGTCTACCTTCATTCGCCGTTGCGGCAGGGACACACGAATCGGGGACAACTGCTCGGTGTCAGCGCCGGTGTCGCCGCCGCGGCTGCCTCGAGTTTCTCCGGGCAGCGATACACGCCTTCCGGCCGGACCGGCGTGACCGCGCGTCGCATAGTGCGCCAGCAGATAGGCGACTATCGCAGGGAGCTGGTGCGCTTCGGGCACCCGCCACTACCCGGTGAAGACCTCATTCCCGATCACAAGCGGACCGATGTGCTCGTCGCGCTGGGAGTGGAGCGCATGCAGCTCACCAGGTACGGCGACTTCGGGGCGAGGATAGAAGCGATGCAGAACTACAATCGCAACTTTTCAGACAACGTCGCCAACCTCAACATCCACCTGACTGCCCGGCTCCGCAGCTGGTAGCCAGGCATCAGCGTTACCAGCCAGTGTGCGGCTGGAACTTGATCTTGAGCGAAGTGTGTCTGAGATCGAGGCGGTTTCCGATGTTCGGGCACCCGCCGCTGTTCTGGAACAGGACGTTCAATCGGTTGTGAAGCCCGAGGTCTGCCGATAGCGAGCCGAACTTGCTGAAAATCGCCCCGCGCACTCCCGGATAAAGAGTCACGTCGTGATTGCAGTACGACTGGTAGCTGGGGAAGCCGTAGTTGCCGTGCACATCCTCGTTCCAGCGTATCCGGCCGGCGAATGCTCCGGCCTGCCACGACGGGCGGATGTAGTCAATCCCCACGAATTGGCTCGACGCCCCCGGGCCGATTGCGGCACCGATCACGTGACCGCGGTTCGTGTATCCCTGAATCACCCTGTTGCTGGAATACCACGATCCAACGGGACCGTCCCTGAACGTCGCGCTCTGCTCGAGCTGCGTGATCTCACTTTGAATGCGGATGTTGCCCCCGCCCCACGCATCTCCCCGCCACTGCATCCCTACAGTGTACCCCTGCGTGTGATTGGGCGCCCTGAGGAAGCCGGCGATGCTCTTCGGCATCCGGCTACGTCCCCATTCGCCGTAGACTTCCGCGCCGCTGGCGGGAAACACCCATCGCGCAAAGAGGGTGAAAAGCTGATCCCTTCCCCCCGGAACCGAATCCTCCTGCCAGACCTGGTCGAGTATGTCGGGATTGTCCTTAGTCACTCCCCTGAACACGTCAGCCCACCTTAACGGAACACGTTGCCACTTGTCGGTTGTCGCGTAGACCGAGCGCGCCACGCCAAAACTGAGGTTTGGATCCCAGCGGCTCTGAAGAGTCGCTGCGATCGACGCAACTGACCGGGTATCGTTCGTGGAAAGCGTGTCGAAGTAGCGTGACTCGCTGAGGGCACCGACAAGCCAGCGCACCTCGAGTCCGCCGACTGGGGTCTCCACGGGGCGGCTGGTCCGGACGAACGCGTGAGGAAAACCCGGCGCGTTATTGCTGAGCAGCATCGCGTTCCGGATTCCCGGGCCCCACCACTGGTTCTCGTTGGAGATGCCGGCCTCGACGCCGCCCCCGGTGAACATCGCTGTGGATTCGCCGAGGTCAAAGCTGCGAATGCGGTTCTCCCCGAAGCTGAGCGGGTGATCTATCGGGAACGTGTAGAAGTAGAATGGAAACGTGTATCCGCGCCCGATATAACCAAGCGGCGTGAGCGGCTGGAAATAATTGTGTCGCTGAAGCCAGAAGAGGTTTTCGGAAGCGACTATCTGCGGGGCAAATATGACCGACACGTTCGGCGCCTCGATCCTGAATCCCGCAAGAACGCGCGAGCTTATCCCGCGCCCCGCCCACATCGAGCTGTTGTTCTGAGAGAACGGTATTCCGGAATTCCGCACGACGAGAAGCTGCGGCTCGAAGAGAGTGGCCGCCCAGCCGCCGCTCTCGGCCAGCCGCGGCGTGAGCGACGACGCAGACCTGATAAGCAGCGATTGTCCCTGCGCGACCCCCCTGATCAACTGGTCGGTTCTCACTCGCTCGAGATCGTCGGACGTAACGAGAGTGAGAGACGATGACCTGAATGTCGCAGCGGAATCCGCAGCGCGACCCCCGGCCTCCTGTGCATGTCCCACCGGCACAGCCAGTCCGATAACGAGCGGGATCGCGGCGAGTGCCACGGCCATTGAAGACACATTCATGACGCGCAATCTATCGAGGGGACAGAGGCTGGGGCGCCGACCGGCTGGACATGCTTCGCAGGACATGCGATGAGGCGATGAAGAGCAATCCGGCGTCAACCGTCACGCGAAGCGTCCATGCGAGAGCTGCGCCGTTGAGCCCATAGCGGTTGATGAGCATCCACGCGAGGGGAACGTGGGCCGCCATCTCGAGCAGGCTGATCCTCGCG
>JBBQZF010000270.1:0-3641 GCA_038208015.1 Gemmatimonadales bacterium
CACCGCCATCTGGTCCCTGGTGCTTGCAGTCGGACTCGGTTGCAGCGGACCGCGTTCAGGCACCGCCGTGCCCAAACCCCGGATCATTCCTCACAGCGAGTGGGAGGTCACTCCTCCGCTAGGCTACACCGCCGATGCGTTACGGCGGAACAAGCGCGCGGGCGATTCACTCGCGTTCCACGACATAAAGGTCAGCGTGCTCAGCGTCGCCATCGACTCGACGGCAGCCGGCCCGGTGGATATCGTGCGACTTCGCATGGACCTCGGCGACACCAGCGAGGAGCGAACCGCCCGCGAAGGTTCGGCATTCAACTGGAACGGATATCACGTCGCCGTCGTGGCCATCTACGGACAAGGTGAGCTCGGTGCCGGGCTCGTTGCGCTCGAGGTTGCGACGCTCGAGTCGCTGCCGCCTCTGATCAGAAACTCGGAGATCGCCGGCGGCGCCGAGATGCGGCTGCGCATTCCACACAAGATCACGCACGTCACGCTGCACCACACGGGAGATTCGAGGCCGTTGCTTCATGCTGATTCGGCGGTCTTCAGGCTGCGCGGCATTCAGCGGTGGGGCGCATCTGATCGCAACTGGTGGGACGTGCCGTATCACTTCCTGCTCGGCATCGATGGCGAGATTTTCGAAGGCCGCGACTACCGCTTCATGGGAGAGACGAACACAACGTACGATCCCGGCGGGCACTTCCTGATCAGCGTGATCGGGAACTACAGCGCGCAGGAGCCAACTCCGGCTCAGCTCAATTCAATCGCCGACCTGATGGCATGGGCGCTTGACGAGTTCGACTTGCCTCTCGAGAAGATCGGTGGGCACTACAATTACGCGGATACAGGTTGTCCCGGAACCAACCTTCGCAAGTATCTGGAAGATGGGACGTTCCGGAGAATGGTGGCTGAAAGACTGAAAGCAAGCCGGGGTTAATCCTCGGCGGTTTGCGCCGCCAGAATTCGAGTCGCCGTCTCGAGCGTACTTGCGAATAACCCCTCGAGCTCCGGGTTGACGCTCCCGATCGCCGCTACAACCCGCGCCGCCCAGGCGAAGTACTCCCGCCTGCGCTCGATCGTCCAGGCCGGAGGGTCGACGCCGATCTCACGCACGTTGCTGATCTTGTCAGCAAGCTTGATGACCTTCGCCCCCGCAGTGAGGTTCGGAGCGTGAGCGACCTGCGCATCCTTTCGCAACGGCGAATCGAGCGTCTTGTCATCCGTGACCTCGGCCACAATGTCATCGATGACCTGACCGAACTCCTCCCTCAACTCCTCGCGCGTCGTGTCGGTATCCTCGACGGTGTCGTGAAGCAGCGCGGCGGCAAGGACGTTCGCATCCTCAACCTTGCCGACATCGGCGACGAGGCAGGCAACCTCGATGCAGTGTCCGATGTACGGGCGCTGGCTCGCTCCCTTCCTGCGCTGATTTCGGTGCTTGTGCGCCGCGAACTCTGCAGCCTTGAGAACTAACGCGATATCTGAAATAAACGCCTCCGTGTGAGGGGCCTCACCGGGGCACCGGTTGCCCCGGCACACTCATTATATACGGAACGTCTGACAACCTGGAGGGCGGCAGGGGCTCGCATCCGGGTCATCTTGTCTGATGCATGATAACGTTATATGTTATCATCATGCGGACAATAATCGACATCCCTCCAGGCCTTCTCGACGCCCTCGACGCCCTCGCCGAGCGCGACAAGGTCTCACGCGCCGAAGCAGTCCGCCGGGCAATGGCTGAATACCTCGAAAAGCGCCGCGTTTCGCGCCCCGATGCTGCGTTCGGGATCTGGAAATCAAGAGAGATTGATTCGCTCGCCTACGAGGATTCATTGCGCGACGAGTGGCGCAGATGAAAGCGGTAATGGATACGAACATCCTCATCGATTACCTGAGCGGTTCCCCGAAGGCGAAGCGTGAGCTGGATTCCTTCGAGGAGATCTACATAAGCCTCGTCACATGGATGGAGATTCTCGTGGGCGCGGCCGAGGGCACTGAAGAATCCGAGATCAGGGAATTCCTGCGTCGCTTTCGCGTGCATCCCGTCGACGAAGGTGTCGCTGAACGCGCCGTCGACATTCGAAGGAACCACAAGCTCCGCCTTCCCGATGCCATCATCTGGGCCACGGCCCAGCAGTTCGGCATCTTTCTCGTGACGCGCAACACCAGGGACTTTCCAGCCAGGCACCCTGGAATCCGGGTCCCTTATCGGATGTGACCGATACACCTGCGGCTTCGCGGCCGGGCGGGCGGGCGCGTACGCAAGTCGCGTGATGGGATCATTCCCCGGATTGAAGGGCTAGAAGAGCTTCCAGCTCCGGCAGCTGGTCGATGTCTTTCGGCCGCCCCGCCGCCTTTTTCGCATCGATCAAAGCGGGCAAATCGAGCACCCTGAATTTGATGCCGAAAGCCGCTACGGCCGTCGAGCGCTCGCTGCACTCTACGTAGCCGCCAACACCTCTTACAACATCCAGTACATCGAGAAAACCTTCCTTTGTCGTCAGCGTCATCACGGGAGTCGTCCGGAACTGCCGCTCATCCATGAAGAAAGGCAATCCGGTTTCGATGCCTCGCGGGTACGCCTTCCACAACGATAACAATTCAGCCAGTCGCGTGATGTTGGTCTTGCCCGCGTCGTAGCAGATATCGAGATCGTCTGTCACGCGGCGTGATCCATGAGCGGTGGCAGCCAGCCCTCCCACCACGACGAATCTGATTTCATGCTCACGCAGCCCGCCGAGCATCGATGCGAAGCTCATGCGCCGCTCCGTCCTGCGGGGCGAATTGCAGAGATGAACCGTGCATTCTCCTCGAGCTGCTGCAGGCGCTCGCCCACCGTCATGCGAAGTCCCGCGCGCAGGAGATCGATGTCGACGCCGTAGTCCGCCGCTCGCTCGAGTGCCTCCTTGCTCAAGCCTGACCTCGGCCTGCCCCGCCGGCGCGCACCGCCGTTCTCAATGGCGGCCGAGAGCGCGGCGGCCCACGCAGAATGATACCGGCCGATGTCAATCGACACGGCGGCGACTCCACCTTGGGACTGGCCGACGACAACCGTACCTTCGGTGTACGGGTGCGCGATCGCTTCGTCCGCCAGGCGAGCGGCACGATCGAGCGTCATGCCGATCTCCCGGCTGAGAACGCTCACGAGGCCGAGCCAGCGGGATTCCTCACGCGTACGCCGGAACCGGCGCTCGAGCAGCCTGCCCGCGTTCTCGACCCACTTCTCGTCCGCGCGAACGGCGGCAGCAAACTGGGCTCGGGTCATACTGAACTATGCCTATTTAGTAGGGACATTTCAAGCCAGAGCGCTCCCGCCGGGGAATCCCTCGGAAGGCTTGGCCACTGCCAGCCGGCTGAGCTGTTTTGACGGCCGTTTGACGTGGGACCTCTAATGTCCACATCCTGGGATTGGGCCAAGCTCGGGAAGGGAGTGTCAGTAGCCCTCGATATGATCTCATTGCGCCCTGCCCCTTTACCCACTTTTCAGGAGAATAGCTTTGAAAAAAGCACTACTCGCCTCAGCCGTCATTGCCCTTACGGCATGCTCTGACGCGACCACCCCCGATACCTCGGCATTCGTTCCTCATGCCCCCGCAACTACCATTCTCGAAAGTGGCATCGTCGTGGTCACGGAGGCGGACGTC